>CAXUDC010000140.1:0-9180 GCA_964249685.1 uncultured Acidobacteriaceae bacterium
CGCCATTGCCCGCGCGCTTGGCCCCGGAGGACGCACAGGAGGCGTCGTACTTGGCTGCGTCGGCGAGGATTTCGAGTTTTTCCTGGGTCGTCATTCGTATTCGTCAGGAGATTGGATGCATGATAAATACTTGGGTGGAAGCGTGGGACTTTAGTCCCACGAACAAGTCAACTGCAACGAGTGGGCTTTAGCCCCGGCGCTGTCGAACCAGTATGGCGAACGGACTTAATAAGTCCTTGCCTAAAAGGAATCTGACATCTTTGGCTAGTGGCCTGCAAGCTCTTCCGGAAACAGCCGAATGTCCGCCAGGTTGCGGTAAACCTCCGCGTAGTCCATGCCGTAGCCGATGACGAACCGGTTCGGTATCTTGAACGCCACGTAGTCGGCCTCGATCGGCACCAGGCGCCGCTCCGGTTTGTCCAGGCAGGTGGCGATCTTGAGCGAGGCGGGCTTGTGCTGCAGCATCAGACCGCGCAGGTAGCTCAGCGTCAGGCCGGTGTCCAGGATGTCCTCGACGAGGATCACGTGCTGGCCTTCGATCGGGTTGTCGATGTCCTTGATCAGCTTGACGGCGCCGGAGCTTACGCGGGCGCGGCCGTAGCTCGACACCGCGACGAAATCGAACGTGTTGTCGATCGTGATCGCACGCGCCAGGTCGGCGAGGAAGATGGCCGCCCCCTTGAGCACGCCGATCAGCACGACCGACTGCCCCGCATACTCCTCCGAGATCTGCCGGCCGATCTCCTGCACGCGCGCGGCGATCTCTTCCCGGGTAAACAAAACGTCCATGCTGGCGGCGGGCGGAAAGGTAAGCGGCGAACTGGTCTTGGGCGTAGGCGTCAGAGGCATGAACTTTAGGGTAGCGCGTTTTCCTTCCCCATGGCGAGTCCGCCGCGCAACGAACGATATACTCTCCCGAGGGGCCTCCGCGTGCTTTCGCGCAGGTCGGTCAAGTGAGGCTTAATGTATCCGTATCTGACGATTGGTTCGTTCCACCTGGGCACCTTCGGCTTGCTGCTCTGGCTGGCCGCGGTAGTGGGCACGGCGGTGCTGCACCGCGCGTTTATGCGCCGAGGGGTGGATGCGGACGCGCTCAACGTGGTCGCGATGGTGGTCATCTTCGGTGTCATCGGCTCAAAGCTGTGGCACGAGCTGCAGGACCCGGCTGAGCTGAAGTCTGCCATGCAGCAGATCTTCAAGCCGGGGTTCAGCCACCTGGGCCAGGTGGTGGTCGCATTTCTGCACTGGTTTCAGGCGGGATTTGCCTGGTACGGCGGCCTGCTTGCCGGTATCGCGATGCTGCTCTACCAGGGGCATCTGGCGCGCTTCAAGGGCGCGCTTGAGGGAACGCTGGGCCAGCGGATCGGCGGGATGCGCATGCTCGACCTGGCGGCGCCGGCGGCGGCGGTGGGCTACGGGGTTGGACGCATCGGCTGCCTGACCAGCGGGGACGGCGACTACGGCCGCAACACGACCTCGACCTTCTGGGGCGTGCACATGGCGCCGACCGCGCTGGTGCCGCCGCATCCAGCCAACGCACTGGTGCTGCCGACGCCGCTTTGGGAGCTTGCCGGCGCGTTGATGATTGCCGCCATTTTGTGGAAGCTAGGGGAGAAGTACCGCCCGGTTGGCTGGCTGACCGGGGTCTACCTGGTGCTGAGCGGCGCGGCGCGGTTTGCAGTCGAGTTCTGGCGGATCAACCCGCGGCTTTATTGGGGGATGAGCAATGCGCAGGTTGCTGCCCTGGGCTCGATCCTGGTAGGGGCGATCGTCGTTGCGGTGGCTCAGATTCGCCGCGTGCCATGGACGCCGGCACTTAGGACTGAGCCTAACCAGTAGCAAGTGGCGTTGGTTGACGACATTGCCAACGGAGAGTAAGATTGAGGACGGTATTGCGGAGGTTCTATGAGCGCACGCGTGTTGTCGATGCCAGGGGCCACGAAGAACCTGTCTGCGGAAGACGCGGCGAACAGCTTTTATGCGCTCCTGGAAGATCATTTCGATGATCTCGGTTTGTCAGCGGAAGAACGCCAGGCCTGTTACGAGCAAGCGGAGAGCCGGGTTATGCATGCGGATGCCGAGCTTTCCATAGCTGCAACATCTGAGTAAAGCGCGGGTGCAAGGGGTCCACTCGGAAGTCCTCCAGCAACGCTAGCCGAAACTCCTCTTCTAAGGCTAGCTCCAGGATGTTCCTCGCCTTTTGCTTTGCTTCACGTTCTCTTGCGCCAGCCGCAGCTTTGCTGCTTTTCGGTGCCAACTTGCTGTACTCATCCATTGCTCAGTCCTTAGCTAAAGCGTCTTCAGATATTCCTTGGCCTGCTCTAACTCAGGAAAGAGTCGTTCCTCGGCCTGGAACTCGCGCGAGTGTACGCAGCGCCGGCCTGCCTTTATGCGGACCGGATGCTTCAGGTGCAGCATCTCGTGGTAGAGCAGATACTCGATGGCACAGCGCGGGGTATCCTCCCGGTCGAAAACCTGCGAGACCACGATCGTGTTGTGCGCTGCGTCGTAGTGACCCAGCATGCGGCGTGCGGCGTGGGCGGACCAGGTCAGCGTCGGCCGGCCCAGCAGGCCGTGGAAGAAGCGCCGGTTGACCGCCTCGAAGACCTCGTCCAGGTCATAGTAGCGGCCCACCGCGGTTGAGATCCGCTTGCGCCCGCGGGTCTGCCGGATGTGCTGCGAGGTCTCCCGCACGGCGTCCGACGACACGTAGCGCCGATAGCGGTCGGCCTCGGCCGCGCTGACCGGCTTGCGGTACAGCTTTGCGATCAGGATGTGAGCGATCGCGCGATGCACCGCCTCCGGAGCCGTTTCGAGCAGGTCCGAGAGACGCACCCGCAGCGTGCCCTCGCGCAGGCGGATGGTGGTGTTCAGCGAGGTGAACCGGCGGAAGCGGATGTCGAACGCGGGCACGGGCGCGATGGGGCGTACGCTGCGATACTCCTGCTCGAAGATGGCGTAGAGCTCGGAGTGCTTCTGCACCAGGAGTTTTGAGACGCGCGCGGGTGCCTTTGGAGGTGTCGCAAAGAGGCTGAACACCCCCTCAGCTTAACACGCAGCGGTGTGGCAAACAGGGTTACCGAGGAGGTCCGCGCAGCTCGCCGTGGGGGTCATCCTTTGGCGGGGGATGGGCCAGAAAGTAGGCCTTCTGCTCCGTCGTCAGCTCCGTGGCGGTCTGTTTCAGGTCCGCCACGGCCTCGAGCGCCAGCTTGCGCGAGACGTTGTAGGCCTCATTGTCGGCTGGGGAACGCAGCACGGTCGCCCAGCGCTCCGCTGCGGCCAGCAGCTTAGGCAGCGCCTTGCGCAGGTCCTTGTGGCGCTTGTCGTAGTCCTCGAGGTTGTCTTCAAGGTCGTTCGCGATCGAGGAAAATTGCTCCATCAGGTCGTGCAGATCCGCCTCGCGGCCCGGCTTGCGCTTGCCCGCCAGCAGCTTGTCGATCGCTTTGGTCCGGTCGTCGAGGAAGCCTGTAAAGGCTTGAACCCGCTCTGCCGGAAGCGGTGCCTTGTCGCGCAGGATCTCCACCTCGGCATCGGACAGGGCCGGCTCCTGCACCTGCGCCTGCACGGTGCCGGCCGCCAGCAGGAGCATCAACAGCAGCAGAAGCCTCAATGGGAGAACACCTGGGCCAGCAGCTCTTCGTTCACCTTGTCGAGCTGCTTGAGCGTGGACTCCACCATGGCTTTATCCTCGTCCGAGGCATGGTGCAGGCACTCGCCCAGGCTGCGCGACGCGTTGTGCAGCAGCATCTCAGCGTTCTTCAGCTTGCTTGTGTCGCGGGCGAGAGCGGTGTGGACGCGCACCGCAAAGCCCTGCACGCGCTTGAGCGTCGCGCTGGCCTTCTCGGTTTCGCCCTCGGCCAGCTGCTTGCCGGCGATGGCGGTGTAGTTGTGCACGAGCTCGGTGTAGAGGAAGCATTGCTCTCTCGCCGCCGCATGCTCGGCCTTCGCCTCCAGCTGGCTTAGCTGGGTCGCGTCCAGCAAGGCGTCGTCGCTTGAGGAGGCGTGGGCTACCGGCATCGCGAGCAGCAGCAGAAGCGAGAGGATCGAGGTACGGGGGAGCCGCATGGAGCACCTGCCTGCGCAACCGGTTGTTGACCCGGCGGCTGCACGCCGGGAGATCACTTCCTGGGTTCCAGGGCTACGAGCCGGTGACGAGCCTCGAATTCCTGGTCGGGGTTGGCGCCATTCGACGCTGCGAGAAACGCCCGGTATGCCTCGGCCGCCGGTTTTGCCTGGTGGAGGCGGTCATAGGAGATGGCCGCCACAAACAGAATCGCCGGTGAATTTGGAAGAACTGTAGCACGCACCTGGATCGCGCGCAAGGCCCCTGCCGGATCCATATTTTCGCTGGCCGCGAAGGCTAGGTGTCCGGCCGCATCGGCAAGCGCTGCCGGCGTTGCAAACAAAGCCGGTTGCGCCACAATCCTGGTCAGGATCGCCTCCGCCTCGGCATATTTCCGCAGGTGCACCAGCGCTCGCCCGCGGTCGTCGATCGCCTGCGCATCGTTGGGGTTGGCGGCCGCGATCTGCGCCAGCAGAGGCTCCGCTCTTGCCCACTCGCCCGCGTCCAGGTACAGCCCCGCGAGCAGCCGGCGCAGGTTTGCGTCCTCCGGATGCGCCGCGGCGAGCGTCTCCACCGGCGGCCAGGCGAGTGCCGGCCTGCCTTCCGCGGCAAAGGTCGATGCGAGTTGCACGGTCAGGCCAACGTCCTCCGGGTGAGCCTCCAGCGCCTTCTTCAGGTACAACTCCGCCTCCGCATAGTGCTTCTGCTGTGCCAGCAGACGGGCCAGCCCCGCCGTCGCGTCCGGCTCGTTCGGCGTCGCGAGTAGCACGCGCCGGTACGCCGCCTCCGCCGCGCCCGCGCCTCCGGTAGCGTTGGCAGCGAGCTCCGCCGTCAACAACGTATCCTCCGGCGTCTCGGGCGAAAGCTTCAGCGCCGCCAGCAGCTCATCCCGCGCGTCCGCCGGCCTGTCCTTCTCGTCGATCCGCGCCAGCGTCCGGTACGCCCGCGCCCGCAACGCAGCGTCCCCGGTGTCGATTCCGGTCGCGGCGGCCAGCTCCCCCCGGGCCTCCGCCAGCTTCCCGCCCCGCGCCAGCAACAGCCCGAGCGCCACCCGCGGCTCCAGGTAGACGACGTCATCCTCAATCGCCGCGCGATAGCTCTTCTCGGCCGCCGCAGCCCGGTCGAGCTCATCCTGCGCGGAGCCGAGATCGTACAGCACGCGCGCATCCTTGGGATTCGCGGCTGCCAGCGGCTCCAGCAGCTTTGCGGCTTTTGCGTAGTCGCGAGCTTCGAGCGCCGCGTTTGCGTCCATGCGGGCGCTGTCCTGCGGTAGGGCCTTCGGGGCTCCGCTGAAGTCCTGGGCGTTGGCGGTCGCCAGCGTCAGCGCCAACAGGCCTGCACGGGCGGGCCACAATCTGCTGTTCGCTTTTCGCTTCTTGCTCGCTGAAGAGGTCATCACGCCGTTGGACTCATCCCAAGCACCGGCGCGAGCCAATGCCCCGTATGACTGCGCGAATTGGCCGCAATCTGCTCCGGCGTGCCCTCCGCGACCACCTGCCCGCCGCCGTTGCCGCCCTCCGGCCCCATGTCGACCACCCAGTCGGCGCTCTTGATGACGTCCAGGTTATGCTCGATCACCAGCAGCGACCCGCCGCCTTCGATCAGCTTGCGGAACGCCGCCAGCAGCTTGGCCACGTCGTCGAAGTGCAACCCCGTCGTCGGTTCATCTAATATGTAGAGCGTGCGGCTGCGAGCCTTGGTCGCTTCCGTCACCGTCCCGCCCTTGCCGGTGATCGCCCGCGCGGTCGCCAGGTGCGAGGCCAGCTTGACGCGCTGCGCCTCACCGCCCGAGAGCGTCGTCGCCGACTGTCCCAGGCGCACGTAGCTCAGACCGACCTCGTCCAGCACGTACAACTTGTCGACGATCTTCGGGTGCCCCGCAAAGTACACCAGCGCCTCCTTCACGGTCATCGAAAGCACGTCGAAGATGCTCTTGCCCTTGTACTTCACGTCCAGGATCGCCGCCTTGTAGCGCGTGCCGTTGCACTCCTCGCAGGGCAGCTCGATGTCGGCGAGGAACTGCATCTCGACCGTCACCGTCCCATCGCCTTCGCACACGTCGCAGCGGCCACCGGGCACGTTGAAGCTGAAGGCACCGGCCGCGAAGTTCTTGCGCTTGGCATCGGGCTGCGCGGCAAACAGCGCGCGAATGTCGTCGAACGCCTTAATGTACGTGACCGGGTTCGAGCGCGGCGTGCGCCCGATCGGTGACTGGTCGACCAGGATGCACTCGTTCAAATACTGCGTTCCGCTCAGCGCACGGTAGAGAGACGAGGCGTCCCCACCCTCCATCTGGCCCAGCGCCGCCTGCAGCGCGCGGTACAGCACCTGGTGGACGATGGTCGATTTCCCCGACCCCGAAACACCGGTCACGCAGCACAGCAGCCCCAGCGGAATGTCGAGATCGACCCCGCGCAGGTTGTGGATGCGCGCGCCGGTCAGCTTCAGATGCTCGCGCCCGGGCTCCCGCCGTACCTTTGGCACCGGGATCGTCGCGCGCCCGGAGAGGTACTTACCCGTGATGGAGTTCAGGTTCGCCGTCACTTCGGCCACCGTGCCGGCCGCCAGCAACTGCCCGCCCAGCTCCCCGGCCCCCGGGCCAAGGTCGAGCAGGTAGTCCGCCGCACGGATCACGTCCGGGTCATGCTCGACGACCAGGATCGTGTTTCCCAGGTCGCGCAGGTCCTCCATGATGTGGATCAGCTTGGCCGTGTCGCGCGTGTGCAGGCCGATCGACGGCTCGTCGAGCACGTAAAGCGCGCCAACCAGCCGCGAGCCCAGCGAAGTCGCCAGCTGGATCCGCTGGGCCTCGCCGCCTGAAAGGGTGGAGGCCAGCCGATCCAGCGTCAGGTAATCGAGCCCGACCTGCTGCAGGAATCCTGTGCGCTGGCGGACCTCTTCGAGCACCTTGCCCGCGATCTCCATCTGGGCCGGCGAGAGCGACAGGGAATCGAAGAACTCGGTCGCCGCCGTAATTGTCAGGGCGACCACCTCCGCGATGTTTTTGCCCTCGAGCAGCACGGCCCGCGCCTCCGCCCGCAGGCGCGTGCCGCGGCAGTCCGGGCAGGTTGCGTAGCCGCGATACTTCGACAGGAACACCCGTACATGCAGCTTGTACTTCTTGCGGTCCAGCTCCGCGAAGAACCCGCGAATGCCCGGGTAGCCGTGCCCACCGTCCTCAATAAGCCCCCGCTGGGCGTCGGTCAGGTCGTACCAGGGCACGTTCGTCGGCACGCCCGCGATCTTCGCGGCGCGCTTCATTTCGCTCTGGTACGGGCGGTATTTGTCGGTCGTCCAGGGATGAATCGCGCCCTCGTCGAGCGTCTTCGCCCGGTCCGGAACGATCAGTTTGGGGTCGAAATCAATGGTGTTGCCGAATCCCTGGCAGCGCGGGCAGGCGCCGAAGGGGTTGTTGAAGCTGAACAGCCGAGGCTCCGGCTCGCGGTAGGCCCGATGGCAGGTAGTACACTCAAACGCCGCCGAAAACCGAACCCGCCCACCGTCGGGCAAAACGGGGTGCCCCATGATCACCGCAGGCGGAACGCCGGAGGTTATCGTGGGGTCAGTCTCTCGCGGCCTCAACACCTGAAACTGAATCTCCCCAGCCTCCCGGTACCCCGTCTCAATCGCATCCACCAGCCGCGACCGCACCTCGGCCGAGAGCGCAAGCCGGTCCGCCAGCACAAAGATCGGCCGTGAAAAATCCAGCTCCAGCAACGATTCCGGCGTCGAAAACTCCACAATCATCCCGGCCTCACCCGGCGTCTGCTCCTGGTAGAGCCGGTTGTAGCCGCGCCGCCGCAGCTCCAGCAGCCGCTCCTTCAGGGTCTCGGTCAGGGTCTCCGCCGCGACGTTGCCGGAGCTCTTCGCCGCCTTCTTCGCGGCGGCTTTCTTCGCGGGCTTGGGCTCCTCGGAAACCTCCACCGAAGACCCCACCAGCGGCTCCAGCCGGATCTCCGTCCGCACAATCGGGAACAGCGCATACACCCGCGTGCCCTCCGGCTGGGCCAGTAGGGAAGCGACAATCTCGTCCACCGAATCGCGCTTGACCTCGCCCCCGCAGTGCAGGCAGGTCACGGTTCCGCAGCGCGCGTACAGCAGCCGCAGGTAGTCGTAGATCTCGGTCGCGGTCGCGACGGTCGAGCGCGGGTTGCGCGTCTGGTTCTTCTGCTTGATCGCAATCGCCGGCGCGAGCCCATCCATGTGGTCGACGTCGGGCTTCTCGATGCGCTCCAGAAACTGCCGCGCGTACGCCGAAAGCGACTCCACATACCGCCGCTGGCCCTCCGCGTAGACCGTGTCAAACGCGAGCGAGCTCTTGCCCGACCCCGAAACGCCGCTCACCACCGTCAGCGAGTTATGCGGGATATCGACATCGATCCCCTTCAGGTTGTGCGTCCGCGCCCCGCGAATCACAATATGGTCGTTCGCCGAAACCTCCGGCGTCACCGCGCTCTCGTCCATCGTTTCCGTCATCATGGCCACAGTCTATTGTCAGGCAGATGGGCCGCAAACGCGAATCCTGCCGCCTGACGCCCAGGGGACGCGCGGTGATCTAGGTTCGCGGGGAGGCATGGCAGCTCGTGAGCGGATACCGAGCGCCCTCGCCCTGGTCGGTCGAGCCGCTATCCTGCACCGTCACATCGCGAAGATAGATCCTGAAGCCATAGCTGTCGATCGCGTGACCGGAACAGACCAGCGAGCCATCGACCGAGACCCGAATGAAGTTTGCCGGAGCTTTTGTATCTGGCTTCTCGTAAAAGTCAGGTCCGTACGCGACCCGCACATTGTCGCTCAGAGCGAGGCCGTGAAACGTCATGCTCGGCCGAACTCCGCTTTCCGGGTCACGCACCAGGTCTATCCCTTCCGGACGCAGATCGTGGGTCAAAGACAGTTTCGAACCGCCCGGAACCTCCAGGCCCAGACCTGGCAGCGCCACCTTGCCACCGGCCGGCAGCAGGAGCTCCGGCATGGAATCGCTCGTCGGCACATCATCCTGGTAGGTCGCTCCGGCCGGGATGACGTAGTCGCGGATGGGCCGAGCGGCGTTCAGGATGCAGCTGACAAACTCGCCTGTCTCATTCAGCACGAACGGCCCGGCACCGCAGGACCAGCCC
>CAXUDC010000141.1:0-9162 GCA_964249685.1 uncultured Acidobacteriaceae bacterium
CGCCGAGAACCTGCGATATCTGGTTCCAGCGGAGGAACGGCGAGGTCGTGGGAAGAACGATCATGCGGCGCTTCGGCTCAGGGAGGGCAAAGTAGGTCATCCAGATGCTCAGGGCAGTGCATACCGCAACGCCGTTCAGCAGATTTCCCAGAGAGTACATCGTTTTCAGATGAGAAAGCCATGCAGAGTCGACCAGATCAGTTGCCGCAAGAACTCCTAGCCCGAGGCTAACCCCGAAGAGCTTGCTTTGGTGTGAAAGGCCCATCGGCTTGCTGGCCAGGCAGACAAAGAGAAGCATGCAAAGGGTCAGGACACTTTGCGTCTGTTGAAGCTGGGCGACGAACCTCATGATGAAGAAGCTGTACGTAGTATGTGGGCCAAAGGCCGCTGAGACTGCGAGCGCAAGCCCTATACCACCTGCCCAGCGGAACATTAGGACCCCAAGACGCTGCAAACCCGGCAGAGGGGCCATCGCCATTTTGTAGAGGCTGTAGATGATGGCGAAGCCGAGGACTGCCTCAGTGGCGTAGCTCAGGAAGTAGATATAGAAGTACGTGTCATAAGCGAGCTTCTTGCTTAGACCGTGGCCTGCGAGGTGGAGCAGTGGAAGCAAGATCGCCAGAGATAGAACTCGAACGGCGAGGAAGCTGGAGAGATATGAAAAATTTCGAATCTGATGTCTGTAGTGGATGCAGGCGAGTGCGCCTAAGCATGCCAGGGGCTCGCACCAAGTGACCAGACCGATGAACAGCTCAAGATGCCCCATGAAGCCTCTCCAGAGCACAAGCATAGCTCAATGGAGAGGCTTTTCAACAGGTTTTTTGCCAACAACAAACTTCGGTTACTTGCCTGACGAGCCGCCGATGCCGCAACCATCCGCACCGCCAGGCGGGCACCACGGAACCGGGGGGGAGCTGATCTTGCCGGTGGTGGTCATGGTCGAGGCGGAGTTGGTGGCGTGCAGGGAGGCGACGGCACCGGTGGCGACGAGGGCGAGGGCGAAAGCGCGGATGAGATTCTTCATGATGTAGACCTTTCTTTGTGCATCTAAAGTGGTAGAGATAATGTTGTTCAGGTCGAACCTGATGTAGTAACCTTAGGATTGAAGTGGATGTAAGTCCAGTTGAATGAACAATATAAAAAGGTAGTAAAGGGTTGATGTTACTGAGGTCATGGGTGGAGCTCGGTATTCTTTACTACAACTTTCTGGGGAGTGGGGTTAGGTTTGGCGTTTGGCTTGCTAAGTGAGGGTGAGGGCTGGGTACGCGTCTATAAATGCAGGTTGGGCTGGACCATTCCCCAGGTGTAGTGCTGGTGCTAACCGCAGATTCCTTCGTTACGGAATGACAACAAAAGGCGGTGCTTCTACTTTGTTGTCGTCCGGTAGGGATCTGTGGTTCGACTGGCGCTTGCTCCACCTAGAGCGGAAATGCTTCAAATGTCGAGAGAGTATCCCCACGTAACCGCGATAAGGCCGCGGTGATCCTGGGGCACCCGTGAGCTTTGTGGGTGGCGGGACTAGACCCATTTACCTCGAGATGTAGCCGCAGCAACCATGCAGGGGTCCTTCGCGTGGCCTGCGGCTAGACCTTCGCTCAGGATGACGGCGAAAGACGAACAACGCGGGTTACACCGGGAGGTAAACTGGTCTAGCGTAGGCGGCGGAGCAGGGTGGTTGGGCGGAGGCTTTGCGGCAGGTCCAGGAGGCTGCGGGCGAAGGCGGGTAGATCGTCTTCGGCGAGTCGCAGTGTGGCGGGCAGGACGTAGGCGCTCATCAGCAGCTCCGACAGCAGCAGCGACCAGGCGGCGCCGAAAAGGCCGAAGCGGACCGCCATCGCCCAGGTGCCCGCGACCGTGAGCGCGGTCGCCGCGAGGAAGATGCCGGCGACCCGCTGGTGGCGGTTGGTGGCGGTGAGCATGGCGTTCGACGTCGACCATAGCGAATAGAGGACGACCGCGAGCAGCAGGACGGCAAGCAGGCCGCGGCTGGGGGGGACCTTGCCCTGGGTCCAGCGGTGCAGCAGCGGCGGCCCGACGGCGATGGTCGCGACGACGAGCACGGTCGAAAGGCCGAGCGCGGCCTGGCAGGCGCGGCGATGCAGCGTGCGGAGGAGACCCACGTTGCGCTGGGCGAAGGAGGCGGCGAATTCGGGCTCGAAGGAAAAGTTGATCATCTGCGCCATCTGCAGGGCTACGCGGGAGACGGTGCGCGCGGTGCCGAAGACGACGACCGCAACCGGGCCGAGCGCGTAGCCGATGGCGATGAGGGTGCCCTGCAGGTTGAGCGCCATGCCGAGCGGGAAGCCCATGAAGGCGAAGGCGGGGCCGGCCTGGCGGCGGATCTCGGCGAAGGAGGCGTGCTGCCAGCCAAAGCGGATCCAGGGGATATCGCGGCGGACGCAGGCGGCGAGCACGACGGTGCCGGCGACCTGGGCGAGCGCGAAGACGAGCGCGGCCGTGCGGGGGCCGTGGCCGAGCACGA
This sequence comes from uncultured Acidobacteriaceae bacterium, assembly GCA_964249685.1. GTDB lineage: Bacteria > Acidobacteriota > Terriglobia > Terriglobales > Acidobacteriaceae > Edaphobacter. The sequence continues at coordinate 2,483 of CAXUDC010000141.1, forward strand.
CCGGGACCAGCGTCGCGGCGAAGGCGGCGAGGGTGAGGCCGGTATCGAGCGCGGAGCCGTAGCTGTAGCGGCCGACGCATTTGTAGGCGGACTGCAGGAGGGTTTCGACCTGGCCCATGAGGACGGCGAGGCCGAGCCAGGCGACAATCACGCGTGCGTCTTGTTCCGCAATGGCGTGGATGCGCAGCAGACGGCCGACGGGCAGGAGCCAAAGGGACGCGATCAGCGCCGAGCCTAGGCCACCGAGGGTGCAGAGGATGAGCCACCAGCAGGATTGGAAGGCGCGGAGGGCGGCGGCGCGGTCGCCACGGGCTTCGGCCATCTGCATCTCGTTGCCGGCGACGTTGCCGAAGCCGGCGTTGGAGAAGCTGAGATAGTTGGGGAGCGCGTTGAGGATGAGCCACTCGCCGAAGACGGGCGCGGACCAGAAGTGCAGGAAGACGGGGACCTGGATGAGCTGGATGAGGGTGGAGGCGAAGCGGGAGACGTAGCTGGCGGCGAGCGCGAGGGTGAGGCGGCGGCGGGTGCCGGGGTCGAGCGTCACTGGGGGCCTCCGCTTGTGGATAGTTTACGGGACGGGTTTGGGGTTGCGTGGGCGGGGCGGCGGGTGGAGAATCTAGGGATGCAGACCAAGACCGCTATTTCGACCACCGCCGCTCCTGCCGCCATCGGCCCCTACTCGCAAGCTGTGCGGGTAGGCGATATGCTGTTTACCTCCGGCCAGATTCCCACGGACCCGAAGACGGGCGTGTTCGTGCCGGGCGGGATCAAGGAACAGACGACGCAGGTGCTCGAGAACATCAAGGCCATTCTGGCGCATGCAGGGATCGACCTGATTCACGTGGTGAAGACTACGGTTTTCCTGAAGGATATGAAGGATTTTGCGGCGATGAACGAGGTCTACGCGACCTACCTGGCGCCGGCGGGGGCGGTGCCGCCGGCGCGCTCGACCGTGCAGGTGGCAGGGCTGCCGAAGGATGCGCTGGTGGAGATCGAAGTGATCGCTAAGGAGCCTTCGGACGCTTAGGCGAGTACGTGCACGGATAAGAACGCATAGGGCACGGATAAGAGAAAGGCAAAGGCCTGGCTTGTTTTTTCCGTTCTTTATCCGTCTTATCCGTGCACGTACTTTTCTAAGCGTGTTGCATCCAACACTGAGAGGGCTGGACCATGGCTGAGACAGAGGTATTGAAGAAGACGAAGGAACAGTGGCGGGCGGAGTTGACGCCGGAGCAGTACCACGTGATGTTCGAAGGGGGCACGGAGCGGGCGTTTACGGGTGCGCTGGTGAACAACCATGACGACGGGATCTATCACTGCGGGGCCTGCAATGCGCCGCTGTTTACGTCCGATACGAAGTTCGAGTCGGGCTCCGGCTGGCCGAGCTTCTGGGCTCCGGTTTCGCCTACTGCCGTCACGACCCACGAAGATCGCAGCTACGGCATGCGGCGGGTGGAGGCCAACTGCGCCAACTGCGGCGCGCACCTGGGCCACATCTTTCCGGATGGACCCAAGCCTACCGGGGACCGTTTCTGCATCAACAGTGCAAGCCTGCAGTTTGTCAGGAAGTAGCAGCAGAATGAGCTACTTGCGAGGCGGCTCTCAAAGCGCAGCTTGACTGCGAAACGGCATAGCGTTACTAGTTTGGTTCATCGGATTCAAGGAGCGTCATGCCCGAGTACCTTCTTTACTCGCCTTTGGTCGAGCAGCCTGCGCCGGATGAGCACGTCGTCTTCGACGAGCTCTCGCGCACCATGCAGCACATTACCCGCACCATGGCGAGCCGGTACCGGCACGCCTACCGGCCCGTGCATGCGAAGTCACACGGGGTGCTGGTGGGTACGCTTGAGGTGCTGCCGAACCTGCCGGAGGAGCTGGCGCAGGGGCTGTTTGCCGCGCCCGGTACCCACCCAGTGGTGTTTCGCTTCTCGACCAACCCCGGCGACCTGCTGGCCGACAACGTCTCCAGCCCGCGCGGACTTGCGGTGAAGGTGTTGAACGTGTCCGGCGAAAAGCTGCCGACGCAGACGGGGAAGACGCAGGACTTTGTGTGCATCAACCAGAATGCGTTTGCGGCACCCAATCCGGCCGGATTCCTGAAGGGCCTGAAGCAGCTGGACGCGACCCTGACCCTGCCCGAAGGCGTGAAGCATGCCGTTTCGGTCGCGGCCCGCGCCACCAATGCGGTGCTGAAGACGGTGCACTTGCAAGCCGCGCAGCTCGAGGGGTTTGGCGCGCCCGCAACTCACATTCTGGGCGAGAGCTTTTCGACCGTGGCGCCGCTTCGCTATGGAAGGTACGTGGCCAAAATTGGCTTAGCGCCGGCTTCCGAGAACCTGAAGAAGCTTACGGGGGAGTCGATCGACCTGGACGCGGACTACAACGCGCTTGAGGGGCTGATCAAGAAGTTCTTTCAGCACGAGACCGGCGTGTGGGAGGTGAAGGTGCAGCTGGCACTTGCCGAGGACGCGGCGCTTGCGGACAAGGACAGGGACTTTCCGATCGAGCAGGCGGACAAGGTGTGGCCAGAGGACAAATCGCCGTGGCAGGTGGTCGCGCGGATCACGATGTTCCCGCAGGACAGCTACTCGGATGCGCGGCAGCTGCATGTGGATGAGACGATGTCGTTCAACCCGTTTCACGCGCTGGCGGCGCATCAGCCGCTGGGTGGAATTATGCGATCGCGCAGGAAGGCGTATGAGGAGGCGGCGAAGTACCGGGCGCTGCGGAACGGTCGGGTGGTGAAAGAGCCGGAGGATGTGGGGGAGATCCCGGCTTAGGGTGGGGTTGGGGAAAGTAGATCCCTGCGGGGTGAAAACAAGGGGCAGGAATCTCTGTTTCTCTAGGGGAGTGATGCTGGTCGAACCGCAGATTCCTCCGCTTTGCTACGGAATGACAATAAAAGGCAGGCTCGCGGTGACAACAAAGTGGTGCTGGCCGCATTTGTTGTCATCCCGTAGGGATCTGCGTTTCGATTGGCGCTGTACTCTACCTGAAGGCAAATGCCATGGTCGAAGGACAAACTCAAATAGCCCCAGTCGCCTGAGCGGCTGGGGCGTGCTTCCCTTACTATGTGCTGGCTAGACCTTGACGATGCGGCCGGTCTTGATGCAGCTGGTGCAAACGCTCATGCGCTTGGAGCCACCTTCGACCTTGGCCCGGACTGGCTGCAGGTTTACGTTCCAGCGGCGGCGGGTCTTGTTGTTTGCATGCGAGACGTTGTTGCCGAACTGCGGGCCTTTGCCGCAGAGATCACATTTGGCTGCCATCTGAGTGGTGCTCCTGATTCTAAACTTGATACGCAATCTTCCTGCATCGTGACCTCACCCGGTAGCTAAAAGGGGCAGGTGCTGGAAGTGGTAGGCACGAGGAGATTCGAACTCCTGACCTCTACCGTGTCAAGGTAGCGCTCTAACCAACTGAGCTACGCGCCTGAGTGCGTCTAGCTAGTGTAACCGCAAACCGCGCCGCGCCGCAAGGGCTCAGGCCTGTTTGCGCAGGCGTTCAAAGACTGCATAGCCCACCAGGGCCGAGAAAAGCCCGATACAGAAGTTTTTCGGGGTACAGATGTCATGCAGCGCGAACAGGAGCGTTTTGCCGGGACGGCTGCTCGCGTTGAACTCGCCCATGAGCAGGTTGGCGTAGAAGAGGAAGAGGATGAAGCCTACCTCCACGAAGGCGCGCTGGACGGTGTGGCCTTTCGGTCGCGTCAGTCTGATCTTGCTCATACTTACTAGCCTACCGCTGCTTCAATGCACCACGTTGGCGGAGTCGGCGAGGGTGTCGCGAACGGTGTTGCCGATTGCCTGTTGGGGTCGTGGCGATCCAGACGCAGATTCCCTGCGGGAATGACAAACAAGGTCGGACCTGCTTTGTAGGGGTGCAGAACCGCTCGCGGCAATGCGTTTGTTAGCATGGTGTTACTTCGCTCGTGCCCCTGCTGACCCAATTTCGCGCCGCGCCCAACCTGCTCACGATGATGAGGCTGTTCATCATCCCGTTTCTGGTGATCAACATCCTGGACGGGCGCTGGCGGCTGGCGTTCGCGCTGTTCATGCTGGCCGGCGTGTCGGACTCGCTGGACGGCGTGCTGGCGCGCTGGCTCCATCAGAGCACCAAGCTGGGGCTCTACCTGGACCCGATCGCGGACAAGCTGCTGCTCTCGACGCTGTTCCTCGTTCTGACGCACGTGCACGCGATCCCGCAGTACGTCACGATCCTGGTCTTCAGCCGCGATCTCGGCATTCTGCTGATCTCGACCCTGCTGTTTGCCACCAATACCCTGCGCGATTTTCAGCCTTCGCTGTTCGGCAAGGCGAACACCTTCGTGCAGATCTGTGCGGTTGTCGGCATCATGGGGGCGCACGTCCTGCCGATCCCCCACCTGCTGCAGGCGGCGCAGTTGCTGCTCAAGCTGATTGCGTTCCTTGCGCCGGTTTCGGCTGCACAGTACGCCTGGATTGTGATCCGGCGCATGTCGTCGCCGGCCGAGCTTCATCCGGCATCTGGCCGATCTGGCGATGGCCCGGCCACGGTGCAACCTGCGCGCGCGCCCATTGCGTAGCATCCCGCGCCGCCGTAGAATCGACTTGGATAACTGTTGTTGCACCCCGCGCCATGTTGAGGCTGACCAAAAAAGCGGATTACGGCCTGATGGCCCTCAAGTATCTCGCCGAGCAGGCGGCCGGCACCCCTGCGCAGACCAGCAACGGGGCGCAATCCGCGAAGGACATCGCGGAGGCGTACCATATTCCGCCGCAGCTGCTGGCCAAGATTCTGCAGACGCTTGCCAAGGGCGGCCTGCTGGTCTCGCATGCCGGCACCAACGGCGGCTATGCGCTCGCGCGGCCGGCCAGCGAGATTACCGCGTTTGAAGTGATACGCGCAATCGACGGCCCACTTTTTATCACCAGCTGCATCACAATCCACGGAACCTGCGACCTCGACAGCCACTGCACCATCAAAGAACCATTGCGCAAGGTTAACGACTCCATCAAGGACCTGCTCAGCGGCATCCGTATCGCCGACCTCATCGAACCCGCCGACCCTGTGCCTCATCGCGCGCCCGTCGGCGGAGGCCTCGTTTCGATCGCGCTGTAATCCGATCGCCCACAAGTTTAGTATTCCCGAATTCAGGAGTAACGCAATGAACGACGCAACCGCCATCAGCATGGAAGCCACCAGCGACATGACCCACAACGGGCTCGTCATCGCCAACTCAAACGAGCCCCTGCCCGCCGGCGTCACGCTGCCGATCTACATGGATAACCACGCCACGACGCCGATGGATCAGCGCGTGCTCGACGCGATGCTGCCCTACTTCGGCAAGATCTTCGGCAACGCCGCCAGCCGCAACCACCAGTTCGGCTGGGAGGCCGAGCAGGCCGTCGACAAGGCGCGCGAGCAGATCGCGAAGCTGATCGGCTGCACCCCGAAGGAGATCATCTTTACCTCCGGCGCGACCGAATCGAACAACCTCGCCATCAAGGGTATTGCCGAGATGTACCGCGAGAAGGGCAACCACATCATCACGCAGGTCACCGAACACAAGGCCGTGCTCGACACCTGCAAGAAGCTCGAGCGCCAGGGCTACGACATCACCTATCTCGCGGTTGAAACCGACGGGCTGGTCTCGGTCGAGAAGCTAAAGGCCGCGATGACCGACAAGACCATCCTGGTCACGATCATGTACGCGAACAATGAGATCGGCGTCGTTCAGCCGGTGCAGGAGATCGGCAAGCTCTGCCATGAGCGCGGCATCCTGTTCCATACCGACGCCGTCCAGGCTGTCGGCAAGATCCCTGTCAACGTCGTCACGGACAATATCGACGTGCTTTCGATGACCGCGCACAAGATCTACGGGCCCAAGGGAGTCGGCGCGCTGTACGTGCGGCGTCGCAACCCGCGCGTCCAGATTACCGAGCAGATCAACGGCGGCGGGCATGAGCGTGGTATGCGCTCCGGTACCCTCAACGTCCCCGGCATTGTCGGCCTGGGCGCCGCGTGCGAGATCGCTGGTAACGAGATGGCCGCCGAGACCTTGCGCCTAACCGAACTCCGCGACTACCTGAAGGCCAAGTTTGAGAACTCACTCGACTACCTGCACGTGAACGGCAACATGGACCACCACCTTCCGGGCAACCTGAACATGAGCTTCGTCCACGTGGAAGGCGAGTCGCTGCTGATGGGCATCAACGACATCGCGGTCAGCTCTGGCTCGGCCTGCACCTCGGCCACGCTCGAGCCGTCCTACGTGCTCAAGGCGCTTGGCCTTGGGGATGATGTGGCGCACTCGTCCATCCGCTTCGGTCTGGGCCGCTTCAACAACAAGGCTGAGGTCGATTACGTGTCCGACAAGGTGATCAACATCGTCCAGCACCTGCGCGAGATGAGCCCGCTGTACGAGATGGTCAAGGAAGGGATCGACCTGAGCAAGATTGAGTGGGCTGCCCACTAAGCTGATTGGGGCTGTTCGTTGGTCTCCGTTTAGCGTGCGGAAGCAGCTCGTTCATTGCTTTGAGCTGGTTCGCGGGACTAGACCACTCTCTTCCGGCGTAGCGCAGCAACAGTCGAACCGCAGATCCCTACGGGATGACAACAAAATACCAGTGCCTGTTTTGTTGTCATTCTGTGGCGAAGCGCAGGAAGCTGCGGTTTGGACCAGCACTACACCTTGGAGG
>CAXUDC010000142.1:0-9077 GCA_964249685.1 uncultured Acidobacteriaceae bacterium
TTGGAGGACTGGCCGTGGCCGATGTCGTCAGGCAAGATGAGGAAGAATCTGGTGATGTCGAAGGGCTCACCCGGCCCGAAGAGGACGTTCGAGAAGGCCGGATTGAGCAGCGAGGACGCGTCGCCGCCAGTGCCGTGCAGCAGCAGGATGGCATTGTCGGTGTGGCCCTGGGCGTCGCGGTGCGGCGTGCCGAGCGTGAGGTAATGGAGGTGGAGTCTGGGCAGGGTTTCGCCCGTGCCGAAGCGGAAGTTGGAGATGTCGTAGGTGCCGTCCTGGGTGGGCCAGTGGGGGGTTGGAGGCTGCTGGGCGAGCGCGGTGGCGGCGAGGAGCAGTGGCAGCAAGAGGCGGGTGAGCAGGGCGGACTCCTAAAAGAAGTTACTTGTTATATGGGTTTTGGCTTCTTTGATTGTCATTCCCGAAGGGAATCTGCGTTTGTGGCTGCTTCCTGCGGGATGAGACGTACCCCACAATAACCGCGACAAAGCTGCGATCATGGAGCACCCAGGGGTGGGAAGAAGTTGGTCAGGGGGTCGAGGTCCTGCTGGGTCCAGCTTTCGGGCATCAGGATCAGGCTGCGCCGCGGCGGCAGATACCAGAGCAGGGCGCGGGCTTGCGCGGAGGCTACCTCCGGGCTCGCGAACTCGCTCAGCTTGCGGTTGATGACGAGAGCGCGCGCCGGCGCGAAGGCGGGGTTCAACATCAGCTTGATGCGCGGTTCGGCGATCTTCCATCCATCGCGCAGGTGCCGGTAGAGCGCCCGGGCGGTATGGGGCGGAAGTAACGCCGGGGAAGGCGACCCCACCATGATCTGCTGATTTTTGGTCGTGGTGAGCGTCTGGAGGCCGCCGGCGCGTTCCTGCGCGATGCCCTGCTGTTCCAGATCGTGCAGGTCGACCGGGTCGCCCAGCCAGGAGTCGTACCTCAGCAGGCTGTCGAGCACGCCCATGCTGAGGACGTACTCGGGCTCGGTTGCGGTGGGCGAGGCGAAGACCGCAGTGCCCTGCCCACGCTCCACTGCCTGACGCGCAAGGTTGCCGAGAGAGTTGGAGTCGAACGCCCTGGCCGGCGCGGGGAGTTGCAGGCGCAGGTAGGGGAAGCCGTCCGGGCCGGCGAACACCGGCGGCGTGCCCACCTCGAGCGATGCCGTCCAGACCGCGTGAAAGAACGCGCCCTGCCAGGCGCCCTTGCGCTCAGCGCCGGGAACGGCGAAGAGCTCGCTCAGCTCCTGCGTCCGGTCCAGCTTGAACAGGGCATCACGGTCTTCGACAAAGACGCGAGGCTTCACTTCATGCGATGGAGGCGGGGCCGGCGGCGTGCTGCCTCCGGCCTTGCCCTTCAGGCTTGCGAACAGATCGGACAGGCCCATGGTGCTCTCCGTGCAGCTACTTGGCCGGCGGCGTGGTGAGGGGTTTGGTAATGTCGTCGAGGTAGTCCGGCGTGCCGTCGACGCGCTCGAGCGAGGGGTACTTCTCGCCCTCATGGTAGTCGATATCGGCCATCCTCAGGTTGCTCTCCGACTGCAGGATCAGGTGGATCGGCGCGGGGTCAGTCTTCGCCTTCTTGATCGCCTCGCGCAGCGTATCGCCGGAGTAGACGTGGCCGTTGACACCGATGATCTTCTCAAGCGGCGCGATGCGTGCCTTGTCCACCGGCCCGCCCCACTTGACATCGGCGACCGCGCCATCGGCCCCTACGCGCAGGCCCAGCGAGTACCAGGCGTTGAGCGGAGCCGCTACGCCGTTGCGCGGGATGGCGGACGTTGTGCGCTCGGCCGCCGTAGGGTGATCGAGATAGACCAGCTTGTAGCCGCCCTGCTCGATGCCGTTCAGGTCCGCGTGCGGGCTCAGCGTCGTGATCCGTTCATGCAGGAAGCCGGCCCAATCGTACTTCACGACCTCGTTCAGGGCGCGCGCGAGCTCCTCTACGGTGTACGGCACGATCAGCGGACCGGTGTTGCCGCCCTTGCCCAGGAAGATCGGCTCAAAGTCGTTCAGCGACTTCTTGTTTCCGGTCATCTTGCGGATCAGCGTATCGGCGTCGAGCCATAGCAGTTCGCCTTCCTGGTAGTAATCCTGGCCGCGCTTCCAGTTCGCCCACGCGGGGCCGGGCTGGCGAGAAAACGAGCTGCCGATGGCGGTATCTTCCGTATCGCGCCAGATGCGGCCGGTCTTGTTGTCCAGGTTTGCGGCACTCGCGGCGAGGATGTCGCGGTACTGATCCTGGCTTTTCAGCCCGGCGCGCGCGGCAAGCACGTTGCCCAGGTACTGCGTCATGCCCTCGTACACCCAAAGCAGCTGGCCCTGCTGCGGCGTGGCAAAGTCCGGCGTGGCGAGTCCTGCCGGACGGCGGTATTTACCGTTCCAGCTATGCGTAAATTCATGCGCAAGCAGGTCGGCGTTGCCAAGCTGGTGCCGGTCGTCCGAAAAGCCAAGCTCCCCGACGCCGTTGTCGCTCGACTGGCCGTGCTCGAGACCCTGTCCGCCGGCCAGGTCGCTGAGCGTAAGCAGGAAGTGGTACTGGTTGTAGTGGTGCGACTTGTACATCGCATCCGCCTCGCGGACGAGATTGCCGATCTCGGCCAGCGTCTCCGGCCGCAGCATCTCGTGGCCTGGCTCGCCGGAGATGACGTCGATAAAGTGCGCCGGCTTGATCTCGGGCGCGAGCGCGAACTCATGGAAGTGCTCACCCGTGATGATCGGCGAATCCTGAAGCTGCTCGACCGTCGTCGCGGCGTAATGCACGGTGCCGCCCGCCGGGTGCTGCGGATCGTAGGGCGAGATCGGCGTCAGCGCAGTTCCGATGCCCCAGCCCGCCGGCACAATCACGCTCGGCTGCACGGCGATATCCTTCACCGGAATGTGGTCCGGGTACAGCAGCAGCTTCTCCCACTCGAGCGCCGCTATGTTGTCCGTCACGCGCCCAAGCACGATGCAGTCCAGGTGCACATGCAGCGTCGTCACCCCCTTGGGCACGTCGACGTGGAACGCGGAAAGCTGCACGTCGTCGCGACGCCACGGAATCGTCTGGCCGTTCGCGGTAAACACGATGCCCGTAATGTCCGCGATCGGCCCGTTGGGCGCATGCGTGCCGGGAATCCAGAGCGGCGTCGTCACCTCGAGTGGTCCCGCCTTGACCGGCATATCGATCTCCGCGTGGTAGAGCTTGCGCGCGCCGTCGGTCAGGTCGGCGGTGATCAGGATGGGCGTCTTCTGCGCAAAGGCGGAGGCAGACAGCAGGGCGGCGGACGCAAGGGTCAGGAGAGCTTTCTGCATGGGCGGGCGGGGCTCTTTCGTGGTGCTGAATGATTACGGTATTGCAAAGACGCACGAACCTGCGGAAGAGTTTCGCGCGTCTCGCAGGCTTCTGCGCTTCGTGAGCGGGCGCAACGCTTACGCGGGCGACAGCTCGCGCTCGATCGCCGTCACCAACGCCTCATCGGTCGGCAGCGTGTCCGGTGCAAACCTCGCCACCACCTGGCCCTTGCGATCGACCAGGAACTTTTCGAAGTTCCACGTCAGCTCGGGCGCATCGTGTACGGTCAGCCCGTAGCCGCGCAGCGTGTCCTTGAAGCCGGGGTCGGCGATGCGCGCGACCGGCTGCGCCTGCGTCAGCATCTCGTACAGCGGAGCCTTGCCGGGGCCGGTCGCGACGACCTTTTCGAACATCGGAAAGCTGACGTGAAACTTGGTCTGGCAGAAGCTCGCGATCTCCTCGCTCGTGCCCGGCTCCTGCCCGCCGAAATCGTTGGCGGGAAAGCCGAGGATCTCGAACCCACGGTCTTTGTAGGTGCTATAGAGAGTTTCGAGGCCCTCATACTGCGGCGTCAGCCCGCACTTGGAGGCAGTATTGACGATCAGCAGGACATGACCCTGGTACGGAGCCAGGGTGGTGGGTTCGCCGGCAAGGGTGTTCAGCGGTAGATCGAAGAGGGTAGCCATCCACCAAGGGTAAACGGCAGACGCTCCCCCGCAAAGCGGAAAGCGAGCCGCCTACGGGATGACAACAATCCGCGATTGCATTTTGGTTGTCATCCCGTAAGGATTTGCGATTTGCCGGAGCCGTTACTAACCCTCGCGTAAGGCAAGGATCCCAGCCAGCGGAATCCCCACCCAGGCCGGCCGGTTGTTCAACTCATAAAGCAGCTCATATAAAGCCTTTTCAAGCAGGTAAGCACTCAGCAGAGACTGCCCTTGCGCGGCGTCCGGAAGCAGGGAAGCGCTCGCGCCCGCCGTGCTGCGGTAGGCGTTTAGAAACGCGTCGCACACCGCCGTCTCCCACGCCCGCGCCCAGGGGGCAAGCGCGGCGCGCTGTCCGGGCGCACACGCGTCCAGCCCCGAGTAAGCCGCATAGGAAAAGCTCCGCAGCATGCCCGCCACATCCTTCAGCGGAGACTGTTTTCGCCGTCGTTCCACAAGCGAACGCGCCGGCTCGCCTTCGAAATCAAGCAGCACAAAGTCGTCCTGCGCCCGCAGGATCTGGCCCAGGTGATAGTCCCCATGGATGCGGATGCGATCGCCCGAAGGCGACGCGTTGGCAAGCACACGCGCGCGCTGCAACAGGTCGTCACGCTGCACCAGCAACACCTCCGCCTGCACTGCCGCATCGCCCGCAAGCCGCGGCAGACCGGCTTCGAGCGCGTCCAGCGCAGCAACGATCTGCGCTTCGATCCGCGTCGTATCGCGCTGCAGATCCTCCGCGGTAAACGGCTCCGCCGCAAACGCCGCATCGTCAGTCGGCGTTGCGAGCGCAAGATGCATCTCCGCCGTTCGCCGGCCCAGCAACGTGGCCGCCTCGAGATACCCGCCGGCCCGCTTCGAAACCTCGGCGGACACGTCGCTGCCTGAGCTGTCCTGGGCTGCAGCGTAAAAGGCCACCAGGTGGTCTTGCGTCCACTGCCATCCATCGCCCTCGTTCGCCACCAGCCCCTGCAGCATGGCCAGCGTGGTTTGCGCGCCGCCAGCCTCGCCCACGGTGAGCTCCCCCAGGAACGGCGCAATGCGGTCGAAGCGCGCCACCTCGGTCAAAAAGCGGCCGATCTCCACGTCAGGATTCAACCCCGGCTGCAGGCGCCGGAAGACCTTCAGGATCATCCGCTGGCCGTAGATCACGTTCGTGTTCGATTGCTCGGCGGAGCTGATCCTGGCCGGCACCGGGCCCTCGCCCCGCACCTCGGCAAATGCATGCGACCGCAGCCCGCGCAACTCCGTGGCGGTCCGCGGGTGGACCATGCCGGTCGCGTCGTCCGCCTCCGCCGCCGCGCCCGGCATGTGGCCCACAAAGCTGGGTGCAACCTCGGCCGTCTCGATGCTGTGTCGCGCCTCGATCTCGGCCGCGATGACCTCCGTTTCGCCGGAGGAAATCTCGTGAGCGGGCCGGCTCTCATGCGCCGCAACCAGCGTCGCGGCCACGTGTGCGGAGGCGCTCGCGGCGTCCTCGACCGGCAGCGATCCTGCGTTTTCGATCAGCCCCAGCAGCGCCTGCCGCAGCTCTTCCCCCACCAGCGCGTCGTGAAACACAGCCTCCCCCGTCGGCGTCTCCACGGCGAGCACGATGCTGCCCGGCGTCTTCGCACGCAACGCCTCCACCGCCGCCCCGGTCGCGAATGCCAGCGGCACCTGGTAGCGATCGCTCGTGCCATCCGTATAGTCCAGCGCGACCAGCATCAGCGCATCGCCCAGGGTGCTCGCCGTAGGCAGGCTGACAGTCGGCAGGATGCCCTCCGCCACCACGGGGATCTCGATCCACTGCACGATCCAGCACTTCGCCACCGTCCGGGTTTTGGCCCCGAACCAGCGTTGCCGGCCCAGCCAGACCGGCAGCGCCGCCTCCAGCAAACCACGCCCATGGCCCGCGAGCAAGCCGTCCCAACCCTTCGTCAACAGCTCGAGCGCCGCCCGTTCTCCTGCATCTACCACGTATGCCTCCACTAGTCTCTGATTGAGTCTGCCGTTGCTTCTGGGATAGGTCGAGGCTTTAGCCCTCGACACTGAATCTTTCGCAAAACTGGGCTTTCGCCCCCGGGATTGATCTCTGATCGAATCCCTCCAGACTTGTTTATAGCCTCCCTAAGTTAGCCGTGTAATCCGAAATATATGAGCAGGTTGAACCTCGGGCCGCAGCGCCACATAGTTCGACCGATCGTGCCAGGTATAGTGAGTGCCCGTCAGAAGATCTTCCACGTCAAAGTTTTCGTTATAAGGAATCCCCAGCACCCCCAGGTCAAGATCGATCCACCCGGCCTGCTCCTGCTTCGGATCGAGATTGATCGCTACCAGAATCGTGTTGGTAATTCCATCGCTGTTCAGCGCTGACTTCGAGTAACTCATCACACTCGAGTTATCCACCGTGTGGAAATGCAGCGAACCATTCGATTGCAGCGCAGGATTCGCCCGGCGAATGTTATTCACGTTCGTGATCAGCCCCACCAGCGACTGCGGCTGATTGCGGTCGCGCTGGCGAATCTCATACTTCTCGCTGTTCAGGTACTCTTCAGACTCGGTCTTACCGGGGGAGGGCGCCATAGGAGCATTCTCGCCCAGCTCGTAGGCCGGCCCGTAGATGCCGTAGTTCGCAGTCAGCGTCGCCGCCAGGATCAAACGCTGCATGAAGGCCGCGCGCCCACCATCCTGCAGGCTCTTGTGCAGAATATCTGGAGTATTCGGCCAGAAGTTAGGCTCGAAGAAGTCGCTCACCGGCGGCTGCGTCAGTTCCTCCAGGTAAGTCTGTAACTCGACCTTGGTCGTGCGCCAGGTGAAGTAAGTATAGCTCTGGGTAAATCCAGCCTTGGCAAGCGAATACATGACGTGCGGACGCGTGAAGGCCTCCGCCAGAAAGAGCACTTCCGGATATTTCTCCCGCAGCTCGCCGATACACCACTCCCAGAAGGGCAGGCCCTTGGTATGGGGATTATCCACGCGAAAGATCTTGACGTTGCGTTTGATCCAGAACTCGAAGACCGAATGTAACTCATCCCACAGCGCACGCCACTCCGTGGATTCGAAATTCAGCGGGTAAATGTCCTGATATTTCTTGGGTGGATTCTCCGCATACTGAATCGAGCCATCCGGGCGGGTGATAAACCACTCCGGATGTTCCTTCACCCAGGGATGATCGGGTGAGACCTGGAAAGCCATGTCAAGCGCCACCTCCATGTTGTGCGCGGTCGCAGCCGCAACCAGGTGGTCGAAGTCCTTCAGGGTCCCGAGCTTCGGATGCACCGACGTGTGCCCACCCTCCTTCGCGCCGATAGCCCACGGGCTGCCCTCATCTCCCTCTGCCGCCGTCACGGAGTTGTTCGGGCCCTTGCGAAACGCGGTTCCGATCGGGTGGATCGGCGGCAGATAAAGCACGTCGAAACCCATCGCCGCGATCTCCGGCAGCTGCGCCTCCACGTCCGCAAACGTTCCATGCTGTCCTGGAACCGGCGAGGCCGAGCGCGGAAACAGCTCATACCAGGTGCTGTACCGCGCCTTCTGGCGATCGACCCAGATCGGCAGCTCCGCGGCATACTTGGTCGCGAACGAAAGGTCCGGGTACTGCGCCGCCAGCGCCTGCACCTGCTCGCTCAGCGGGTACTCGTAGGTGGCCGCATTCTGCTCCGCCATCCACCGCAGGGAAGCGACGAGCTCCGTAAGCTGCTTCGCATCCGTCCCGCTCGCGCGTTTGGCCGTGTGCTCCAGCAACAGCGCGCCAGTCTGCAGCGCCAGCGGAATGTTCTGCGACTTTGCCGCCGCATCCGGGTCGTCGACCGCCGGCTGCGCGGCCAGCCGCTTGGTCAGGTCGCTCGTCCAGGTGTCGAAGTGATCCACCCAGCCCTGCACGGTAAACTGCCACATACCGATCTTGTTCACCTCAAACGAGGCCGACCACACGTCGTTGCCCACCGCCATCATCGGCACGGAACGCCAGCGCCGCTCCGACTGGTGCCGGTACATCACGCGTGCCGCCAGATGGTCGTGACCGTCGGCAAAGATGGCCGCGCTCACGGTCACGCGGTCGCCCAGAATCTTCCGTGCAGGGTATCGCCCGCAATCCACCTGCGGCTTCACATCCTCGATCACGACGCGGCTACGACCTTCGGTAGGCTTCATTCGCTCCAGCTTTCAAACGTAAAATGTGCCTCTCCGCGGAAACGTTGCGATCCGCGGTCAGGGCCTGCCCTTCTGCATCCAACGGGAGGACTACGAGTAAGGATGCAGTCCACCCCTTGCAGGATTTCCCGGAGACCAGAACGTGCCCTTCTTCCGCAACAAGAAAAAGCCCAGCCTGCACGCCGCCCGGATCGAAGACTATGCCCTGATCGGCGATTGCGCCACCGCCGCCCTCGTCTCGAGCGGAGGTTCCATCGACTGGCTCTGCTGGCCCACGTTCTCCTCAGCCGCCTGCTTCGCCGCGCTGCTCGGCACCGCGGAGCACGGCTTCTGGCGCATCTGCCCCGTCGCCAAGCTCAGCGCACCCACCACCCGGCGCTATCTCGGCGACTCCCTCATCCTCGAGACCACCTTCACCACCGCCACCGGCACCATCGTGCTGGTCGACTTTATGCCCCCGCGCGGCGGCTACTCGGATGTCGTCCGCATGGTCCGCTGCACGCAGGGCAAGGTGGCCATGCGTCTCGACCTCACCCTCCGCTTCGACTATGGCCTCACCATCCCCTGGGTCACGAAGCTCGCGCACGGCATTCGCGCGGTCTCCGGCATCCACCAAGTGCTCCTCCGCACCGGCGGCCACCCCGTCCAGGTCAAAGGCGAAGCCCTCACCACGGTCGCCGACTTCACCCTGAAGGCGGGCCAGTACAGCACCTTCACCCTGACCTATGCCTCCGCCGTAGGCAAGGACGGCAACGCCGTCATGCCCGAGCCGCCGGCCTTCAGCCCGGAGGATGCCTTCGACGACACCACCACCTTCTGGCACAACTGGAACGCCCGCAACACCTACCACGGCGTCCACGAGGAAGCCGTCCGGCGCTCGCTCATGGTCCTCAAGGCCATGACCTACGATCCCTCCGGCGGCATCGTAGCCGCGGTCACAACCTCCCTGCCGGAGTCCATCGGCGGCCGGCGCAACTGGGACTACCG
>CAXUDC010000143.1:0-3804 GCA_964249685.1 uncultured Acidobacteriaceae bacterium
GGGTGACGGTGTGGTCGTGGCCGTGACTGAGGATGTAGCGGAACGTCTCCGCCAGGCGTAGGATCATGGCCTCGGCATGATGTGGGCGGCTGGCTGTCAGTTCAGCGATAGCGTTCAAGGTATTGAAGAGAAAGTGGGGATCGATCTGGGCACGCAGGGCGCGGAGTTCGGCTTCGGAAAGATTCATGCGGAGCGCGGCTTCTCGCTCGGAACGGTCCTTGCGCTCCTGCTGCAGGCGGAGCGCGACGAGCCTGGTTTCGAGCAGGCGCACGACCTCGCCCAGGTGCCGCTCCTCGGACGCGAGCAGCGGCGGTCGGTCGGTGCTGGTCTGCACGGCGAGCTCCCAGGTCGGCACGTCGCCCAGCACGACGGGCAGCGTGACGAAGGTTCCCGGCACAGCGGCGATGCGTTGCATGAGCTGCTGCGGCAGGTCTGCCGCGTGCGGCCGGTCGTCCTTGGGCGCGCACTCCGGCAGCGCCGTGATCCAGACCGTTCTGGCTTCGAGCTGCTGCTTGATCGTCGCCATGGCGAGGAGCAGGACTTCGCTTTCGTTCTGCAACGGCAGGATGCCTGCCGAGAACGCGGTCTGCAACCCCTTCCAGTCTCGCTTGCCGAAGACCACGCGCTCGAGCAACCAGGGCAGGCTGTTGCTGAGCAGGGACGCGCCGAAGCCGAGGCACGCGACCAGGACGAAGGACACGAGATCCAGGACGGCCAGTCGTCGTTCGCCGTAGTGTTGCTGCAGGCCTTCTACCCATGCGAGCGCGACCCAGGCGGTAGCCGCAGTGCCGGTCCACAGGTAGGCCGTCGTGACGCGGACCAGCAGGCGATCGGCGTTGCGCAGGTGGATGAAGGCGAAGAGCACCCCGGCCAGCAGCAGCGCCTCCGCGCCCTGACGCGTGACGCTGGCGCCGGGGGAGTAGAGCAGGGAACGCCTGGTCATGCTGCGCACGATCAGGGAGACCACGAGGATGGCGAAGCCGGCCGCGTTCAGGCCCGCATAGAGATTGAGCCCCCGGCGGCGGAAGCGCGGCTCCCTGACGCCACCGGTCCCGGCGTAGATGAGCCAGATGCTGAACACGAGGCTTGCCGTGCCTTCGAGCACCGCCAGGCCGATGCAGCGGTAGAAGAGGAGGAAGCTGAGGACCAGCGGCGCAAGCAGTGCGTTGGTGAGGATGGCGTTGCGGAGGGAGCGCCGTACCAGGGTGACGTCGAGGATGACGATGGGCGTCCAGACGAACGCCGCGAGGCCGACGCTGATCGTCAGCTGATGGAGAAAGGAAGGCCTGTCGGTCCCTGCCCACAGGTGTACCAGCTGCGCGCTCTGCAGCAGGACGAAGCAGAGCAGCAGCAGCGTCAGGACCCATAGGGCTTTCGGGACGTGATTGTACCGGCGCAGACCGACGAGAAAGTGGATGAGGTAGAGGACGACGCCGAAGCGCACCGCGAGCCCGATGGTGTTCGCGAGCAGCAGCGGGAGTTGTTCGTTTGCTTGCATCGTTCGTACCCCCCTCGAGAGGCCGGCAGCATGGGCGCGCCGGGTGGCCCAGCGGCGCTCCGCAAGTCCATCGTAGTCGAGTTGTGGCTGTTTGGAGCCGCAGCGCTGGACGCGTTTGGGGCGTCCTGAGTGCTTCCAGGGAGGTCCGATCAAGCCTGTCGGTCTGTGGTTGCTCAACCCGGCGGTTGTTCTTCCACTGTTTGGCCAAGGCTTCGCCGGGGTGAGATCGCTCACGATTCCGGGGATCCTGTATTTCTTTGTTGCCAACTGGATCTTTGTGATGACTACTTCTTTGATTTACGAAGGGGCTGGATCCTGGAGTCGCGCTGGAACTAGCGACATAAGACCGAGAAGTGTTTCATCTTGATCAGTATGGTGGTCGTGCAGGTTGCGATACTTGCGTGAGTAACAGCGGTCCACAAAGATTGGAGATTTATGAGCCTTCGCCACTATCTTCTTCCGGTACTGACCTTCTCCGGTGCCATGATGCTGTCTGCTGCGACGCCTGCTTTTGCGCAGGCGGACGGCTACATTACTGCGCCGCCTCCGCCTCTGCGCTACCAGGTTCAGCCGCCGTCGCCCGGCGATGGCTACGCGTGGACGGATGGGTACTGGGCCAGCCAGGGCGGCCAATATGCCTGGGTGCCCGGCGTGTGGGTTCAGCCGCCGTACGCCGGCGCCTACTGGACGCATCCGCATTATGACCACTACGACGAGGGCTGGAACTTCAATCCTGGGTACTGGGGCCGCGAGGACCGGCGGGACGCTCGGCATGAGTGGCGTCACCCTGGGGTGTAAGTTACTCTAGCCGTTCGCGGGTCTTCTAAGACTCCTTGTGTATAGCTCCGATTGGCTGCACGCCGTTGACCCTTTGCGCGGCGTAGCAGCCCAAGGACTACTTCGGCAAAATAGAGCCCTTCTGAACAAAACATTTTATATCCGATTCCTAGCCTAAGGTATTGGAGCTAGTCTCTGTCAAAGGCGGAGTCAAGCACCTGGCGTTCTTACCCACCTCCCTCAGATGCCGAGCTGGGTGCGGAGATGGTCGCGCAGGTCAATGTACAAGGCAAAACCTGAACGATATCCGCATGGTTGCCGGCAGGTGAGCTGGGCAATCCGATCAGCGAACTGCCGGTGCCATCTTTCGCGCAAGGGAGTCGACGCCAAGCTCCGGCAATTTATAGTCCCTGAGGATTGCCGCGCTGCTGAAACGGTAGACCATGAGGTCTGTCCCGAAGACATCGTGGCGCGATGCGACTTATAAAAAGCAGTGGCTGCTTTCAAAGTAAAAGGCTTAGTCGACCTGGTGCATTTGATCAACTATTACCTGGTGACCTCCGCCATCCTGCATGCGTTTGCGATCCTCGCGGCCGCGGCCACCGAATAACTCCCGACCGCGGCTGCATGGAAACACTACGCACAACTCATAACTTGAGGACGCGTTTTGCATTGCCGCAGGAGATCTTCTCACGCGTCTCAGCCGATACCGGTGCCTTGTCCAGCCAGTCGCTGGCGACCTTCATAGGCTCGAACGGATGGTCCACGGAGAACAGGACCGCCTCTTCTCCGAGCCCCTGCAAGGCGCAGGTGAGCGGCTCATCGGAGAACATGCCGGCCGTAGTGATAACGATGTTCTTGCGTATGATCTCCGACGGCTTGATCGCGTCACCCTGACCAAATGCTTGTGCGCGCTCGTCGAGCCGCCATAGCAGGTAAGGCAGCGTCTCGCCCATGTGCCCCAGGATCAGCTTGACCTTCGGATAGCGCTTGAAGACGCCGCCAAAGATGATGCGGAGCGTGTGAGCGGCCGTCTCCGCGGTCCAGCTCCAGGTGGCGCCGGTCAGCTCCGGCCGGCCTACGTACGTCGAAGGCTTCACCATCGCATCGGCCGCGTGCAGGTATACGGGGATATCGAGCGCCTCCGCACGCTCCCAGAAGGGGTTGAAGCGCTCGTCATCCAGGTACTGTCCGTTGGTGTGTCCGAAGATCATCGCGCCCTTCATGCCGAGCTCTTTCACCGCGCGCTCGAGCTCGTCGGCACCGGCAGCCGGGTTTACCAGCGGCACAGTCGCAAAGCCTGCGAAGCGCTTGGGGTATTTGGCTACGATGCCGGCCAGCGCATCGTTCGCCTGCCGTGCCAGCTGCAGGGCAGGCGTGGGGTCCAGGACGCCCTGCACGCTGCCGACGTTCGACAGCACGGCCATGTCGATCCCGGCCGCCGACATCGCCTCCAGCCGGCCCTCGCCAACATCCGAGAGTACCTTGAGGATCTTCTCAAGGGTCGGTTTGGGTACATCGGGGACGAG
>CAXUDC010000143.1:3904-8844 GCA_964249685.1 uncultured Acidobacteriaceae bacterium
GCGAGTTATCAGGCTGGCATGGTACCGGCTTGCAGGAGGGGAGCACTTACCGCATTTTGCCCGGTCTCCTGATCCCGCAAGACGATATTCAGAAGAGACCGATGAATGCGGATACGATCATCCTCTTCTACAAAGCCCAGCTTGCTGAAGTGCTTCATGAAAAGACCGATCTCCCTGACCGTGGCACCCACCATCTCTGCCAGCCGCGAGTGCGTGACATGAGGTAGAAGGAGCTGGAGCTCGCCAGGCTGGCCGAACTGGGCCATCAACAGTAGGATGCGGGCCAGGCGTCTTTCCTTTGAATTAAACAATTGCTCCACAAGGTCGGCCTGTACCTGCATACTCCGATTGAGGAGGAACGTCATAAATCGGTCGGTAAGCGGACCTTCTTCGCGCATGACTCGCAACATCTCCTGCCGCTGGATCTTCATGGCATGGCAAGCGGTGAGGGCCGTAGCGGTGGCCATGCGATGGCCGGGAAAAGGGCCAACCGCGTCCTCTCCCATAAAATCACCAGCCTTAATCTGGGTCAAGACTGCCTGTT
Organism: uncultured Acidobacteriaceae bacterium; assembly: GCA_964249685.1. GTDB lineage: Bacteria > Acidobacteriota > Terriglobia > Terriglobales > Acidobacteriaceae > Edaphobacter. The sequence continues at coordinate 4,449 of CAXUDC010000143.1, forward strand.
TGCCCGTATGGGCAAGAACGGTCAGCTTGGCGCGACCGGAATGCAGGTAGAAGACGCAGTCGGACGAGCCTCCTTGAACGAAGAAGGTCTCCCCCCGCTTCAGGTCGCAGAGCTCGCGCCCATGCCCGGCCTTGCTCATGAACTCCTCTGGTGCGATTGCGGCTTTTTTCCCTGTCATCGAGTCTCCCATCACTCCGGCCGACCTAACTCAATGCCGCCATCGGACCTTGTCTGCTCAACGTAAACACTTTAGCGAGAAGATAATGGTCTAAAGTGCTCATAAATTGCGTTCGATGCAGAGAGCCAGCCTTCGGCAGTCCGTCGCATGGGCGGTAGGTTCAAGCCTGAAGCCGTGGCCTTGAGCAGGCAAGCTTTATCGAAGGTTCCGGACTCTTGTGAGCGAAAGAGCACAACTACTTCGTAGCCATGCTGACATAGTGGAACGATGCGGAACCCTCAGCCCCCACGATGGCCCGCCTCCCCGTACCAGGCCTGCAGCCCGCGTCCGACCTTCTGAACGGAGGGTGGCTTGGTGCCGGCAAAGACTGATCTGCGACACGTCGCGTTCTTGCTCGCGGCATGTTGGACCTGCGGGATGAGCCCAGGTGCAGCTTGAGAGAGGAAACGACGATGGCAGCAGAACGATGGCGATCAAGAAATCTTGAACATGGCATCCATGCCTACGCGGGTGGTGCCGGTACGCAGGTCGTGCTTCTACCCGGGTGGCCGGAGACCGCGGACGCGTATGGCGAGATCTTCCCGCTGCTGGCGGCGCAGCACAGCGTGCTTGCCCTCGATCCTCCGGGCCTCGGCGACTCCGCTCCATCGACGACCGGCTATGACACGGCCTCGATCAGCAGGACGCTTGCCCACGCGGTGCGGGCAAGCGGGGTCGAGAGCTATCATCTGGTTGCGCATGACATCGGCTCGTGGATCGCCTACGCGTGGGCGGCGCAGTTTCCAGGTCAGGTCAAGAGCCTCACGCTGCTCGACGCGGCCATTCCCGGACTATCGTCGCCGCAGTCTTACCCGCTGCCATATGAGGCGAATATCAAGCTGTGGCAGCTGTCGTTCAACATACTGCCGGACCTGCCGGAGATCCTGGTCGAAGGACGTGAAACCGCTTTGTTCGACTGGCTTTTCAAGCAGAAGGCAAAGCACCCCGAACGCATCTCGGAAGCCAGGCGCGCGCGCTATGTGGAGTGCTACGCCCGTCCCGGGGGCATGGCTCGAGGCTTTGCCTACTATCGCGCGGCTGCGGAAAGTGCCGGACAAAACATTGCCTTTAGCAAGAGCAAGCTGGCCATGCCACTGCTCGCATTGGGGGGAGAGATCGCCATGGGGGACAATCTGCGCAAGTCGGTAGAAGCTCTTGCCATCGAGGTCCAGGGAGGAGTCGTAAAGGATTGCGGACATTACCTCGTCGAGGAACAGCCCGAACAAACTGCGCGCACGCTGCTCGACTTCTTCCAGCAGGTTGAGGATCGTGCGCAATGAAGAACTACCTCATTTCGTTCGCGATCGGTTGTGGCGTCGGCCTAATCTACGCCGCGCTGCGCACCAAGAGTCCGGCTCCGCCGCTCGTTGCGCTGATCGGCCTGCTTGGCATGCTGCTCGGGCAAGCAAGCCTGGGCTGGATCAAGGGACTGTTTCAATAACCTGCAACAAGGAGAGACCGATGGCTGACTTTGGAATTGCTTCCGCACGGCATGTCGATCATGTCGGCATGACCGTACCCGACCTCGATGCAGCTACTGCCTTCTTCGAGAAAGCGCTTGGTGCCCGCCTGCTTTGGCGTGTGGGGCCGTTTCATGTTGACCAACAAATACCAGGCCTTTGTCGCCCTTCCATAGTTCAAATCGGCCTTGCAGCCACGCATGCACGGTGAGCACGGCGTCGGCAGCACGCCGACGCTGATTGTCTCGACTTCGGGTGCATGCTTGTACCTTATAGAGCCGTCATGGCCGCAGTTGTCGGGCGAGATGGTGGACCGGGTGCTCGCCAGGGTGGCGGGTCAGGCCGCCACCGTGATGGCGTAGTCCTGCCCCTCCCAGTGGCCGTCTCTGGTCCACTGGAACGTGAACAGGAGGCGCATGCCGGCGACCGTCACCACCTCGGACAGATCGGCGTAGTCGATCCCCAGCGCGTTGCTCCTGGACGGCGTGTCGTTCGCGGTCGCCCACTCATCGACCGACCAGTGCAGCAGGAACGGTGCGTCGCCGTGTACCCGCAGCCGCTCCCCCGGACGCATGAAACGGACGTGCCGGGTGGGCTTCCATACCTCGAACGCGGTCCGCTTGCCGCCAGCATTCAGGTAGCGCGCCGCGACCTGCGGGATGAAGTCGTACACGCGGCCATCGTGGGCGGAGCGCAGCAGTTTTACGTATTCCGCGTGCGCCCACATCAACGGCATCGCGGACGACGTCGGCAGACCCGGCGACATGTACATGTTGGGGCTGTCCGTGCTGTCCCATGATTGCTCCGGGAGCAAACCGGTCTTCGACGCGAGGCCTTCCATGGTGCGGAGGCAGGCCTCGGCGCTGCGGCCCGCGGCGAGCTCGTAGTGGCCACGCTCGCCTGAAAGCAGGGGCCACACGCGACCCCTTCCGTGAGAGGTAAACGGCTTGCCGTCGTCCTGCTGTCCGTAGCCGTCGTGGTTGTAGCGATGCCACGTCGCGCCGGCTGGCGTGTCGACCTTGAGGACCGCGTCCATTACCTTGACGGTCGCCAGCACGATCGGGTCGTCAGGGCGTCGAATGCCGTAACGAACCAGCTCCAGGAAGCCACCATCCACCACGTTGCGCGCCGGGAAGTCTTTCTGCTGGTCGTCGGCAAGATTCGCAATGTGCAGCATGCGCGTTTCCTTGTCTTCGGCCGGGTGTTCCTGCTGCAGGCTTTCCGGGAGGATGCGCATGTAGTACGTCGAGCTCTCCTGGGAGAGCTCGCCCTGGCTGGTCGTCGTCCAGGCCTCGATATGCGCTTCCAGGTAGTCGGCATACTCCTCGATGAAGGCGGCCGTTTCATGATCGCCCCGCTCATGCAGCAGGAGCGACGCACAGAGCAGCCCGGCGATGTTGGACGCGAGCGTGGACGGCGAATAGCCGGAGGCCTCCTCCCAACGTTCCTGTTGCGTTACGGGCCCGTTGCGGATCAGGTACTCGGCACCCTTGCGGACCATGGGTAAAGGGTCGAAGTCCGCAAGCCGCTTCTCGCAGTGCATCCGCCAGGCGAGCATGAGTGGGAACGCGGTCTCATCCAGCTGGATGCCACACCAGTAGGCCTTTCCATTGACCCAGAAGTTCTGCGCAAAGCCTCCGTCCGCATGTTGCGCGACCGCGAGAAAGATCAGCGCCCGCAGCGGAGTTGCGGTATCGCCCGCGGCCAGCAGCGCCGACGCGCTGTTGACCATGTCCCGCGTCCAGACCAGGTGGTAGCCGCCCGCATCCTGGTCGGATTTTGCCTGGCCCCAGGGGATGGCGAGCGACGCGACGATCGCGCCGGCAAACGCTTTGTCTTCATGCGCAAGCAGCAGCGCGTAGCTGCTGTTGTACAGGTTGCCCTTGTCGAACGAGCTTTCGCCTAGTGGTTCCATGTGCTTGGTGGTCGCCTGCCACTGTTCCTTGAACGCGGCGAGGTGTTCGTCGAACGGAATGCCCAGCGATTGCAGCAGGTTCGAGACGGCATGATGCTCGCTATTGCCGAACGCCAGGCCCAGCGTGAACTCGTACCCGTGGCTTAGATCGAGCTCGCCGGTGAGCGCGATGTTGCCGCCGCTTGCGCTCTCGAACTCCCAATCCAGCGTGAAGTCTTCGTGCAGGTCGGTCCAGCCATCGCTCTGGCCGACGAAGCCGCAGGAGAGATGAGAAAACGGAATCGTCGCCGCAAGCGCCATCCATCGCTGTTCCTTCTGGGCCATAAGGATGCGACGCCCGCTCGCCTCGACGATGTAGCCATTGTTGTCCGCACCCCCTACCTCCAGGTGCGGAGCGCAGAGCACAAAGAGCTTCAGGTTCGCGTGCGTGGCCTCGTCTCTGGCCCCCAGGCGCGTCCGCACCAGCAGGGCCGGCGCGTGCGGGTCCCCGATGATGTCCTTCGTGATGGTATAAAGCTCGCCGGGTGCCGTATTGACACAACGGTAGCCGAGCGCATGGTCGCCCAGCCGCTCGATCTCGTGGGTGAAGTGACGCTTCTCTTCGTGGAAAAACGTCTTTCCGTCCGTGACCAGAAACTGCAGATCGCGCACCTGCGGCCGATCGATCGTCGGATAGTAAATCTCGGTCAGGATGCCTTCCCACAACGTGAACCACAGATAGCTGGAAGCGGAGTACGCCGTGCCTGCGCCTGCCTTGTCGCTGTGGGTCCACCGGGGCTCGATCCCCGGCTTGCCGAACGCTTC
>CAXUDC010000144.1:0-6424 GCA_964249685.1 uncultured Acidobacteriaceae bacterium
AACCACCCAGTACCCTCAAAAATTAAACGAAAGATTAAGCGTAAACCGCCGAATCGCCGAATCTGTAGTAAAAATCCCCCCAGCAAGCTGCGTACTCGTCCCGAAGCTAGGCGAGGTAAGCGTCCCCACCGGCACCGACCTGTCCGCAATGTTGAACAGGTTCGCCGCCTGCGCGCCCAGCGTCAGGTTGTACTTCTTCCCACTGCTCGCGCCCCCACCGCCAAACCCGCCGCCGCCACGCCCGCCGCCCCCGGGACCACCCGGGCCACCCGGCCCCCCAGGCCGTGGGCCGCCACCGCCGCCGCCGCGTGACGCCGCCGCATTGGCGTCAGCCACCCGCGATCCACCAAAGCCGAACGTCTTTGAAACCCGCAGGTTCAACGTAAAGTTTGCGGGCCCGGTGCAGGCATTGATGGGCGCCTGAGTCGTCACACCCGCCGTGCCGGGCGTCGCGAACGTGCCGCAACCGCCAATCGTCTTAACCACTTGCCCGGTCGTCGTCACAGGCGTACCCGCGGCTACAAGCACCGCCCGGGTATTGAAGATGTTGTCGAAGTTCGAATCGAGCCCAGAGGTAATGTTGTACGGAGTCCCCGAGTTCGCCACCAGGAAGGGGCTCACCGAGAACAGGTGCGGCAGCGGCACGTTGCCGAAGAGGAAGATACGGTTGCGCACATCGAACGTGGCCCGCCCATAGTCCGCGCCCAGGTTCCCCGGCGTGGACGCGAAGCCGCCAGAACCCGACGTATCGGACTTGGCAAAGTTCAGCACATAGTAGCTCCCCACCGTGCCGTACTTGCCGCGATAGTTGAAGTTGGTCACCAGTTGATCCTGGTTGAACACGCCGTTCGATTGAAACTGGTAGATCAGGGGCGTGCCCGCAAGCTGGTTCGGACCGCTGTTGATGACGTCCGAGTTGAACTGGTGCACGCCGCGAATGTGCTGGTAGTTGACCGACATCGTCGTGTTGCGCGCGAGTTGCTGATCGACCCCCACGTTGAACTGGATCTGGTACCCCGCGCGCAGGTTCGTGTAACCACCCGTCTGGTTGACGCCAATCTGCGTCAGCGTGAGCCGGGTAGGTGTCGCACTGCACGCTGTGACCGACGTGGGACTGCAGGCAGGGGAAATCGTGCTTTGCAGGGTGCTGTTGGAATCGATCGTCTCCTGCTGCTGGTTGATTCCATTGTTACGCACAACCGAGAGCTGATTGCTTAGTCCGAAACGGTCGTAGAAGATCCCCGCGCCCGCACGGATAACAGTCTTCTTGGTGACGCCATAAGCGCCCGAGACGCGCGGCGCAAAGTCCTTGTGGTCCGAGATGAAGTTCTGCGTCTCGTAGCGCAGGCCGTAGCTGAACGTGAAGTTGGGCTTCACCTTCCAGTCATCCTCCGCATAGAGACCGACGTCGGTGTTGCGTGTGGAGACGGCGGCATTCACGATGTTCGTGATGGTGAATGATGCCAGGTTGTTGGGCTGCGTAACGACGCTCGAGCTACTGGTGATGCATTGTGCGCCGCCGGCCTGAGCGGCCACTGAACCCGCATAGTCGCAGATACTGTTGTAGGAAAACGAGCCGTTGGAGTTGGCCAGCGTGGTGCTGTTGTCGCTGGTGCTGCGCAGGCGCCCGCCCAGGCGCAGGAAGTGTTTTGCGAGCGCGACGGAGGTGTAGTTCTGCAGCTCGATGTGGTTCTGCGTGTCGCTCGAGAGCTGGGTCTGATCGCCACCGCCTTCAAACGCGCCCTGCACGTTGATGGTCGGGCCGGTGCTCAGCGGCGTATTGTTGCTGGTCGGTCGCTGGTACTCGAAGCGCGTCTCGTTGATCACTTTTGCGGAGAAGATCTGCGTATCCGAGATCTGGATCGTGGTCTCGCCGCTGGTAAGGTTGTATCCTTCGCTCGGCAGGGTAAGCCCGCCGACGCCCTGGTTCTGCAGGCTATTGTGCTCGTATTGGAAGCGCGCTGTGAGCGTGTTCTTTTCGCCCAGGGCAAGGTCCAGACGCGGAGAGAGATCATAGCGGGTCTGCGGCGCGAACTGCACAAAGTTGTTGTTCAGGCTCACCACGCAGCCTGCCGTGTTCGGCGCGCAGGCCGTCGAAGGCGCCGCCGCGGAGGAGTAGACCGCGGGCGCAAACACCACATGGTTGTCCTGCGTGTCGCGGTAGGAGCCGTTCATCGTGAACGACGCCTTCTTGTTGATCGGGCCGGTCAGCGAGCCGAAGAACAGGATCTGGTGGTAGTCCGGCTGCTGCGTCGTGGGCGCGATGAAGACGCTGCCCGTGTTGAAGCTCTTGTCCAGGCCGTTCAGGTTGAACGAGCCGTGAAACTTGTCGGTCCCCGGCTTGGTGAAGACCTCGACGCGGCCGAAGCCGGGACGATCGTACTGCGCGGAGAAGGGATTCTGATTGATGCGGATCTCTCGGATCGAGGACTTCGGCGGCAGCTGTCCACCGGTAAAGCCGTCGATGTAGATCTGGCCGCCGTTCGGTCCCGCGGCCGGCCCGGCGAGCGCCGAAAGCTCGCTGGCGAGCTCGTCCGGATCGTCCGAGAGCGCGTCCAGGTCCTTGCCCTTCAATACCGTCGCGCTGGCGTTCGAATCCTGATCGACCGAGACCTGGTTCTGGCTCGTCGTCACGTTGATCACGTTTTCGACATCCTGGATGCTGAGCTTGGCGTTGATCGTCTGCGGCGTTCCCGGCGCGACGCGCACGCCCTGGCGCACGAAGCTGGCGAAGCCCGTCATCGTCACCGTCAGCGAGTAAGTTCCCGCAGGCACACCGCGCAGCGTGTAGTTTCCATCCTGGCCGGAGCGCACGGTGAACGCCTTGCCCGAGGCCGCGGTCAGCGTGACCGTCGCGCCGGGGATGACGGCTGCGTCAGGGTCCTGCACGCTGCCCTGCAGCACGATCGAGCCGCTCGGATTCTGATCGGTTTGCGCTCCTGCTGCGTTGGCCGGGATCGGCGTCGCGGTCTGCGCGCCGGAGGCCTGCGCATGAAGAAGAGCGGGCGTGAAAACGAGCGAGATGGCGGCAAGAGCAAGGGCCGATCTGCGTGCTGCGCTGTTACTGAAAGACATCGAAACTCCTCGGAAGATTCCTACAGGACTGCAATGGTGCTTATTGCGCTCCGCCGCCGCCTTCAGGAACGCCGAGCGTCCAGGGCGAAAGCGTGATCGGTTGCGAGCTTGCACCGGGCGCGGAGAGCAGCTGCTCGACGCCGGAGAGCAGCGTGATGGCCGTGAGCGCGTCGCCGCTGCCCTGCGAAGCGACGATCATGACGGCGTCGCCAGCCTTGAGATCGGCGAGCTGCTGCGCGGGAAGCCGCGCGAGCATGCGCGAGAGATCCATGCCGGCGCGCCGCGCGCCGCCTGCTGCCTGGCTCGCAGCGCCGTCGGGACGCGTTCCTGCGGCTGCTGGCGCGGCGGCGGGATCGTTGCGGTGGGTAAACGCCGCGGCTGCTTGCGGCGGCAGCTTGCGCAGGTCGGAGTTGGGCGTGACGTGGATGATCTCCGTCTTCTTCGAGATCAGGTCCTTGAGCGTTACGGTGCCTGCGTTTACGTCGACGGATGCGATTGCGCCGGACAGGTTCTGGAAGGTTCCGGTGACGACTTCATCGGCGGTGATGGTTGCGCCATCGTCGGACTTGGGGCCGCGCACGGAGATCTGGTCGCCGGTGCGAACCTGGTCGAGCGCGCCTGGTTTGGCGTCGCCGAAGGCTACCGAATCAGGCGCGTAGCGGCGGAAGATGGTGTTGGGCGTGGTCGCGACCTTGTACGTCCTGACTCCGGCAGCGACAGTGAGGACCTGTCCATCGACCCCGCGGACGAGACCTCCGACTCCGTTGCGCTGCCAGTCTGCCTGCTGTGACGCGTGCTGCGACGCGATCGCGTCGGACTTCATCAGGATGACGCGCGCGGCGTGCAGTTCGGTCGCGGAATCGCCCACTTTGCCGGTGACGAGCGCGCGGTCGCCGACGGCGACGCTCGCAAACGAGCTGGGCTGCGCTGCCTTCAGGTCCGTGCTTCCGGGAGGCAGCTGCACGACCTGCGTGTCCGCGGGAACCGCGACGGTGACGGTTCCGCCATCCTTCGTGGTCAGGGTGATCGTCTGGCCGTCAATGGACTTTACGGTGCCGAGCTGGCGCGGCGCGGTCTGGGCCGCGAGCGTGGAGGCGGCGAAGCTGAGGGCCGCGAGTGAGAGGAGGCGGGAACGTTGGGAGAACATCTTTATTTCCTTTGGGTTGCGCAGGGCTGTCAAGGAGACGGATGTGAGGGGTAAAAGTTTCGGGAGTGGGTGATTTCTGTAGGCTCCCCCCCTCCCCTGGTTTGATTCTAAGATCTTCAGGATACAGGGGTTAGATACAGAGTTTATCTGGGATTTGGGTGGAACGGGCGGTGTTTTTGGGGAGTGATTTTGTCAAGGGCTGCGAGTTGGCGGTGCCTATGGTGTGGTGGAGGGTGATTGTTTATGTGTGTCGATGATCTGGATGGGAGGAAGTAACCCCACGATAACCGCGATGAAGTCGCGGTGATCATGGGGTACCCGGGTCGAGTCAGATTGGCTCTAGTTGGATTCGGTGGTGACGATGGCGAGGCTCATGGGGGCTACGCTTACCTTGGCTCCGTTGAGGGTGGCGGGTTTGGAGGCGGCCTGCACGTGGTGCTCTTCGGTGACGGGAAAGGTGGTTTCTTCGTCGCCGAGGTTGGCGAAGATGCTGGTGCGGCGGCGGTCGATACGGAGCCAGCGGTGCTCTTCCGAGAAAGTGACCTTGAGGTGGCCGCGGTCGCCGTCGTTGAGGCACTGGCTGTTGCGGCGGATGTGGATGAGGGTTTTGACCCACTCGAGCATATCGGCGTGCTCGCCCTGCCCGGACTCCTCCCAGTTCAGCTTGGAACTGGTGAAGGTGGAGAGGTCTTCGGGGTTGGGGATGTCGTCGCCTTCAAAGCCGAAGGAGGCGAACTCCTTCTTGCGGCCTTCGGCAACGAGCTTGGCCATGTCCGGGTCGTCATGGTCGGCGAAGTAGAGGAAGGGGGTGGAGGCAGCGTACTCCTCGCCCATGAAGAGCATGGGGATCATGGGCGCGGTGAGAATGAGGCCGAGGCCTACCTTGGTCCTGTCGAGGCCGATGGTCTGATGGATGCGGTCGCCCAGGGCACGGTTGCCGACCTGGTCGTGATTCTGGAGGAAGTTGATGAAGTGATGGGCGGAGAGGTTGGCGATGGGGCGGCCGTGGGAGTGGTCGCGGTATTTCGAGAACTGGCCTTCGAAGACGAAGATATCCTCGGTGGCCTTGGCAAGGGACTCGAACTGGCCGAAATCGTCGTAGTAGCCGGCGCTGCCTTTGCCGGTGAAGAGGATGGTGGCGAGGGCGTGGTGGAAGTCGTCGGCCCACTGGGCGTCCATGCCGTAGCCGTTGGCTTCGATGGGGCGGATGATCTTGGGGTCGTTCAAGTCAGACTCGGCGATGAGGACGAGACGCCGGCCGAGCTGGGCGGAGAGGTTGTCGACTTCTGCCGAGAGCTGCTCGAGAAAGTGGACGGCGGAGCGGTCCCACATCTCATGGATGGCGTCGAGGCGGAGGCCGTCAACGTGATAGTCCTTCATCCACATGAGAGCGTTGTCGATGAAGAAGCGGCGGACCTGGTCCGAGCCGGCGCGCTCGAAGTTGATGGCGATGCCCCAGGGGGTGTGGTGCTGGTCTGTGGTGTAGGGGGCGAATTTGCCGGTGTAGTTGCCGACGGGGCCGAAATGGTTGTAGACGACGTCGAGGATGACGGCGATGCCGTGCGCGTGGCAGGCGGCGACGAAGCGTTTGAAGCCGTCCGGGCCTCCGTAGTGCTGGCTGACGGCGTAGAGGTCGACGCCATCGTAACCCCAGCCGCGGTCGCCAGCGGCCTCTGCGATGGGCATGACTTCGACGTGGGTGATGCCGAGCTGGAAGAGGTACTGAAGGCGATCAATGGCGGAGTCGAAGGTGCCGTCCGGGGTGAAGGTGCCGATATGGAGCTCGTAGATGACGGCGCCGGTGAGGGGCGGGCCCTGCCAGAAGGGCTCGTCCCATTTGAAGGCGTGGGGGTTGTAGACGACGGAGGGGCCGTGGACGCCTTTGGGCTGCGAGAGGGAGCGCGGGTCGGGGATGGGGGTGGGGTCGTCGTCGACGAGGAAGGCGTACTCGGATCCCTCATGGGCCTGCTCAATGGTGGCCTTCCAGGTGCCGATGAGGTCGGGGCCCTGCATGGGGTAGACGGCGCCGTCTACCTGGATCTGGATCTGCTTGGGGATGGGGGCCCAGACGTTGAAGGAATACATGGTGGGGCTCCTTGGTGGGTGTGAAACCGTTTCGTGTAGTTTCTGGTTTGCTAGTTTCTAGTTGCTAGTTTGGATCGGGGTTAGGCGTTTTAGGTGTCCGTGTTGGGTTCTTGGTGG
>CAXUDC010000144.1:6524-8774 GCA_964249685.1 uncultured Acidobacteriaceae bacterium
GAGTAGCTTTCCTTCGTCAATACATTGGTCCAGGTTCCGTCCGGCAGGGTCAGGGTGGCGTCTTGCAGATTCTGGGAGACGGTATGGATAGGTGCTATCGTGAGGAGCTTGCCTGCGCGGAGGAAAGCTACGATTTCATCAGTTTTCAGTCCCGGAGTTGGGAGTTTGGAGTAAGGGCTTTCGGGGGTGAAGAGGTCGGGGTGGTCGCGGCGGAGCTTGAGGCAGGTGTGGATGAGGTGGAGCTTGGGGAGGCCTTCTTCCATGCGCTCGATGATCTGGGCGGGGGTGATGCTGGGAAGTTCGGCCAGGAGCCGGGCGCGGAGTTTGTAGTCGACGGGCCGGCGATTGTCGGGGTCGACGAGCGAGTGGTCCCAGAGCTCGGAGCCCTGGTAGAGATCGGGAACGCCGGGGCTGGTGTGCTTGAGCAGGGTTTGTGTAAGGGAATTGATGCGGCCGGGCAGGCGGATGGTTTCGACGAAGGCTTCGAGCTCGGCGAGGAAGGGCTGGTCGGCGAAGAGGCAGTCGATGAAGTGATTGACGGCGTCCTCGTAAGGCTTGTTGTTGGCGACCCAGGTGGTCTGCTGCTTGGCCTCGCGCATGGCCTTCTGCATGTAGGCTTTGGTGCGGTCGGCCGTGATGGGCCAGGCGCCGATGAGGGTCTGGTAGAGGAAGTATTCGGTGTTGGGGTCTGGGTAGGCGCCGGTGAAGTAGTCGCGGTTGGCGCGGGTCCATCGGTTGATGGTCTCGGCGAAGGCTTCGGGAATCTCGGAGAGCACAGCGAGCCGGGCGCGGACATCGTCGGCGCGCTTGGTGTCATGGGTGGAAAGGGTGGTCATGGCGGAGGGGTGGGTGGCCTGCATGCGCTCGTTGTAGGCGTGGAAGTCGGCGATGGAGATGCCGTTTTTGCCGGGATCGGCACCGACTTCGTTGAGGCTGGTGAGGCGGTTGAAGCAGTAGAAGGCGGTGTCCTCGACGCCCTTGGCCATGACGGGCGAGGTGAACTGCTGGAAGCGGAGGACGAACTCGGACTCGAGCGGGCCGGTGACCTGGAGGGTGAGCACGTGCTCGAAGAAGTCGAAGAGTCCGGCGTCGATCTCGGGACGGTTATCGCGCGCGCACTGGACGGCGCGGTGGATGATTGCGCGGTCTTCGCTGGTGATTTCGGGCGCGCGGGCCGGCACGCCGAGCGCGGATTGCCGACCGGGGAAGACGTAGGTGCGGTAGACGGAGAAGCAGGCGGCGAGTTCTCCGATGGCGAGCCGGATGTCGGCGCGGGTGGCGTCGCGCTGGTTGCGGTTGGCCTCGCAGACATCGACGAAGATGCTGGTGAGGCGATTGACGTCGGTGCCGAGGGCCTGCTCGGTGACATCAATCTTCTTGTCGTGCGCGATGGGAGGGAAGGCGGTGGGCTGCGAGGTGAAGCCGGCGTAGATATCGGTGAGCTTCTGCAAGCCGCGCGGGACGACGAGGAGGCCGTTGGCCTGGTTGAGGAAGTCGTAACCGCTGGTGCCTTCGATGGGCCACTGCTCACGGAGAAACTCACCGGCGGCGAGGATCTTTTCGCCCAGGATCCAGGCGTTGGGCGCGGCCTTGCGCAGGCGGTCGAAGTACTGCTGGGGGTCGCGGAGGCCGTCGGGGTGATCGACGCGGACGCCGTCGATGACGCCCTTGGCGAGCCAGTCGAGGACGAGCGCGTGGGTTTCGGCGAAGACGTGCTCGCGCTCCATGCGAAGGCCGATGAGGTTGTTGACGTCGAAGAAGCGGCGGTAGCCGAGCTGTTGGTCGGCGGTCTTCCACCAGGCGAGGCGATAGTTCTGCTGGTTAAGGAGGTCGTCGAGGAGGTCGAGGTCCTGGTTGAGGTTGGCGACGGCCTGGTCGATGGCCTCGCAGACCGGGTGGTCCTCGGCGCAGAGGCGCTCGAGCATGGTGGAGAGGACGAGCTTGTCGCGGTGACGGGCGAGGACGGAGGGGCGATCCTCAAAGGTCGCCGTGGGCAGGCGAAGGAAGGACGCGGCGATGAAAGAGAGGGTGTCCGAAGGGTGGAGCGCGGCGGCACGGATCAGGATGGCGGGGATGGAAGTCGGCGAGACGGGGAAGGTCTGGCCGGCGGCAGCGATGAGGAAGTTGTGGCCGCTGCGCTTGAGCGTAATGCCGCCTGAGTCGAGGACCTTGCCGTATTGATCGCCGAGGATGGGGACGAGGACCTTGTCGCGAAGCCGGGCTTCCTGCGGGTTCCAGTCGATGTCGAAG
>CAXUDC010000145.1:0-4491 GCA_964249685.1 uncultured Acidobacteriaceae bacterium
GAGTATCTGCAGCAACTCTAAAAACAGTACGTCGAACTTCTCTTGGAGGAAGACCCTTTTCTCGTTCAAGTTCCTTTGCGTCGGTGGAAGAGGCCATCGAAGAGCATGACGCATCCTTTGAGCACTAAAAGTCCCACGCTTTACCCAGGTTGCCATTCAGAGTCTTTCTACTGCTTATACGGCCCGGCCGTCGTCAGGCCGCCTTCGACCAGCACAGGCGGACGCCGCAGCCGGGTCGCCTGCTCGAAGCCGTACGCCCATCCGAGCAGATCGCCATCGCGCCAGGGTCGCGCACTGAGCTCGAGCCCGAACGGCAATCCGTTCGGGTAATATCCGGCAGGCAGCGCAATGGCCGGCACGCCGATCTTGTTCACCCATCCCGTCTCCGAGTGGGGGCCGCCCGACAGTTTGCCGTCCTGCGCCATGGTCTCGTCCGGCGGCGGCATCTGCGCGGTCGGGTAGAGCAGGCCGTCCAGGTGGTAGCGGTCGAGCGCGTCGAGATACTGCTGCAGCATCGCGTCCCGAGGACCGAAGTAGTTCTTCTGCGCGTCCGGGTCGTCCTTCAGCACTCTCTGCACGGGCTGGTGGCGATACCGGTCAGCCCCACGCCGCGCGCCGGCAGGGGGAGCGGGAGCCGGGCCTGCGGCGGCATCGACCAGGTCGTCGAGCGAGCCGCCGACCCCGGTAAAGACCGGCGGCAGGCCGCGCCCGGTTGCGGCCTTGAACTGCACGTCGTCGTGGTACTCCGCCGGCCCGTAGCTGCCGAGCCATTGCATCGCGCCATCGCGCCGGTACGGGCCGGTCTCGACCTTCTTTTCGGCTTCGAGAAACGACAGCGGCAGCAGGTCGTCTGCGATCACGACCTCCGCGCCGGCCTTGCGGACGAGCTCGATCGTCGCCAGCAGCATCGCTTTTGTCTCCGGTTGCAGCGGCGTGCGCTTGCTCTCAAGGATGAAGGCCGGCACGCCGAAGCGCTTTCCCTTGAGCGCATCTGCCTTCAGATAGCCGGTATACGGGCCGGCCTGCGCCCTGGCCGCGGACCCGGCCGTCTTGAAGTCCTGCGCGTCTTCCCCGGCCACCACGTCGAGCGCGATGGCTGCGTCCGTGACGTCGCGCGCGATGGGCCCGGTGTTATCGAGCAGCCAGTCCAGCGGCGCGATGCCTGCGATCGGCACCAGCCCGCGCGTGGGGAACAGACCCACGACGGCGCTGGTCCCGGCCACCATGCGGATGCTGTTTCCCGTATCCGTGCCCGTACCCAGCACCGCCTCGTTCGAGGTCACGGCAGTCACGGTCCCGCCGGACGAGCCGCCCGGGGAGAAGCGCACATCGTATGCGTTGCCCGTGCGGCCAAACGCGGTGGAGCGGTTGGTGTCGCTCGCGGCAAAGTCCGGCATGTTCGTAATGCCCACGATCACGGCCCCCGCCGCGCGCAGCCGCGCCACGACAGGGGCATCCTTTGGGGCCAGGAAGGCGTGGCCCGGGATGGCGAAGCCCTCCCAGCCATCAGTGTCGGGCAGACCCTTCACGGCCGTGTTGGCCTTGATGACGATGGGCACACCCCAGAGCGCGCCGTGCGTCGCTTCCCTGTCCGCGTCCAGCTGCCGCGCCCTCGCCAGGGCACCTTCCACGTCGACCGTTTGGACGGAGCGGTACACGCCGTTGTACCGTGCGATCCGGTCCAGGTACCAGCGCGTCACCTGCTCCACGCTGTAGCGATGCTTCGCGTACAAGGCCCGCAGCTGCGGAACCGTAACCTCCAGCAGGTCGCGATCCATCTTTGCCTGCTGCTTTGCCGGCAGCCGGGGGACATCTGCCCGGAGCGGCAGGGGGAAGGCACTCGGCGCGGGAACGGTCTGCGCCGGCAGAGACGCTGGCAGGCAGGCAAGGACGGTCAAGCCGAGAACCAGGCGACAAGCCCAACGTGATGTTCGCAATAGATTGCTCCTTATCTTTCTCTTTGTTTCAACCGGCACTTTGTTTTCATCCCGCAGGGATCTGCTCTCCCTTACCACACCTATGGCTCCAAGCGAACCGCAAAGTATTAAGGCAGCGCCCCGAACAGCGCCGGCGGCCGCCGATGCTGCGTCGCCTGCTCATACGCATAGGCCAGCCTGATTAGCGTCGCTTCACTGAACGTTCTGCCTAAAAACGTAAGTCCCGCCGGCAGCAGAGCGTCCGCTTCCTGGCTGGTGAAGCCCATCGGCACCGTGATTGCGGGAAAGCCCGTCTGGGGCGAAAGCACCTGGCTGTTATCCCCTGCCGGGCTCTTCAGCTCGCCCACCTTGCGCGGCGAGTTGCTCCACGTCGGATACACGATCGCGTCCAGACGATTCTTGTCCATCGCGGCCAGCAGCGCATCGCGAAAGACGATCTTCGGCGGATCATGGTAGACATCCGCGCAGGCCCCGCGCCGCGACGGACGCGCACTCGCCGCGGGCTTGCCTTCCGCGGCTTCCGCGGGCTTTGTGTCCCGGGGCGCAACCGCGCTCTTCATCTGGGCTTCGATATAAGGAAGATACAGGCCGGACGCGACGATCGCGGCCAGCGTGCTGTACGGCGCAGCCTGCCCATGGCTGGCCAGGTAAGCGTTCAGGTCTGCCTGGAAGTCGCCGCAGCCGAGCCCTTTGGTCAGCGCGTCGTAGTCCGGCAGGTCGAACGGGTCGACGACCGTCGCGCCCTGCGCCCGCAGGTCCGCAACGGCAGCGTCGGTCAGCGCTTTGATCTGCGGGTCGGTTCCCTCCCTGTCGACATACCGCCGGAAGACGCCGATGCGCGCGCCCTGCAGACCATTGCTGTCCAGGAACCGTGTGTAGTCAGCCTCCGTGTGCCCTTCGGACCTCTTCGTGATCGGGTCCGCCGGATCGTAGCCTGCGATGGCGCTCAGCACCGCGGCGGCGTCGGCGACCGACCGCGCCATCGGCCCGCCGACATCGTTGTTAAAGTTGAGCGGGATGATCCCGTCGCGGCTGGTCAGCCCGATCGTCGGGCGAATGCCCACCAGGCCGTTGTGGCTCGACGGTCCGCGGATCGAGTTGCCCGTATCCGTCCCCAGGCCGACCAGGCCCAGGCTGGCCGCCACCGCCGCGCCCGTGCCCCCGCTCGAGCCGGCCGGCACCCGGTCCAGCGCATACGGATTGCGCGTGATGCCAGCGATCGACGACTCCGTGAGGTAAGGGCTGAAGGCCCACTCCGCCATGTTCGACTTCGCCAGCACGATTGCGCCGGCATCGCGCAGCCGCTTAACCAGGAACGCGTCGGTCGCCGGCACGTTGCCCTTCATGGCCAGCGAGCCGCCTGTCGTCTGCAGCCCCGCGGTGTCGTAGTTGTCCTTTACGATCACCGGGATGCCGTGCAGCGGCCGCAGCTTGCCGGTCCGGGCGAACTCCGCGTCCAGCCGGTCCGCGTCGGCCAGGGCATCCGGGTTCACCAGCACGATGCTGTTCAGCCGCACCCTCTCACCTGGCAGGCTGTCGACGGTCTGCAGCCGCTGATCATAGGCCTGGATGCGCGTGAGATAGCGCTCGACCAGCTGCCGGCACGTGACCCTGCGCGTCCGGATCGCTTCGAGGGTCGCCGAGATGGAGGCTTCTTCGACGCGAAACTCGCCCTGCGTGTTCGAAGCCTGAGCCATACCGACTCCTGACTGTGCGACGCCTGCAAACCAAAGACATACGAGGAGAGCCACGAGGGTCGAGCGAGTCATCTTCATGGTGGAATGTTCTGAGTGTACAAGCACCCCGCGGAACCTTCCACGGCGAACACGCATCTTTTCGCACGCCTTCCACGTCTCAGAGATATCCAGTTCAAGTGTTTGAGGGTGCCCGTGCGCATTTTGCTTCGTCGCTCCGTGGTTCTGCTACCGCTATTCCTTCTCTCCGCTGCCGGCGCGCAGACCATGCCCGCGCCGCGCCCGTCGCTGTCGCAGCCGGCCATGTCGCCGGACGGCAAGGAGATCGCCTTTGTCAGCGGCAGCGATCTCTGGGTCGTGCCCAGCGAGGGCGGGCAGGCGCATCTGCTGGTCTCGGACCCGGCGGAGGAGTCGCGGCCGCTCTACTCGCCCGACGGCACGCGGCTGGCGTTCGTGTCCACGCGCACCGGTGCCGGCGATATCTACGTGCTCACGCTTGCGACCGGCCAGCTGCAGCGCATCACCTACTCGGACGCGCCCTCGAGCCTGGACGCGTGGTCGCGCGATGGTGAGTGGCTCTACTTCACCTCCGGCGCCACCGACGTCGCCGGCCAGGGCGACATCCTGCGCGTGCACGCCAGGGGCGGCACGCCGATGGAGGTCTCACATGAGCGCTATTTGAACGAGTTCGAGAGCGCGCCCTCGCCCGACGGCAAGCAGATCGCGCTGGTCGCCAAGGGCATCTCGAGCGCGCAATGGTGGCGCAACGGCCACGCGCATATCGACGAAACCGAGATCTGGTTGAAGCCGGTCGCGGGTGAAGGCGGCTATCGCAAGCTGATCGGCGCGGACGCCAAGCA
>CAXUDC010000145.1:4591-8744 GCA_964249685.1 uncultured Acidobacteriaceae bacterium
CGCACCGGCAAGGCGGAAGAGGTCAAGATCACGCTGCGCGGCCTGCCCAGCGGGCCCGGCGTCGAGCACCAGCCCATCACCGCGTGGTCCGGTCTCGCGCTCTCGCCCGATGGGAAAAAGATCGCCGTCACCGGCCACGGCGAGGTCTTCGCGGCAAGCGCCACCAGCGGGGGCGAGGCCCAGCGCCTGACCCACACCGGCGCCGAGGAGGCCGACCCGCGCTGGGAAGCGGACTCGACCAAGGTCGTCTACCGGAGCGAGCGTAACGGCGCTTCGAACCTCTACGAATATGACTTCGGCCCCGGCACCGAGCGCGCCCTCACGCAGGGCGCGGCGCTCGACGCGGGCGCGCTGCCTTCGCCCGATGGCAAGCGCGTGGCTTTCATCCGCAACCGCCGCGAGCTGCACGTGCTGACGCTCGCCGGCAATCAGGACAAGGTCGTCGCCACCGGCGAGCTCGACGAGTACCAGGCGAACTCCATGGCCTGGTCGCCGGACTCGAAGTGGGTCGCGTACGTGCCTACCGGCATAGCCGGCTTCACCAACCTGTGGGCGGTGCCGGCCGATGGCAGCGCCCCCACTCGTGAGCTGACGTTCCTCGCGAACGGCCAGAACGCGAGCAACCTGACCTGGTCGCCGGACGGCAAGTACATCCTGTTCGACACCGCGCAGCGCGCCGAGACTGCGCAGCTCGCCCGTGTGGACCTGGTGCCGCACGTGCCGCTCTTCCGCGAGGACCAGTTCCGCGATCTCTTCCGCAAGCAATCCGTACCGGGCGCGCCGGATACTCCGGCCAGCCCCCCCGAGCGGTCCGACCCCGCCGCTCCCACCGGCGGTGTTGGAGAGGCCGAGCAGCAAACCGCTCCTCAGGACACCCCGGACATGCGGCGGCCAAGTCCCGCCCGGCCCAAGCCTGCGGAGGCCACACGCATCGTCTTCGAAGGCATCCGCGAGCGCCTGACGCTGCTGCCGCTTGGCGGTCTCGGCGTCCGCTACCCGGTCATCAGCCCCGACGGCAAGACGCTCGCCTTCCTCGCCGACGTGGCCGGCCAGCAGAACATCTACACGTACTCGCTCGACGAGTCCGCGCGCGAGCCCGTCACGCCGCGCCAGCTCACCTCCGACCCCGGGGCCAAGAACGACATCGCCTGGTCGCCCGACGCGAAGGCGATCTTCTACCTGCAGTCCGCCCCCGCGCGAGCTGGGGAACCGCCAGCGCCCGGTGCAGGCGGCTCCGGCGTCCGCATGGTCACGCTCGCAACGCGCACGCCCGTGCCCGTGCCGCTCACCGCGGCGGTCGATGTCGACTTCGAGCAGGAGAAGATGGTCGTCTTCGACGAGGCATGGTCGACGCTCGACCACCGCTTCTTCCGCGGCGACTTCAACGGCCGCGACTGGGCCGCGCTCAAAACCGAGTGGACCCCCTACATCGCCGGCGCGCGCACCGGCGCCGAGCTCCGGCGCGACGTCAACCTGCTCATCGGCGAGCTCAACTCCTCGCACTCCGGCATTAGCAAGCCCGCCACGCCCGCCGTGCGCACGGGTCGGCTCGGCGTGCGCCTTGAACGCGCCGCGTACGAGGCCGACAGCGCGCTGATCATCCGCGAGATCGTTCCGCTCGGCCCCGTCGCGCTTGAAGGCAGCATCCACATCGGCGACGGTCTGCTGGCCGTGGACGGCGAGCCCGTGAGCGCCGCGATCAACCTCGACCAGCTGCTGCTCGACAAGGCCGGTCGCCGCGTCGTGCTCTCGATCGCGTCGCCCGCCGGCAAGCACGACGTCGTCGTCCGCCCCGTGACGCTCCAGGTAGAGTCCGGTCTGCTCTACCGCGCCTGGGTGGAAAGCCGCCGCGCCTACGTGGACAAGATCTCCGGCGGGAAGCTCGGCTACGTACACATCGCGGCCATGGGCGATGCGGACCTGGCGCAGCTCTATGTCGATCTCGACGTGCTGAACCAGGCGAAAAAAGGCGTCGTGGTGGATGTGCGTAACAACAACGGGGGCTACGTGAATGGGCGCGTGATCGACGTGTTCACGCGCAAGAACTACCTGCTCGGCACGCCGCGCGACGGGGCCACGACGCCCATGCGCCAGGCGCTCGGGCAGCGCGCGCTGGGGCTCCCGACGGTGCTCGTCACCAATGAATCCACGCTGAGCGATGGGGAGGACTTTACCGAGGGCTACCGCACGCTCGGTCTGGGCAAGGTCGTCGGCACGCCTACCGCCGGGTGGATCATCTTTACCGGGGCGCAGCGCCTGATCGACGGCTCTCAGGTCCGCGTCCCTGGCGACCGCATCAAGGACACGCGCGGGCAGGACATGGAGATGCACCCGCGGCCGGTGGATGTGGAGGTGCTGCGGGGGCTGGGTGAGACGGAAAGCGGGGAGGATGCGCAGTTGCAGCGCGCGGTGCAGGTTCTGCTGGGGGAGGCGAAGTAGAGCGTGCCCTGTTTGGGATCTCCTTCGGGGGTTAGTGCGGCGATCATCGAACGCAGATCCTTACGGTATGACAACAAATGCAGAGGCAAGTACAAGTGCCTCCTTTTGTTGTCACTTCCGCTTCGTTAGAGCAGTTTGCCTATAGCCGTGATACCGGAAGAGAAGCAGATCACTACGGGATGAAAACAAAAGAGAGGTGATAGTTTTGTTTTTTATCCTGTAGGGATCTGCTTTCCGGTCGGAGTTGCACTACAGCATGTTTTCGATCATGCGTGTGGCGAACTCGCTGGTTTTGGCTTTGGTGGCACCTTGCATCTGCCGCTCAAAGTCGTAGGTGACGAACTTCTGCTCGATGGTCTTCTGCATGGACGACTCGATCATGCGGGCGGCTTCGGTCCAGCCCAGGAAGTCGAAGAGCATCACGCCGGACAGGATGACCGAGCCAGGATTGATCACGTCCTTGTCGGCGTACTTGGGGGCGGTGCCGTGGGTTGCTTCGAAGACAGCGTAGCCGTCCCCGATGTTGGCGCCGGGCGCGATGCCGAGACCGCCAACCTGCGCCGCGGCGGCGTCCGAGATGTAGTCGCCGTTGAGGTTGGTGGTTGCGAGCACGGAGTAGTCCGAAGGCCGGATGATGATCTGCTGGAAGATCGAGTCGGCGATGCGGTCGTTGACGAGGATCTTGGTCTTCCACTGGCCTGCACCATGGGTCTGGCCGATGGCTGCGAGTGTGGCCTTGACCTCGGCGACGACCTCCTGGCCGAACTCGGGCGAGGCGAACTCGATGCCGGGCTCGATCAGTGCGGCGTTGGCCTCGGGCGTGAGCGAGGCGTCGGCTTCAAGGTTGCCGAGTATCCAGCTTTCGCGTTCGGTGATCGTGTGCTCGCGGAACTCCTGGGTTGCGACCTCGTAGCCCCACTCGCGGAAGGCGCCTTCGGTAAACTTCTGGATGTTTCCCTTGTGGACCAGCGTGACGGTCTTGCGCTGTTGGTCGATGGCGTACTGAATGGCCGCGCGCACGAGGCGTTTCGAGCCCGTGACGGAGATGGGCTTGACGCCGACGCCGGAGTCGAGCCGGATCTTCTTCTTGGTGCCTTTGAGCATGTCGTCGTTGACGAAGGAGATGAACTTCTGCGCCTCGGGTGTGCCTTCGCGGAACTCGATGCCGGCGTAGATGTCCTCGGTGTTCTCGCGGAAGATGACGACATCCAGCTTTTCAGGGTGCTTCACCGGGCTGGGGACGCCGGCGTAGTACTTGATCGGACGGATGCACTGGTACAGGTCCATCAGCTGGCGCAGCGCGACGTTGAGCGAGCGGATGCCGCCGCCGACCGGGGTGGTGAGGGGGCCTTTGATCGAGACGCGAAAGTCGAGCGTGGCTTTGACGGTGTCGTCCGGGAGCCAGTTCTGGGTCTTGCGGTAGGACTTTTCGCCGGCGAGCACCTCGTACCACTCCACCTTGCGCTTGCCTCCGTAGGCCTTCTCGACGGCGGCGTCGAACACGCGCTGGGAGGCGGCCCAGATGTCGCGGCCGGTGCCGTCGCCTTCGATGAACGGAACGATGGGACGATTGGGCACAGTGTACTTGCCGTTCGCGTACTGGATTGCCTGGCCTTCGGGCGGAACGGCGAGCCCGTTATAAATAGTCTGCATGATTTGATCGCCTCAATAACTCCGGATAAGACTAGTTCGGGCGGGGTAAGGGTCGTCAAGT
>CAXUDC010000146.1:0-8692 GCA_964249685.1 uncultured Acidobacteriaceae bacterium
GGCGCTGCCGTTTGCGCATGGCTCGCTGGGGCTGAAGGGGCTGGGGATCTGCTTTACGGTGATCTTTTTTGTCGCGAGCTCAGCCGCCAGTTCGGCTTATTTGACCGTCAGCGAGATCTTTCCGCTGGAGATGCGGGCGCTGGCCATCGCTGTGTTCTACGCGGCGGGGACACTGCTGGGCGGCGTGGGCGCGCCGGTGTTGTTTGGAGAGCTGATCCAGTCTGGATCGAAGGCGAATGTAGCCTGGGGGTACGGGCTGGGAGCGGTGCTGATGCTGTTCGCGGCCGGGCTCGAGCTGACCATCGGGGTGGAGGCGGCGGGTAAGAGCCTGGAATCGATCTCGAAACCGCTTGGGAGCAAGTAGAAGGCAGTGGAGCAAGTAGAATACGACCATAGACATGAGTGAGATTCGCGTACGCATCGCCCCCAGCCCTACCGGAGACCCGCACGTCGGGACCGCTTACATCGGCCTGCTGAATTACCTCTACGCCAGGCAGCGTGGCGGCAAGTTTGTCCTGCGCATCGAGGACACCGACCGCGCGCGCTTCGTCGCGACGAGCGAGCAGGAGATCTTCGATTCCCTGCACTGGCTGGGGCTCGCGTGGGATGAGGGGCCGGATTGCGGCGGGCCGTACGGGCCGTATCGGCAGTCGGAGCGGACGGAGATTTATCGCGAGCACGTGCAGGTGCTGCTCGCCAACGGGACCGCGTACAAGAGCTATGAGACCGCCGACGAGCTCGAAGCGATGCGCAAGTCGCAGCTCGCGGCCAAGCTGCCGCCGCGCTACACGGGTGCGCATCGTGAGCTGACGGACGCGCAGATTGCGGAGTTCGAGGCCGAGGGCCGGCCGTATGTCGTGCGGCTGAAGGTGCCGGCGGAGGGCGAAACCGCGTTCCGCGACGAGCTGCGCGGAGAGATCAAGTTCTCGCACAACAACGTCGACGACCAGGTGCTGATGAAGTCAGACGGCTTCCCGACGTACCACCTGGCGAACGTGGTCGACGACCACCTGATGAAGATTACGGACGTGATCCGGGCCGAGGAGTGGATCTCGTCCACGCCAAAGCATGTGCTGCTGTACAAGGCGTTCGGGTGGGCCCTGCCGCGGTTCTGGCATATGCCGCTGCTGCGCAACCTAGACAAGAGCAAGATTTCCAAGCGCAAGAATCCTGTGTCGTTGATCTACTACCGGCAGGCGGGGTTTCTGCCGCAGGCCGTGCTGAACTTCCTGGGGCTGATGGGCGGCGGGATGCCGGCGCCGACCGAAAAGAACGATACGGCGGAGATCTTCACGCTGGAGGGAATGCTGGAGCGGTTCGACTTCGCGAAAATCTCGCTCGGCGGTCCGGTCTTCGACCTGGTGAAGCTGAAGTGGCTCAATGGCGAGTACCTGCGCAAACTGTCCGCTGAGGAGTTTTTTCAGCAGCTCCGCACGGTGGTGTTTTCAGACGACTACCTGCGAGCGATCGGGCCGCTGGTGCAGACGCGCATCGAGACGCTCGGCCAGTTCGGCGACATGACCAACTTCCTGTTCGCGGACGACATCCTGCCCGCGCCCGAGGTCTTCGTGCCCAAGAAGCGGACGCTTGAAGAGACGAACGCGTTTGCGGTCGAGATGCTCGCCGCGCTTGAACCGGCGGACTGGACGCACGACGGGCTCGACGCCACGCTGCGCGCGTTGGGGACGGCGAAGGGGTGGAGCGTGAAGGAGACGTTCATGCTGCTGCGTGCGGTGCTGACAGGCAGCACGATGAGTCCGCCGCTGCTCGAAAGCCTGGTGGTTTTCGGGAAGGCGAGGTCGCTCGACCGGATGCGCCGCTTCGTGGACCACCAGAAGAAGCTGCGCCCTATTCC
Organism: uncultured Acidobacteriaceae bacterium; assembly: GCA_964249685.1. GTDB lineage: Bacteria > Acidobacteriota > Terriglobia > Terriglobales > Acidobacteriaceae > Edaphobacter. Next base: position 1,856 of record CAXUDC010000146.1, read on the forward strand.
CGCAAAATAATAACCAGGTGCCTCATTCATCGCAGCTTCACCGCGATGAATGGTTGATCACTCGTAGGAAGACTCCCCACTCATCACGATGAAACCGTGATGAATGGGGCACCCGTCTATTTGGCCGTAAAGAGGATCACGACCGGCAGCGTCTTGGGCGGGTAGCAGGCGGCTTTGTCGCAGGCCTGGTACTTCAGCGCGCCGCGTAGCTCGTGCAGTCCGGGGGCAGCTGTTACCGGCAGCCTGACGAGGAACGAATCAGCATAAACGTCGAGCTTCTCCCCAGGCGCAGACGCAAAGGAGTACTCCTTGCCGGCGGGATATTCGGGACCCGCGAGCTTTACGCCGGCAGCCGGCTCCAGCTCAATCCGCGTCGGAATCAGCAGGTCGGACTTCGGCGTATGCGAGTTGACGTGATAGCCGCGTTCCACCTGGAAGTGCAGCTCCAGCACCCCGGGCTTGCCGGCCGTCACAACCTGCTGCTCAGAAGCATAGGCAATAAATTGGTGCACGCGCACGGGCGGCGCGTCCAGAGAGCCAAACTCCTGCGCTGCCAGCAGCGCCACGCCGAGCAGCAGCGACTTCATTGTCCACCCGCCGCCAGCAGCTTCTTGATGTTCGCCTCGATCTCGTCCTTGCCGCCGCCTTCGCTGCTCAGCCCGGCGGTTTCGAGCAGCACCGTGCCGTCCTTGCCGACGTAAAACGACTCCGGCAGGAAGTCCACGCCGCCGTACGCCGACTCCACCTTGTCATCTTTCAGCAGCACGGGGTACGTCACGCCCAGCTTGTGCGCGGTGCTCGCGATGAGGGTCTTCGACGCATCGTCGGACGCGACGCCGAGGATGACGAGGCCCTGCCCGGCATACTTCGTGTGAAACTCCTCAAACCACGGCATCTCGATCTTGCACGGGCCGCACCACGTGGCCCAGAAGTTGACCAGCACCGGCTTGCCCTTGTAGTCGGCCAGCGAGACCTTTTTCCCGTCGAGATCGACCAGCGCAAACCCGGGCGCGACCTTACCCTGCAGCTTGGGCTCGGGGCCGCTGCCGTCGTCGCCACCGGCCTTGCCCGCCGGGATCAGCATAGCCTGGCTGGCGGCCTTGTCGTTGGCTTCCTGCATGGCGAGCTTGCGCGACCGCGCGTTGTGCACGCCGGACCAGATCAGCAGCGTCACCACGACCACCATCGCCACCAGCACCAGCGCACCGCGTCTTGCATTCGAGTTCATCGTAATCCATCCCGTCTCTTCAACTGACTCCAGTGTACCGCCAACGATAGCCCGCTCTGCTAGCATGGGGTCAACTTCGATGTCGACCCAGCTCACCAATCCGGCGGAGTTTGTAAGGGTGGAGGCCGCCGCCCTGACGCGCCTGGCCGAGCGGATGGAGAGCGACCTGCGTCCGTCGATCGACCACGCGCTGGCCATGATGGCGTCGCGGTCGGGCGAAGGCCGGCGCATCGCCGTGACCGGCGTGGGCAAGTCCGGCATCATCGCGCACAAGATCGCCGCTACGCTGAGCTCGACCGGCACGCCCGCCTACTACCTGCACCCGACCGACGCGCTCCATGGCGACCTGGGCATGCTGGCGCTCGGCGACCTGGTCGTCGCGCTGTCGTACTCCGGAGAAACGGAGGAGCTGCTGCGGCTGCTGCCGGCGTTCGCGCGGATCGGCCTGCCGCTGATCGCGATCACCGGCTGCCTGAGCTCGACGCTTGCAAGCGTGGCCGCGGTGACGCTGGACGTAAGCGTGAGCGAGGAGGCGTGCAGCCTGAACCTCGCGCCGACCGCCTCGACCACCGTCATGCTTGCGCTGGGCGATGCGCTGGCGCTCGAGCTAAGCCGGCGCGCGGGCTTCAAACCCGTCAACTTCGCGGACCTGCACCCGGGCGGGCGGCTGGGCCGGCGGCTGGCCCGGGTAAGCGAGCTGATGCACACCGGCGACGCCCTGCCCCACGTCGCGCCCACCACGCCGCTACCCGAGGTAATCCACGAGATGTCGCGCAAGAAGCTGGGCATGACCACTGTCCTGGCCCCAGGTCGGCCGGGTGCTCAAACCCTCGCAGGCATCGTCTCAGACGGCGACCTGCGCCGGCTGCTCGAGCGCGTCGGCCCGCACGCGGTCGAGCGCACGGCGGGCGACATCATGAACCGCTCGCCGCAGACGGTTGCACCCACCGCGCTCGCGTCCGAGGCCCTGGCTCAGATGGAAGAACGCAAGATCACGTCGCTGGTGGTGGTGCAGGGTGGAGTCGTAGAGGGGGTTGTGCACCTGCACGATCTATGGCAGCTGGCACCGCGGTAAGACCGGGCGTTTAGAAGAAGCGAACAGAAGATCCCTACAGGATGAAAAGCAAAGAACTTTTGTTTCATCCCGCAGGGATCTGATTTATCCAGCAGCCACAAGCAAACTGCGCTAATAATCACGCCCAGCCAAGCTGTCATAGACGCTGCGAACGATCTGGTAGCACTCGCACGCCTTGGCCTCCAGCCCCGGCCGATTCGCCAGCCGCACGCGCCCGCGGGTGTAGTCGATCAAGCCCTCGCGCTGCAGTTGACCGGCAGCCACGGTAACTGTTGATCGCCGCGAGCCGAGCATCTGGGCCAGGAACTCCTGGGTCAGCTGCAGGACCTCGCTCTGGGTCCGGTCGGCGGCCGTCAGCAGCCAGCGCGCCATGCGCTTTTCCACCGGGTGCAGCCGATTGCACAGCACCGACTGCGACATCTGCACGGTCTGCATATAAATAAACGAGTAGACGAGCTGGGTAAAGGAGCCACCCTTCAAGAACTCTTCGCGCACCGGGCCCAGCCGGACGCGCAGGCCGCTTCCCGCGCCCTGCATGATCACCGAGTGGCCCATCATCTGGTGGCCGAGCAGGCCGGAGGTGCCCGTCAGGCCCTCACGGCCGATCACGCCCACCTCGACCGACTCCCCGCTGTCGGTCAGGGCATCGACCGAAACCATGCCCGAGACGGGAAAATAAACGTATTCGATCGCGGCGTTGGGCGTGGACAGCTGCATGCCGAGCGGCATATCCACCGGTACCAGAAACCGTGCCAGCGCACGGTACTGCTCTTCTGGCATGCGTGCGAGGATCAGGTTGCGGGGCCGCGTCGTGTCTGTCTTTGAGGGCCGATCGATCTCCAAGTTACAGTTTCCCTCGAACGCGGAAGTCGACAGGCAGACGCAACGTGCGCGAGACCGCTCCATCCAGGTGACTCCGTACGATGAGTTGAACGTACGCCTTTTGGGCCGCCACAGTCTGTCACGCATCGCACAGTGAGAACCAATATGCACAAGGGCTATGTAGCTCAAGCGACCATGCGCCGGAGCAACCCGCGCCAGATAGAATGACAGTAGACGCACACGCCCGGCACACAGCCCGGGCGGGAAGGTACTGGGCAAAACGCATGCACCGCTGGTCCAAACTGTTCATCCCCACGCTGCGCGAGGCACCGGCCGATGCCGAGGTCGCCAGCCACAAGCTGCTGCTGCGCGCCGGCTACGTGCGCCAGCTCGGCGCCGGCATCTACTCGTACCTTTTCCTCGGCAATCGCTCGATCAACAAGATCGTCGCCATCATTCGGCAGGAGATGGACCGCATCGGCCAGGAGTTCCTGCTGCCCGCGCTGCTGCCCAAAGACATCTGGGAGGAGTCCGGTCGCTGGACCGGCATGGGCGACAACATGTTTCGCCTGCAAGACCGCAAGGGCGCCGAGCTCTGCCTCGGCATGACCCATGAGGAGGTCATGACCTCCCTCGCGCGCAACGAGCTGCGCAGCTACAAGCAGCTGCCGCAGATCTGGTACCAGATCCAGACCAAATTCCGCGACGAGCCCCGCCCGAAATCCGGGCTGCTGCGCGTGCGCCAGTTTTTGATGAAGGACTCCTACAGCTTCGACATGGACGAGGCCGGGCTCGACGCGAGCTACACCCTGCACGACCAGGTCTACCGCACCATCTTCGACAGATGCGGGCTGGAGTATATCGCGGTCGAGGCGGATTCGGGCGCCATGGGCGGCTCGCAGTCGCAGGAGTTCATGGTCTATACAGAGGCCGGCGAGGACCTGATCGCGAGCTCCGCGTCGGGCTACGCGGCGAACCTTGAAAAGGCCACCAGCAAGCTCTCCCCTGTCGCGGACCTGGAGCCCACCGGTGACGGCCTGCCCGAGCTCGTGTCCACCCCCGGGCAAGCCTCCATTGCGGACGTAACCGCATTCTTCGGCATCCAGGCTTCGCAGGATATCAAGTGCGTCGCCTTCATGGGCGAGCTCACCACGCATCTCGCCGGCGAGTCCCTGCGCCCCGTCGTAGCTTTCCTCCGTGGCGACCACCAGGTAAACGAGACCAAGCTGAACGCCGCTGCCGGCACCGCGGAGCTCCGCCCCATGCTGCCGGAAGAACTCGCCCTGCACATCGGCGGACCCGCCGGTTTCCTGGGCCCGGTCGGCATCGCGCAGGTCATGACCGGCGGCTCGCTCAACGGCCTCAAATCCGGCAAGGCGCTCGACAAGCTAAAGGGCGTGCTGCGCGACAACCCCGCCGAGGGCCTGAAGACGATCGTCGTCATGGACCTCGGCCTCGAGGGCCGCAAGAACCTCGTCGCCGGCGCAAACCAGCTCGACTACCACTTTCGCAACGTCACCCCCGGCCGCGACTTCACCCCGACCCTCACGACCGACCTCCGCAACATCCTCGAAGGCGAACCCGACCCCATCGCGGGCGAGCCCCTGCGCCTGGGCAAGGCGGTCGAGATCGGCCACATCTTCAAGCTTGGCTACAAGTACTCGAAGGCTATGGGTGCCACCGTCCTCGCGCAGGACGGCAAGGCAGTCACGCCGATCATGGGCAGCTACGGCATCGGCGTAGAGCGCATCCTGACCGCCGCGATCGAGACCTCCGCCGCCCGCAACAACGGCGAAAGCTACGCCCTGCCCGCCAGCATCGCGCCGTTCCAGGTCATCGTCACGATCACCAACGTCAACGAAGCGCCCCTGCTCGCGGCCGGAGAAAAGCTCGCCGCCGAGCTCGACCAGGCCGGCTTGGACGTCCTGCTCGACGACCGCGATGAGCGCGCCGGCGTCAAGTTCAAGGACGCCGACCTGACCGGCGTTCCCTACCGCATCGCAATCGGCAAAAAGCTCGCCGAAGGCAAAGTCGAACTGCTCGACCGGCTACAAAACCAGACCGTAGACGTCGAACTCGCAGACGTCGCAAAGCACCTGGCTCAACTCTTGAAGTAAACAGGTGGAAGCATGGGGCTTTAGCCCCATGAAAGGATCGTCGCAAAGTGGGGGCTTTAGCCCCGGCGCAGCTCACCCGGGGCTAAAGCCTCTGAACATCGCGATGGTTCTTCCGTGGGGCTGAAGCCCCACGCTTCCACCGAATAAGCAACTCTAGCCTCGAGGTAGGCCACCATGCCCGTCAAACTAAAAATCGGCCCCAACGCCCCGAAGGTCGGCTTCTTCTCGCACCTGCTGCGCTTCTTCGTCGCCGCGTTCCTGTTCTGCCTGCTCATCGGCGTCGCCGTCTTCGCCTACTACTATCACGTGTACCAGCAGGTCGTGGACGACCGCCTCGCCTCCGGCCCGCTCTTCGCCTCCGTCGCGCAGATCTACGCCGCGCCCCGCGAGATCCGCGTCGGCCAGCGCCTCGCCCTCTCGACCATTGCCCAGGAGCTCCGCTCCGCTGGCTACAACCTCAACCCGCAGCTCGGCACCTTCGACCTCCGCCAGGACGCCGTCCTCATCAAGCCCGGCCCGCAGTCCTACCACAATACCGACGGCGCCACCATCACCACCGACGGCAGTGAAGTCACCGCCATCACCGCCGAAAACGGTGCCCAGCTCCGCGCTTACGAGCTCGAGCCGCAGCTCATCACCGCGCTGTCCGAGGACAAAAACCGCACCAAGCGCCGCCTCGTCACCTTCAACGAAATTCCCCAGCGCATGGTCGACGCCGTCGTCGCCATCGAAGACCGCCGCTTCTTCGAGCACGGCGGCATCAACTACGTCCGCACCGCCAAGTGCGCTTACCAGGACTTCACCTCGCACCAGAAGACCTGCGGCGGCTCCACGCTCACCCAGCAGCTCGCCCGCGGCTTCTTTCTCTCGCCAGAGAAAACCTACGTCCGCAAACTGCGCGAGATCATGATCACCTGGCAGCTTGAATCGCGCTTTTCGAAGCCCCAGATCTTCGAGATGTACGCCAACCAGATCAACCTCGGCCAGCGCGGCAGCTTCGCCATCAACGGCTTCGGCGAGGCCGCGCAGGCCTTCTTTGGCAAGGACCTCTCCCGCCTCGACACCGCCGAGTGCGCGCTGCTCGCCGGCACCATCCAGAGCCCCAACCGCCTCAACCCCTATCGGCACCCCGACCGCGCCATGGAGCGCCGCAACATCGTGCTCGACTCCATGGTCGAGACCGGCGCCATCACCGACGCCGAAGCCATCCGGGCCAAGGCCGAGCCCATCCGCCTCGCGCCGCCCAACGTCGACGCCAGCGAGGCCCCCTACTTCGTTGACATGGTCCACGAGCAGCTCGTGCAGCGGCTCGGCGATTCGCTCAACCAGCAGTCGCTGCGCATCTACACCTCGCTCGACCCCGAGCTCCAGCGCGTCGCGTCCGAAGCCGTAGAGGCCGGCATGCGCAACGTCGACGACCTCATCCGCAAGTCGCACGCCACCACCTCGCCGCAGGTCGCGCTGGTCGCACTCAACCCGCGCACCGGGCAGATTCTCGCGCTCGTCGGCGGCCGCAACTACGGCGTCTCCCAGCTTAATCACGCAACCTCGCAGCGCCCCACCGGCTCCATCTTCAAGCCGTTCGTCTACGCCAC
>CAXUDC010000147.1:0-8688 GCA_964249685.1 uncultured Acidobacteriaceae bacterium
CGTCACTTCGTCTCTGTCCACAAGAATCCCATCTCGTCCGCATAATCCTCCACCAGCTGTGTTTGCGAAACCCCAGCCGAGTGCCCACCTTCAGTGAGTAATGCAGCAGCACCGGCCTCCCGGACCCGGTCGAGGTCTGCATCAACGGCGTCATCTTGCGCGCGTTCATCGGGTCCACGCGCGTGTCGCCATCGCCGGTAAAGAACATCACCGCCGGATACTTCGCCCCGGCAACCACATGCTGATACGGTGAGTATTTGTAAATGTAAGGGAACTGCGCCAGGTCATCGGACGACCCATACTCCGTCGTCCAAGTCCGCCCGACCAGGAAATTCTGATACCGCAGCATATCCAGCAGCGGGTACCCGCACCAGATCGCGCTCCACAGTTCCGGCCGCTGCGTGATCGACGCGCCCATCAACAGCCCGCCGTTCGACCGCCCGCGAATCGCAAAGTGCTCTGCCGACGTGTACTTCTCCTTGTCCAGGTACTCGGCCGCCGCGTACCAATCGTCGAAGACGTTCTGCTTGCGCTCGAACATGCCGCCCTTGTGCCAGGCCTCGCCATACTCGTTGCCGCCGCGCAGGTCCGGCAGCGCGAACCAACCGCCCTGCTGCATCCACCAGGCGTACTCCGGGTTCCAGACAGGTGTCTCGCTCAGCGCAAAGCCGCCGTAGCCGGTCATCAGCAGGCGCTCGGAGCCATCGCGCTTCAGGCCCTTTTTGCCCGCGATAAACATGGGCACACGCGTGCCATCCTTCGACGTGTAGAACACCTGCTTTAGCTCATACCGCGACGAGTCGAACGGCACCTTCGTCTGGTTGAACACCTCGCTCCGGCCCGTCTTCACGTCGTAGTGGTACGTCGTCGGCGGCAGGATGATCGATTGAAACGTGTAGAACCCTTCCTGGTCCATCGGCCGGCCGGAAAGCCCGGACTCATCCCCAATCCCCGGCAGCGAGATCTTCCCCGTCTCCTTGCCCTCAAGCGTATAGATCGTCTCTTCCGATTTCACATCGTGCAGCCGCTGCACAAACAGCTTGCCGCCCACAATGTTCGCGCCCTCGAGCACGTCGTTCGCCTCCGGCACAATCACGCGCCAGTCCTGCGGAGCCTTGCCCATCTGCGCTTTCACAATGCGGTGGTTGGGCGCGTTCAGGTCCGTGTCCACGTAGAAGTCGTCGCCATTCACCAGCAGCTGAAACCGCGCCTCCACCCCATACACCAGCGGCACAATCGGCGCGTCCGGCGTCCGCAGATCCTTCAGCAGCACGTCCACGCGTTTGGCCGGCACACCCCGGTCGACCGACATCACCAGCCAGTGCCCGTTCTCCGTTACCCGCGCGCCAATGTAGTCGATCTCCCCCAGCTTCTCGCCGCGGTAGCTCTTGCCCAGCAGCATCGTATCGGCGTCCGTGCCCCCGCCAAAGGCGTGGTAGAACACCCGCGAGCCATCATGCTGGTAGTACCGCGAGTAGTAAACGCCCCTGCCGTCCGGCGCCACCGACACCCCGCTGTATCGCGCCGTCGGCAGGATATCGGTCGTATCAGCCCGCTTGGCGAGGTCGAAAAAGTGGACCTCGCTCTCATCCGCGCCGCCCACCCGCACCCCGTAGATCAGCAGCTTGCCGTCCTCGGTCACACCCTGGAAGTTGACCGAAGTATTGCCATCCGCGCTGCGAGCGTTGCCGTCGATCAGCTTGATATCCGGCCCATGCAGGCTTTCGCGCAGGTAGATCGAGCCCTGGTTCTCGTCCGCGAGGCGCTTGGTAAAGTAGTACCGGCCGCCCCGCTGCTGCGGCGTGCTCATCTGGTCCACCTTCAACAGCGCCGCCATCTGCGTGCGCACTTCCGGCAGGATCTTCAACTGCGCCAGGTATTGGTTCGTATACGCGTTCTCGGCCGTGATGAACGCCCGCGTCTCCGGGCTCTTCGCGTCTTCCAGGTAGCGGTAGTTGTCGGTTACGGTCGTGCTGCCGTAGCTGTCCGTCACCGCATGCGTCGCCACGATCGGCGCTGCCGGTAAGGTAATCCCGTCCTTGCCATGCACCTGCGCCGAAGCCGCACCCGCCACCAACAACACCAGACCCGCAACCCGCATGCTCGCTCCTGAAAGAACCGTGTGGCTCCATCTTATGCCACACGGCCGCGTTCCAGGTCTTACTCGAAACTGAAATCTAAAACTAGAAACTCATAAAACAGGCTTTTCTCAACCCCTCAAAAGATCTGAAAGCTAACCTCCACATTCATCTCTACTGCCACAGGATGTCCATTCTCCATCGCCGGCTTGAACTTGTACGCTCTCACCGCCACCAGCGCTTTCTCATCGAGCCCCAGCCCGATCCCGCGCAATACTCGCACATGCGCCGGACGCCCCAGCGTATCCACCTGCAGGTACACCAGCACATTCCCTGAAACCTTCGCCTTCCGTGCCTCTTCCGAGAATTCCGCCTCTGGAGCGAACAGTACCACCGGCGCCGAGACCCCGCCACCAATCCGCCGCACCCCACCGCCCATGCCGCCACCGCTACCCGCGCCGATCCCGCCGCCGGTGCCCGACCCCAGCCCGCCGCCGGAGCCGTTGCCCAGGCTGCTCCCCACCAGCGGGCTGTTCGGCATGCCAAAGTTCGGCACATCGTTCCTGCTCATCTTCACGCTGGGATCGACATCCACGGTCGGCTCCACCGCCAGCTTCGGGGCCAGCACCGGCGCTTTCAACGGCATCAATTGCGGCGCAAACTTCGGCGGATTGCCCTTCGCCGCGGGAGCCTCCCCCGGGTTTCCTCCCCCGCCACCCATCGTGTGCACCTGCGGCGGCGTCGTCGGCGGCCACGGCGGAGCTTCCAGCACGGCAACCTGCTCGAACTGCGGCGCAACCATCTTCTTTGCCTTCGCAAAAAAGAAGAACAGCAGCAACGCCGCAGCAATGTTCAACACCGCGGCCGTCGTCAGCGACCGCGTCGAAATCCCCGAGCCGCCAGTCCTCCCAATCAATCCAAATACCAGCACGTTGGTCGCCGTCATCCGCTTCTCCAGTCGTTGTTCCAGCCCTGCAACCATAGAAGGATTGGCCATCTCCGCCAGCACCTCCTCCATCAGCAAATCCAGCTCGCGCTCGTTCATGGCCGCACCTCCACGCGCACGGCTAGCGACGCCTGAAACGCCTCGCGCAGCCGGATCTTCGCGCGCAGCACCCGTGTCCGCACCGTGCCTTCGGGAATGCCCATCACCGCCGCCACCTCGCTCGCCCGCATGCCTTCGATCGCCGAAAGCACCAGCGGCTGGCGAAACTCCTCCGGCAGCCCTTCGATCAACTCCCGCATCAACCGCCGCTCCGCTGTCTCCATCGCCACCTCCTCCGGCCCCTTCGCGCCGCTCGCAATCTCCATCGCACTCACGTCCTCCGCGTTCCGCATCGCCCTTGCTCCCGCGCTTCCCAACCGGTCGAGCCCCACGCGCCAGACCACCCGCGCCAGGAACGCCCGCTCATCCACCATCTCCAGCCAGCCTCGTCCGCGATACAGCTTCAGCAGAGCATCTTGCACCGCGTCCTCCGCGTCCGGCCCATTGCGCAGCAGCCCAAACGCAACCCGGTACAGAAACTGCGTATGCCGGCTCACCATCTCCGCAAACGCTGCATCCTCTTCTGCCCGTCCGCCCAGCCTACCCGTCATACAAGCCCTCACCCCCTAAGACCGCCAAGCCAGCCATTTCGTTCCCGCAATCCAGCCGGATCGGGGAGGTTCTTGGGTTGTCATTCCCGCAGGGAATCTGCGTTTCGAAGCTGCGACGTATGTCCGAGACCCCTGCTAAACTCCCCTACATGCCCGACCCCCACCAGATCCACCTGGCTGAACTAGCCGCCCGCAACGCCCTGGCCGAAGAAGGCGGAGGCCTCCAACGCCGCGTCCGCCAGCGCCAGGCCGGCAAGCTCTCCGCGCGCGAGCGCATCCACCTCCTGCTCGACGAAGGCACCTTCACCGAGACCGGCAAGCTCGTCGTCCACCGCGCCACCGACTTTGGGATCGCGCAAACCCGAGTCCCCGGCGACGGCGTCGTCACCGGCCACGGCCGCATCCACGGCCGCGTCGTCTTCGTCTTCGCCCACGATTTCACCGTCTTCGGCGGCTCACTCGGCGAAGCCAGCGCCGCCAAGATCGTCGCCCTCCTGGACACCGCCCTGCGCGTCGGCGCGCCCGTCGTCGGCCTCCACGACTCCGCCGGAGCCCGCATCCAGGAAGGCGTCGCCGCGCTCGCCGGCTACGCCGACATTTTCCTCCGCACGACCCTCGCGAGCGGCATCATCCCCCAGATTTCCGCCATCCTCGGCCCCTGCGCCGGCACTGCCGTCTTCTCCCCCGCCCTCACCGACTTTACCTTCATGACCGAGCACACCTCCTCCCTCTTCGTCACCGGCCCCGGCGTCCCCAAATCCGCAACCCACGAGCACGTCACCAAGGCCCACCTCGGCGACGCCGCCACCCACAACGAGATCTCCGGCGCAGCCCACTTCATGGCCCCCGACGACGCCCAGACCCTCGCCACCCTCCGCGAGCTGCTCGCCTTCCTCCCCTCGAACAATCGCGACGCCCCGCCCATCACCCCCACCCAGGACCCCGCAGACCGCGCCGACCCCACCCTCGAAACCCTCATCCCAGCCGACTCCAACCAGCCCTACGACATGGTCGACGTGATCACCCGCATCGTCGACGACGCCTACCTCTTCCAGGTCCACGAGCACTTCGCCCGCAACATCGTCGTAGGCTTCGCCCGCATGGCCGGCCGTCCTGTCGGCATCGTCGCCAACCAACCCGCGTACCTCGCCGGCGTGCTCGATGGCGACGCCTGCGTCAAGGCCGCGCGCTTCGTCCGTTTCTGCGACTGCTTCAACATCCCGCTCATCACGTTAGAGGACGTGCATGGGTTCATGCCAGGTGTCGCCCAGGAGCACGGCGGCATCATCCGTCACGGCGCCAAGCTGCTCTACGCCTTCGCCGAGGCCACCGTCCCCAAGCTCACCGTCATTACCCGCAGGGCCTACGGCGCAGGCTACTGCATCATGAGCTCAAAGCACCTGCGCGCCGACCTCAACCTCGCCTGGCCCACCGCCGAGATCGCCGTCATGGCCCCCGAAGGTGCCGTCGACATCGTCTACAAGCGCGAGTTCGACACTGCGCTCCGCACCGCGCAAGCCGTCTGGCCCCAGGGCAAAGCCTTCACCGAGAGCGAAAAAACCACCCTCCTGGCCGACCTCCGCAACGAGAAGCTAGCCGAGTTCCGCGAGCGCTTCGCCACACCCTACGCAGCCGCCGAACGCGGCTACGTCGATGCTGTCATTCACCCCCGGGAAACCCCCAGCCGCCTGAAAAAAGCCCTCGACCTCCTGTCGACGAAACAACAAACGAACCCACACAAAAAACACGGTAACATCCCTCTATAACCGGGTGCCCATTCATCACGGTCCCATCGTGATGAGTGAGGATGATTCCCAACCCATCTCCACCAGCTGACAGCTGTAAGCTAACAGCTGTCAGCTGAAACATCCCAGCATCATCTCCAAGTAAAAGGTTCCAAAACAGATCCCCTAATAAACCACATGCGCCGGAGCAGTCCCGGGTCCAGAAGTAGCCGGCGCAACCGGCACCACCACCCGCCGCCTCCTCACCCGCCGCTTCACCCCCGGCACCCGCTGACCAGCCATCCCATAAGGCTGCCCACTCCGCCGCACCTTCGTTGCGTCGATCTCCTCGCCCGCGCCATCGCCAAACGAAGCCCCCGCCGGCACCAGCGTCGTCGTCACCTGCTGCCCGGCCGTGTTCGTCGTCCGCAGATCCAGCCGCCCGCGGTCGATCCCTTTCTCCTTCACCAGGTAATCGGCCGCATTCAGCACGCGCTCGGCAGCGTCGTCCGCGCGCTCCCGCTCACCATGGCTCCCCACCAGCACCAGCTTCGCATTCGGGTCACGATTCAGCGTCAGCGCCACGTCATCCAGGCAGCCCTTCGCCTCGTTGTCCACCCGGTTGGGGCGGCGCGTATCCCGCACAAACGACAGCGTGCAAAGCTGGTTCGACGTCGCAGCCGGAGGCGGCGGAGCCGGGGTCGCAATCACGACCGAGGCCGTCGCCTGCCCCGTCAAACCCTTGTCGTCGGCCACCCGGCACGTCACCGTAATCGTCCCCGGCGTGCTGCCGATCGTCGAAAGCTGCGCCGTAGCCCCATCCCCCGTAACCTGCCCGTTGGTCGCCGCGTAGCTATAGGTAAGCGGCCGCCCAGCGGCACTCTGCGCAATGGAGGTAATCGTAACCGGCGTCCCCGAGTTGATCGCCGCCTTATCCGCCGAGCACGAAATCGTCGGCGGCACCGGGTTCGAGAGCACAAAGCTCGTCATACACGTCGCCAGCGCGCGCGGCCGGTCCCCGCGCACCATCCGCACATCCACGTTGTACGTCCCTGGCGCCAGACCCTTCGTATCCAGCGGCTCGGTCGCTTCATCGCCTTTCAGCACGCCGCCCGTGGTCGTCCAAAGATAGCGAAGATCCCGCCCATCCTTTAAATTCTCAGGCGCCGCATGCGCCATCAGCGGCTCGCCCGGAAAGCTCTCGCCCGGGTCCACCGAGCAGCCCAGCGTCATCTCGCCCTTGCCGATCCCCTCGCCCAGGTGTCCCAGCCGAACCGTCAGCCCCGCCGAAAGCCGCAGCGCACTGATGTTGCCCACGCCGCCCGTCTCGCCATTGCTCCCCAGCGGTGAGCCCGAATCGTGGTGCGAGTACGTATAGTCCGCCTGGATCGGCCGCACCGCAAAATGGTTGTTAAACACCGGCAGAATGTAATCCAGCCCGCCGCCTCCGGCAATGCTGTACCCGAGCGGATCGCAGAATTGGCTGCCCGGCCCGCCGATCTGCGCCACGCCCCCCAGCGCATGCACAAACGGCACAAAACGCCCGCGCTGCAGCCGTGCAATCGGCCCCGCCTGCCCCGTAATCCAGCAGTGCGTATCGTCGCTCGCCGGCGGCGAGTAGCCACCTTCCACCTGCACCCCAAAGTGCTTCGTAAAGTAGAAGCTCGCGCTGAACAGTCCACCGCCCGAGATCGTCTCATACGGCGTCGTCCCCACGCTGCTGTACGGCTGGATGTACTGGTACCCGCCATACAGATCAACGCGCGAGGCCTGCAGCCCCGACTCCCGCGCCGGCGTAGCCTGCCCGCCACTGACGCCTGTCAGCCCCACACACACGGCAGCTACAGCGACCATACGTCCCACAACCACCGGCAAACCTCTCATCGATCAAACCTCAATGCACGAAGTAGGGTGGGACACTGCTCGATCCCGAAATGGTACTCAATAAGCCCCGTCATAGTGAGTATGCCCGAATTGGTCAACCCGCAGCATTACTTTCGCGTCACCCCTGGAACCAAACAGGATTCCACAAAAGTTGTAGGAAGCGCCTGCGGCAATAGCTTCCGCCCTTGCGGCGTCCTTCTGCGGACGCTTTGCTTTTTGCTCTCCCGCCTCCGCACCCGTGAGAAAATCAACCATGAGCGATTTCGTCCCCAAACCCGGAACCATCAAGATCGGCGGGCTCGGCCGCCAGGCCCAGAAGCTGCAGGCCGCAAAGGAAAAGGCAGCCCACGTCAAAAGCGGAGCCAAGCCCGCCCCCGGAGCCTCCGCCAGCGCCTTCAAAGCAAAAGACTCCTTCGCCAACACCAAGAAAAGCACCTTTCAACGCAAAGCCGTATAAAAACAAAGATTACACGGGTAAAAAGGATCAAAGCGGATCAAAGCGGAAAACAATCCTGGTTTTTTTCATCCGTCTTGATCCTCACTTATCCCTCTTATCCCTGTAATCTTTGTTTTTCTTCCACCCTCATGACCAGACGGTTTCCGCACGCCATGTTGCGCGAGATCTACGAGCAGCCCGAGGCGCTCAGAGCCACGCTCGAGGCCTTCACCGTCGGCGGCGGCTTGCGTGCCGAAGCCTTCGCCGGCGCCGCCGCCGCGCTCGTAGCAGACAGCCTGCTCATCGCCGCGAGCGGCTCCAGTCGCCACGCCGGGCTCGTCGGCAAGGTGCTTTTCGAGCAGCTCGCCGGCCTGCGCGTCGAGGTCGAATACGCAAGCGAGTACATCACGCACAGCGGGCAGAAACCCGCCGCCATGCTCGTACTCTCGCAGTCCGGCGAGACCGCGGACACGCTCGAAGCCCTGCAGTTGGCCAAGGCCGGCGGTGCGGCCACTATCGCGATCACGAACCATGCGGAGTCGGCGATGAGCCAGCTTGCGGACTGCGCGCTGACCACGCGAGCTGGCCTTGAGAAAGCAGTTCCCGCGACCAAGAGCTTCACCACGCAGCTCCTGGTGTTGGAGCTGCTGGCGCTCTTTGCCGGGCAGTTGCGCGGCACGCTTACCTCTGCCAACGTCACCGCAAAACTCACCGCGCTGCATGAGATCCCGGACCTGATCGAGCGCTGTCTGCCTACCTGGGAAGCTGAGGTCGCGGGCTTCGCAGGCACGATGGACCGCGCGGAAACCGTGCTCTTCCTCGGCCGCGGCGTCCACTTCGCCATCGCCGCGGAGGGCGCGCTGAAGCTGCAGGAGTCGTCCTATCTTGCCGCGCAGGCGTTCCCCGCGGGCGAGCTGAAGCATGGACCGGCAGCGCTGCTCGGCGAGCGCGCGGTCCTGGTCGCGCTGAC
>CAXUDC010000148.1:0-8581 GCA_964249685.1 uncultured Acidobacteriaceae bacterium
TCAGCAGAGCAGGCCTGGATCGGAATAACCTCTTGAGCCACCACACGTAGGGAATGAAAACAAAGGCAAAGAATACGTCTTTGTTGCACTCGAAGTGATCTGTTTTGTTGCAGTACTACCGCTATAGACGAACAGCTAAGAGCTGACAGATTACTTTGCGGCTTTCTGTAGACGGTCGCGGATGGCTTCGGCGATACCGTCGCCTTGCGGGACGGGGCAGACGATGACCGTGGCACCGGCGTCGTCAAGGGTGCGGAGACCGTCGTAGAGGCGATGGGCCAAGATATTGTGGTCGTGCCAGGGACCCCAGGGATAGCGCATGTCTGCGGCGGATGGGTTCCAACGGTGTGGGAGCATGACGGCTACGCGGCTACTTTCGATGGTGGCTTCGTCAACGGAAGAGACGAGGGTTTCCTCTACGAAGCTCGCAGAATGGGGGTCGCTACTCACTAAAATAACGCGCGCCTGTGGGGCGTAGTGGCGCATCCCCACCCCAGGGGACGGTAGCGACTCCGGGACAGAGGTCTGAGCGGGGGCGAAATATAGTTCGACAGCACCGATGCCAAGCTCTGCCTCCAGCGTTGCCAGCGTGATTCCACCGGTACGGTAGATGACGGCCCGGTCCCATGGCTCCTCGGCTGTCCACTTGATTCCAACCACGGTCGACTCGATGCCGACCTCCGTCGGGCCGCCGTCGAGCACGGCGTCGATGCGGCCGTCGAGGTCGTCGAGGACGTGCTGGGCTGTCGTCGGGCTGGTGTGGCCGAAGGTGTTGGCCGAGGGTGCCGCGATAGGAACGCCTGCCTGACGGATGAGATCATGCGCGACCGGGTGCGCGGGCATGCGGACCCCGACCAGTGGGCGGCCGGCGGTGACGGCGTCCGGGACGTTCGACATGCGCGGCAGCAGAATCGTCAGGGGGCCGGGCCAGAAGCGGTTCATGAGCTGGCGCGCGGTGCGGGAGTTCAGCTCGGCGACCAGGTCGAGCATGCCGAAGTCCGCAATATGGACGATCAGCGGGTCCCAGTGCGGACGCTGCTTGGCCAGAAAAATCTTCTCAAGGGCCACAGGATTGAGCGCGCTCGCACCCAGGCCGTAGACGGTCTCGGTCGGGAAGGCGACCGTACCGCCTTCGCGCAGCAGCTTTGCGGCGCGGGTGATGTGGGCCGGATTGGCGGCTTCGAGGCGTTCTGTCGGCACTCTTTTATCTTACTTGTAGAGTTGGGGCGCACCGCCCAGGTCTCAGACGCGAGATCTGGGGCACCCAGAATCATGCGGAAATTTAGAACAGGCCGGGTTATGCACTGGCTGGCGGACGTATACTCCACCCATGCAGAATGCAGAGATCGAGCTGAAGTTTCGCGTGAAGTCGCTTCTGGATCTGGAACGCAGGCTGCGGGAGATCGGGTTTCGGGAGGATACGCCGCGAACGTTCGAATCCAATACGCTCTATGACAGCGCGACCCGGGAGCTCAAGGAGCGCGGAGAGCTGTTGCGGCTTCGGCAATACGGCGAGCGGCAGGTGATGACGCACAAACGTCATCCGGACGACGAAGAGGCAGGCAGCCGGTACAAGGTGCGGATCGAGACCGAGTCGCTGGTAGAGGACGCCGGCGCGCTGGCGGAGGTGTTCACGCGGCTGGGCTATGGGCCGGTCTTCCGCTACGAGAAGTACCGCAGCGAGTACTCCGACCCGGCGCAGGAGGGTGCGCACATGGTGGTGGACGAGACGCCGATCGGCGTGTTTGCAGAGCTTGAAGGGCCCACCGGGTGGATCGATCGGACGTTGGCAGCGCTCGGAGTATCGGTCGATGACTGCCTGACCGAGAGCTATGGGAAGCTCTTCATGACGTGGAAGGCAGAGACCGGGAGCCCGGCGGAGAATCTTACGTTTGGGGAGATCGAGCTCGTTGGCGTGGGACGGTAGGTCGGGCGGCCTTGCAAGAGGGTGCTTGTGCGCTAGAAATCCCGGCGGCCTTCCATCGCTCGCGACATTGTTACCTCATCCGCATACTCGATGTCGCTACCCGCGGGAACGCCGGTGGCGATACGCGTGACTTTGACCTGCGGGCGTGCGTGGTGGATCTCGTGGCCGAGGTGGACGGCGGTCGCTTCGCCCTCGGTAGTGGGCGACGTAGCGAGGATGACCTCGTCCAGTTCCGGCAGTCGGGCAAGCAGGTTGGCGATACGAAGCTGCTCCGGGCCTACCCCTCCGATGGGTGAAAGTGTTCCATGAAGGATATGGTAGACGCCGTTGTAATTACGCGTCTTTTCAATCGTGGCGATGTTGGTCGGCTCCTCCAGCACGCAAACCAGACGCTGGTTGCGGGTGGGGCTGGTGCAATAACCGCAGGGGTCGACGTCCGTGATGTTGTTGCAGACCGAGCAGAGACGCAGGTGCTTCTTGATCTCGCGAATGGCACCGGCCAGCTTGTTGGCATCCTCGTCCGACGAGCGCAGGACGTGAAACGCCAGGCGCTGAGCGGACTTGGTGCCGATGCCTGGCAGCTTGCGCAGCTCTTCGATCAGGCGGGCCATAGGCTCGGCGAAGCGGGTGCTCGAAACCACTAGGTGAGCCCCGGGAGGTCGAGCCCGCCCATGATGCCGGCGACGTTCGACTGCATGAGCTCGTCGGCCTTGCGGCCGGCCTCGTTGACCGCGGCGGTGATCAAGTCTTCCAGAAGCTCGAGGTCGGAGGGGCTGGAGCCGAGCGCGGTGGGGGCGATGCGGATGCGCAGGACCTGCCTTTTGCCGGTCATCTTGACCGTCACCATGCCGCCGCCCGAGGTGGCTTCGACGGTCGAGTCGGCGAGCTTCTGGTCCATCTGCTCCTGCATCAGCTTGGCCTGCGAGAGCATGGATTGCATCTTGTTGAGGTCGGAAAAGTCCATGGGGTCCTTTGCGGATCGAGGGGCTAGGTGGGTTCGCTGAGGTCGATGACGGTCTGGATCTCCGCTTCGAAGAGCTCTCGTCCGCGCTGCACGAGAGGGTGGTCCATGGCTTTGGCCTTGGCCGAGCCGGGTTTGCTGGCGCGGGACACGCGGGCGGCGGTTACGGTACGAGCACCAGGCAGCAGCTGGAGTCTGGTGATGCCGTGCCGGCGGAGGGTGGCTTTGATCAGCTTTTCGGCCTCCGGGTTGATGTGGACCGGAAGCATCGTCTTCGAAAGCTGCGTCTGCACGCTGAGCTGATCGGCCGTGACGGTCAGGGCGGCATCTTCGATGGCGTCCGCGGCGGAGCCCTGGCCGATCGCGATCAGGGCCTCTACGATGGCCCTGCGCAAAGCCGAGTCGCTGGTCTCTGCTTGCGGGGTCTGGTCTGGGATAGATTCTGAAGTCGTGTCTGAGGTGAACCCACTCATCGACGATGGGACCGTCGATGAATGGGGCACGGAGACTTCTGTGGGTGCGGGAGGCGGGGTTGGGAGGGGCGCGGGCGCGAGCGCGATGGGCTGCGGGGTGCGTTCGGGCGTAACTGCGGCCGGGATCGGAGCGGGCGCGAGGGCGTTGGCACCGGAGCTCTCATGACTCTGGATGCGGTCGTATTTGCCCCGCTGGGTATTCTGCTCGAAGGGAGAGAAGGCCGGTTTGGCCGCGATCGCCGGCGCGCTCGGGCGGGGAACGCTGACCGGGCCGGGCTGCGCTTTGGGCTGAGTGGATGTGGAGCGAGCACCGGACAGCGAGCTCAACACCTCTTCCACCGGCAGGAGGCGGCGCAGGTGGACCAGCTTCAGCAGCCCAAGCTCGAAGTGAAAGCGCTGCTCCTGGCGGTAGCCCAGCTCGTCGAAGGTGCGGAGCATGGTTTGGAGAAAACGCGTCAGCTCCTCCTCGGTGAACAGCGCGGCGGTGCGGGCGGCGCGGCGCTGTTCTTCAGGAGAAATCTGCAAAAGCTCCGATTCCCCGCTCTCCGGCGTCATGCCGGATATCTTCGCGATCACGCACGAACGCAGGTAGCGCACGGCCTGGCGGGCCAGCTGCGCGGGCGAGTTGCCGGCGTCGAGCAGTTCGTTCGCAATGGTCATGACCTCGGCCGACCGGTTCGCATCGACCGCCTGCAGCACACGCTCGAAGACGGCGTTGGGTACGGTGCCCATCAACTCGCGGATCTGGCCGGCGTCGAGCCGCGCCTTGCCTTCCATAACGGGCGCGGACGCGATGGCCTGGTCCATGATCGAGAGCGCGTCGCGCATGGAGCCGTCGCCGGCCTCAGCGAGCAGCGAGAGCGCGCCTTCGTCGGCCTCGACGCCTTCATGGGTAGCGATCCCGCGAAGCTCGTTCAGAATGTCGGCCAGCTTGACGGCGTGGAAGCTGAAGTGCTGGCAGCGCGAGCGGACGGTCTGTGGGATGTCCTCGGGCTGGGTGGTCGCCATCATGAAGACGATATGGTCGGGCGGTTCTTCGAGCGTCTTGAGCAGCGCGTTGAAGGCGGCGTCGGTGATCTGGTGGGCTTCGTCTAGGATGTAGATCTTGAAGCGGTCTCGGCTGGGCCGATAGCGGGCGGCGTCGCGAAGCTCGCGGATCTCGTCGATACCACGGTTCGTGGCGGCATCAATCTCGATGACGTCAACCGACGAGCCCGCGCGGATCTCGAGGCACGAGTCACAGACCTCACAGGGCTCGGGGGTAGGGCGCAGGTCTGAGCCGATGGCGTTGCGGCAGTTGAGCGCGCAGGCCAGGATGCGCGCGATGGTCGTCTTGCCGATGCCGCGGTGCCCGGAGAAGATGTAGCCGTGCGCGATGCGGTTCTGCGTGAGCGCGTTCATCAGCGTGACGGTAACGTGGTCCTGCCCTGCGACGTCGGCGAAACGCTGCGGGCGGTACTTGCGTGCTAAGACTTGATAACCCATAAGCTGCTTGTCTTTACGATAACCCTGACTTGCGCCGGAAATCACGATTGCCCGGCATCGGAACCTCTTCAAAACTTCCGGAATGTACTCGGGCTAACGCTTTAATCAGTGCTCCGGAAAAAGCGAGCGAAACGCGGCGATCCGTGTTCCCGAGCACGATGAGAGAAATTTTACGCAGAGCGTTATTGTGCTGCTTGACGATCCCTTTATCGCCAGTGACCATGACCGCAAAGCCTTCGGCTTCGGCTGCCTGCAAGAGCTTCCCGTTGACCAGCAGAGCCCAGCCCATTTCACGGGTAAAGATACTTCGTGCGCGGCGAGCATGGGACGAAGTTGATCAGCCACATTGTTATCAAACAGAACCCTCAAGCAGTCGCCTTGAGTCGCTTGCCGTTCGCAAATCGTATGATCGTGCGAACGTGCTCCAACTCAGTCCCATAGGAATCGGCGATGTCCTGTTCAGTCATACCATCATCGTAGTTGCTCAGAATGCTATCCGCAAACATCCTCGTGCCGGCGACATTCGCCCGGCCACTCAGCTTCTCCCGGTCCCATTGCACCGCAGAGCAGCCTCGCCAATCAAACTCGTCTTGGCCTGTCGGTCCGTACATCCTCCACCTCCCCCTTCATTCTACCCTTGCACCTTCATCCCGAGCTTCTCCCGCCGCTCGACCTCGCCGGGCGAGAACATCGTCCCGCGGCAGCCGGGCGTGCCGCAATAGCAATCTTGCGTACTCTCGTCCGAGTCCCAGAGGTTGTACTCGTAGACGAGCTCTTCGCCGTCGGCGATCGCGCGCAGGGCCACGACGAAGATGCGCTCGTCATGCTCCTGGGTCTCGCAGTTTGGCGCGCAGGAGTGGTTCATGAACATCGCCGCGCCGAAGCCGTCGATGACCATGTCGCCTTCGCCGTAGCCGAACAGGTAGGTGACGTAGCGGTCGGCGTAGCGCACGTCGGCGACCGGCTTGGCCATGCGCGGACCGTCGTACTCGCAGATGCGCTCACCCTTGCGGCGCGCGCGCGTTGTGTAGCAGCCGGCGGCGTGAATCTCGGACGACCGCACGATCAACCCCGGCCCAGGCTTTACTCCGGGCTTCAACCCCAACTTAGGCATCGTTTCCTCCAAACCAATCCGCCGGTAATGCCGTCCAACCACTCAGCGAGCGATGCCCCTGACTATACCAAATTCGATCCGTCTTGCCCTTGCGTTGGCGCTTGTGAGCGCGGGGGCGTACGCGCAGCGCTACACCCCGGACTCGCCGCCGCTCACGACCGGCCCCTGCAAGCCGACCAAGAAAGATCCGTGCCCGGCTCCGGCAACCACGCCTCCCGCGGCGGCGAACCCCTTTCCCTTCCCCGGCGAGAACGCGCAGGATGCCCCAGACGCGCCCAAAGCAAGCCAGACGCCAGCCGCCAGCAGCCAGGCCACGCCGGCAAGCCCGGCCCAGAAGGCATTTCCCTTCCCCGGCGAGCCTGCCGCGAAGGATTCCACCCCGGGCTCCTTCCCATTCCCGGGCGAGCCGGCCCCCGACCCGCCAGGCACCTCTTCCAGTTCTTCGTCCGATTCCAACGTCGACCCCGACCAGCCCGCGCTGAAAGACGAGGGCAGCGCCGGCTCCAGCCGCTTTTCGCGCAAGAAGTTGCCGAAGGTAACAGTCGTCGACCCGGACGAGCGCGAGTCACGCGATCTCGAGGTCTCGCACTACTACTTCACCACGGGGAACTTCGGTGCCGCTTATTTGCGCGCCAAGGATGCCGTCACGACCCTACCAGATGACCCCGCCGCGCACCTCGCGCTCGCTGACTCGGCTGCACGCCTGAACAAGCCCGACGAGGCGCTGGCCGAGTACAACGCCTGCCTGAAGCTGGACGCGACCGACCCGCAGATGAAAGCTGCCAAAAAGGGCCTGGCGGACCTGGCAGCCGCCCGGCCGGTGAAGCAGGCGGCCAGGTAGACGCTATCCATCCTCTTCCATGTCGTCGTCGATCTTGAGGTAGCGGCGCATATAGCGCAGCGGCTCCTCCTGCGCGGCGATCTCGCGCAGGTGAAACTTCCAGGAATCTTCACGAATGCTTCGTCTCGTGTAGGCCTTGCGCGTCACGGTCATCACGGAGCCGTCCGGACGCGTGCGCAGAAAGGTCTGGTTCGGCACCATGAAGGTCAGCTTTTCGCCGGCCTTCCAGAACATCTGGGCAAACTCATGCGAGAACAGCAGCGCGTAGTAGCGGCGCTCTTCGGACAGCATCCGCAGCGCGTGGTTGCTGCTGACCCAGGGCAATCCCAGCCGTCCGCAATACCACTTGCGCAGCTCGAAACCGTTCGTCCTGGCCTGCCCCACCAGCAGTCCCAGCAGCTCCAGTCGAGTCATCTTGAACCCCGGTCACTCCCCCCCGAGTATAGTGTACGGGTGAGAGTGACGAAGACCAACACCCCCGCCCGCGCGTCTCAACAGTTGCGTACAAGCTCTCTGACGGAGTCTTCTGCCTTGTCCAAGTTCCTGTTGCTGCTGCTGATCTTCGCGGGGTCGGGCGTGTCCCTGGCGCAGAGCACAAACCCGCACGCCGACCCCCTGGCCTACGATCCCGTCGTCCGCGACGCCTGCCAGCACTTCTATAACCTCGACTACGACGGCGCGCTCGCGCGCTTCGACCAGGTCGCAAAGCAGCACCCGGACGAGCCGCTGGCCTACGCGTATCAGCTGCAGGTGACGATCTTCCGCGAGCTCTACCACCAGGACCTGCTCGACACCACCTACTACGCGCACGACTCTTTCCTGACCACGCAGCGCCGCGTCGACGTTCCGCAGGCCACGCGCGACCGCATCGAAGCGCTCACCAACCAGGTGCAGACGATGGTCGACCGGCGCCTGAAGGCCGACCCGAACGACAAGAATGCCTACTTCGCGCGCGGCTACGCACGGGGTCTGCACGCGGCCTTCATCACGCTCGCGGACCACTCCTACGTGACGGCCGCGCGGCAGGGGCTCGCGGCCCGGAACGACTCGGAGGCCGTGCTGAAGCTCGACCCGGACTACACCGACGCAAACATGGCGATCGGCATCCAGCAGTTTGCCGTGGCCAGCCTGCCGCGCTTCGTGCGCCTGGTGGTCGGCATCGCCGGCGTCGGCGGCAACAAGGAGCGCGGGCTGGCGCTGGTCCGGACCTCGGCCGACAAGGGCGTTGTAACCACGGTTGAGGCACGCACGACACTGTCGCTCTTCCTGCGCCACGACGGCCGCTACGCCGAGGCGCTGCAGGTGCAGCACGGGCTCGCCACGCAATACCCGCACGACTTTCTCTTCCGCCTGGAGGAGGCCAACCTGACCAAGGACAAAGGCGACGGCCCCGGCGCCATCGCCATCTACAAGCAGGTGCTGGCCGATGCGCGCAAGCCCGGCTTCTTCATCGACCCGAAGCTGCAGATGGCCTGGTTCGGCCTGGCCGATGTAGAGCGCGGGCAGAACGACCTGGTCGAGGCCGCAAAGCACTACCTCGAGGCCGCCGACCAGCCAAACTCCTCCGACTGGCTGCGCAAGCGCTCCCAGCTCAACGCGGGCGAGATGTTCGACCTGCTCCACGACCGCCCGAACGCGACCGCCCAGTACAACCAGGCGCTCGCCGGCGGCGGCGATCAGTCGCAGGCGGAAGCAGCGAAGAAGTACCTGAAAACGCCGTACACGGGCAAGTAGCGCCGCGATCAGGGTTCGTATATCTTCTACCTATGACCATCACGGT
>CAXUDC010000149.1:0-8084 GCA_964249685.1 uncultured Acidobacteriaceae bacterium
TGTCTTCGAAGATCTAGTCGAAGACCTCGACTTTCTTATGTCTGCCTGGAAGGGGGTGGGCGCGGTCGCCGGCTTGATTGATCTGGTCTACGACTGCCTGAACTGCGGCCGCGTTCTAGTAGCTGACGGCTACGTTGTTGCCGGCCAGGCCATGGGCGAGGGCGATGGCGGCGCCGAAGCCGCGGGAGGCTCCGGTGATGAGGGCGGTGTGAGTATCAGTTTTGCATCGCATATACATTGGTACGTCACAGGCGCGGTGGTTTTTGATCCCGGTGTGGTTGCCCCATTCACTTGAACTGCCGGTGAACCTCTTCGCAACCCAGAAGTCAGTGCGCCCCCTTTGCTTGTAGAAGCTTGATGACTTCCTTCTTGTAGTTCCTGATGGCCATCTGGAGTGGTGTGCGGCCGTGATCGTCTTTGGCGTTGACGTTGGCTCCCTTCGCAAGCAGAACTTTTGTCACTTCAACGTAATTTCCGCCCCAGTCGAAATTGGAATCGTCATCCATCGCGGCCCGGAACAGCGCTGTCTGGCCCTCATTGTCTACGGCTTCGATGTTCGCACCCTTGGACAGCAACAGGTTGACGGACCCGATGCGCTCCTCGCTGACGGCATGCATCAGCGCTGTTTCCCCGTTTGCGTCGGCGTCGTCGACTTTGGCACCCTTGGCGATCAGCAGGGTTTCTGCGTCGACATGATCGTCAACAGTTGCCTCGACCAAGGCTGTGAAGCCGGCTTTGTCCTTTGCTTCGACGTTTGCTCCCCTGCTTAGAAGCACTTGCAGGATGTCAGTGGTTTTGTATTTCAACGCGGCCAGGATAAGCGGCGTATCGCCACTCGACGTCTTCGCCGCGATGTCGGCCTTTTTGTCCAACAGTAACTTGACGATGGCGAGCCGGTCCGCATACTCACTCCGGGGAATCACCTGGTCTCCACCTACTGCCCAGTTGAGAGGTGTGCCTTTGGAGTTGGATCTCGCCTCCACATTGGCACCTTTCTCTAACAGGACGCGCACAACATCGACCTGGGCGTGCTCCGTGGCGACCTTGAGCGGCGTCTCATCGCTGTCGTTCCGGCCTTCGACATTGGCCCCCTGCGCCAACAGGGTCTTTACCACCTCGGCGTTGCCCTCGCCTGCGGCGTGAACAAGTTGCTGGTTCAACTTATCGGTTCTGGCTTGTGCACTCGCCAAGCCGCTTAGCAACACGAGGATACACGGGGCAGCTGCAAAGCGCGTTTTCTTCAAGGTCCTCTCCCTGTTCAGGTATTTTACTCTCCACGCTTCATACGTCCGTGGTGGCGCGCATCTCGCAGAGGATTGCATGGGGATGGTGCGGTACCAGGCGGCGGAGCGGTAAAGTAGCCCCGTATGCGCGGCGTCTCCGGGGTTCAATTATCGCCATGTTGCATTGGTCACCAGCAATCAATCCAAGGCGTGACCTTGCCAGTGCTTCACCGTTATCGGCAATTCCGGGTTACTACTGCCAGTCGTCGCGGGCGAGTTGGCTGTCTTCGAAGATTCGGTCGAAGGCTTCGGCTTTCTTGATGAGGATGTCGCCCTGGAGCTGGGGTTGGTGGAGGAGGATGGCCTGCAGGCGGACGAGCTCCAGCATGGCGAGGAACATGCAGATCAGGGCGCGCTCGGTGTGGGTGTTGTGGAGTAGGCGGCGGAGCGAGACGGGCTTGTCTTCCATCAGCAGACGGCGCTTGACGTAGTCGATCATCTGGGCAACCGTGACGGATTCCTCGTCTACGTTGAGGACGGGGCGGGCGCGCAGGCGGCTGAGGATGTCCTGGAAGACGCGGACGAGGTCGACGGTGTCGGCGGCCATCTCGCCGTCGGTGCCGGGGTCGCCTTTGAACTGCTTGAGGCCGGGGTTGGACCAGGTTGCGTCTTCGACCTGCTGCTTCTGGGCGAGCATCTGCGCGGCGGACTTGAAGCGCTCATGCTCGAGCAGGCGCTCGACGAGCTCGCGGCGGGGGTCTTCTGGGTCCGTGCCGAGGACGTCCGACGGGTCGCGCGGGAGCAGGAGCTTGCTCTTGATGTGAATGAGCAGCGAGGCGGTGTAGATGAACTCGCCGGCGGCGTCTACGTCGGTGTTTTTCAGGTGGTGGCAGTACTCGAGGAACTGGGCGGTGATGATGCCCATGGGGATGTCGTAGATGTCGATGTTCTGCTTGCGGATAAGGTCGAGCAGCAGGTCCATGGGGCCGTCGTAGACGTGCGAGACGGTGATGGAGAAGGGGGAGAGGGATTGGTCGTCTTTCGCCGGGGGCGCGGGTTTGCGGGGCTCCGGCGGAGGCTCGGGGCGGGGGACCAACGCGAAGTCGGGGGTGACGGTCTCGGGGAGCTCGGGTTGGGGTTGGTCTTCGGGCATGATTGCGTTCTATTTGGGAAGGATACCGCCCACGACACCGCGATGAAGCCGCGGACGTCATGGGGCACCCGGAGTTTAGTCGAGGCCTACGGCCAGGCGAACTTCCTTCATGGTTTGGTTCGCGCGAAGGTTTGCCTTGCGATTGCCTTCATGGAGGATGGCATCCACTTGCTCAGGGTTAGATTCAAAGTGGCGTCGGCGGTCCTGGATCGGTTGGAGTTGATTGACTACGTTATTAGCCAGCCAGCCTTTGCACTGGATACACCCGATGCCTGCGGTTCGGCATCCATGCGCGGCTTCAGCCTGGACAATTTCAGGCGAAAAGACCTTGTGCAGATCGAAGACGGGGCAAATGTCAGGATTTCCCGGGTCAGTTCGCCGAATGCGCGCGGGATCGGTGACCATCGTCTTGAGCTTGGCACGCACCTCCGTCTCAGGATCCGAAAGAAGAATGGTGTTGCCATAAGACTTCGACATCTTGCGTCCGTCTGTTCCCGGGAGTTTGGGCGAAGGCGTCAGCAAGACGATCGGCTCAGGGAGGACGTGAACAAACGCATGCGCATCCTCCGCATTCTGGGAGGCGCGCCAGGCCTCTTCCAGTACGTTGTCCTGCGAGAACTTGCGTGGGTAGAGATGGTTGAAGCGGCGCGCGATCTCCCGCGTAATCTCAACGTGTGCTGCCTGATCTTGACCTACAGGAACGAAGGACGGCTGGTAGACGAGGATGTCGGCGGATTGCAGGAGCGGGTAGCCCAGAAACCCAATCGTCGCCAGGTCCTTCTCTTTCAGCTGCTCCTGTTGGTCTTTGTAGGTGGGCACGCGCTCTAACCAGGAGAGAGGGGTGATCATCGCAAGGAGGTCGTTGAGCTCAAAGTGAGCGGCAACCTTGCTCTGCGTGAAGATGGTGCAGAGGTTCGGGTCCAGGCCGGCAGAGAGGAAGTCGAGAACTACCTCACGCATGTTTTGCTTCAACTCTTTGGTATTTGCGTAGTCGGTAGTCAGCGCGTGATAGTCGGCGATGAAGAAGTAGCAGTCGTACTGGTGCTGGAGCTGGACCCAGTTGTAGAGGGCGCCCATGTAGTTGCCGAGATGGAGCTTGCCGGTGGGGCGCATGCCGGAGAGGACGCGGCGGCGCTCGGGCGCGAGGGTTGTGGGTTCTTGCGGAGTCACATGGTTGATGATACGGGATTGTTGCGGGGTTGGGGATGGATGGGTGAGCGGTCGTACCCGGGTCTCGGCAACGAGACCTGAGGCACCCAGTTGACTAGAAGCTCAGCAGGAGGTTGTCGAACGCGCTGAGCAGCGGCGGGTAGAAGATGGGAAAGATGATGCGGCCGGCCACCGCAAACATTAGAAACGATCCGAGCATGCCGATGCGGTCGTACCACTGCTCCACGTGGTAGGGCAGGTAGTTGCGCAGGATGCGGGAGGCGTCGAGCGGCGGGACCGGGATCAGGTTGAAGACGAACAGCAGCACGTTCATCACGACCAGGTAGTAGAGCAGCAGCGCCAGCGGAAACAGGCTCGGCAGGGTGGACATGTCGATCGGGATCTTCTTGGCCATCGCCATGGCGGAGTAGACCGAATCGACGCCAACGCCTTTGACGTGCTTCAGGATCACCAGCAGCACGAGCGCGACGACCGCCATGCCGAGGAAGCTGAAGAGCGCGATGGCCGAGCTGATCACGTCGTCGCGCTTGATCCTGCGGAAGTTACGCAACGTGACCGGCACGGGGCGGCCCCAGCCGACGAGCGCGCCGCCCAGCATCAGGCTGATGGCGGGCATCAGGATCGAGCCCCAGGGCTCCAGCTGGACCAGCGGGTTGAGCGAGATGCGGCCGAGCATGAAGGCCGTGGGATCGCCCATGCGCTGCGTGGCGTAGGCATGGACGGAGGCGTGGACGCTGAGCGCGAAGACCAGGACAACAATTTGAAACAGGATCAGGGTGACGTCCAGACTCATGGGTCTAAGAATACCTTTGGCGGGGGATTGCGGGACGGACTAGTCGGGGTTTTCGGATTTGTGCAGCAGGTCGGCCAGGGTCTGCTTATGGCGCGGGGTGGCCAGCGCCTTCTGCTTGGGGTCGGGCAGCACACGCTCCGGCGGCGGCTGCCCCAGGCGGTCGCGCGCGTTCTCCTTCACGGCCTTCACAATCGAGAAGACCTTCTTTCTAGGGGCCATGCGTGCTCTCCTCCGCTTCTCGGTACGGCTTCCAGTATGCAATACTTTTGAGCGGAGAGGCAGCGCGGCCGGGACGGTTCTGCCGCGTACAACGCCTGGAGGTTTGCGATGGAAGAGCGTGATTTTTTCGACGAGCGGCCTGAAACACGCACGCACACGATGACCTGCCCGCACTGCGGCCAGCCAGGGGAGTATCAGCTCTCGTGGCTGGTGCGGCGCAAGAAGGCGCAGCTCGGCCGGGGCGCGGATGACCGGGACCGGGCGCGCTTCGCCAAGGCGCAAAGCTACATGGTGCGGCGCGATGACCTGGTCGGGTGCAAGAATATCCGGTGCCGGAAGCGTTTCGACGTGGCAGGAATCCAGTCGGTAGCATTTTTGTAGGGGTAGTAAAGTTCAGGGCGAGGCAGTAAGGACGGGCGTGGGGCAGTTTTCAACTTTGCGCAGGGGCTTGGCCGTGGTTTAATCAGAACAAGCGATAGAAGCAGGAGTTTGACAATGGCGAATACTACAATTCCGATAGAAGAGCGTAACCTGGCCCCTGACACCGTGGCGGCGCTGGACCGGCGTCGGCGCCGCGGTCAACTGTTTCTGGTCATCGGGGTGCAGTGTCTGGTCGTCGCGACGTTGATGCTGCTCTGGTCCGGCCAGGACGCGACCTACAGTCCCGGGCTGGCGCGGCCGATGGTGTACTGGAACGCCGTAACCGGCTTCCTGGCGATCGTCTTCATCCTGGGCGGGATCCGGATGCGGCGCGGGTCGAACGAATTTCTCAGCTACTAGAGCTTGACCCTACATGTCGCGCAAGGTTTGAGGGCTGCAGGCCTGACTCATACTGATCTCGGGCGCAACCCCGAGGTGCCGGGCTAAGATGACTTCAGCCCTGAAGGGCGACTGTGTGTCGGCACTAACACCGAAACCGGCCCCACGAGGCCGGTTCGTTGCTTGAGCTCAAACTTAAGCTGCGAGTTCCGACAGCCGCGGGGAAGCCTGGATGAAGCGAACCAAGTCTTCGACGTTGACGATCGGATCGTGCTGGAGCCCAGGCTGGTAGAGCCGGGCATTAGCACCCATCAGATCCCGGATGGACTCTTCAATATCGGCATTATCGAGCCCAAGATCCTCGTCGAGCAGGTCGCCCGCCTCGATGGGGAAGCTCACCTTCTGCGTCGTCTGCAGGTACTGATAGGTGCTGCGCGAGATCATCGGGTCAAACCCGTAGATGACCAGCGAGTTGACGAACGTGTCCTCGTTGGTTCCGGATCGCGCTTCGTTCATCCGCACGCGACGGTTGCGCGCGGACACGTAAAGGACGATCATGACCAGAGAGAGTAAAACAACGATAATCGCCAACGGAATAGCTTGTTCGCTGAGCCAGATGGAGAGGGTACTGGGAGTTTGCATAGAGAGAGGGCCCCGTTCCGTGCTGATTGAGATCTTGCACACCAGTCACATTGGGATGTAATGGCTGGATAATACACTAGATGGTACATACTGCACACAAAGTTGTATAGAAAGTATCGCATCGTAACCAAGCTCAGCCGAATACCCGGCTTCTGCATCTAAAAGTCACCAGACTATGACATCCGCTGTGCTCCCCATTCCGTTCTCCACTTTGCCGCTACCGCTGCCCGGCACTCTACCGCGTCTGCGCGATAGTTACGGTCGCGTGATTACCGATCTGCGCGTCTCCGTAACGGACCGCTGCAACTATCGCTGCGTCTACTGCCGGACGGGGAACGAAGGCGCACTGTTCAGCGAGCTGCCCATCGCGGACTACCTGCGGATGATTCGCCTGTTCGTCTCGCTCGGCGTGGACAAGGTGCGGCTGACCGGGGGTGAGCCGCTGCTGCGCGCAGGGCTGCTGGACCTGGTCAGGGAGCTGGCGCAGATACGCACGATGGACGGCGCGCCGCTCGATATCGCGCTTACGACCAACGGCCACCTGCTGGCCGGGCTGGCGCAGCCGTTAAAGGACGCGGGGCTCTCGCGCATTACGGTCTCGATGGATGCGGTCGACGCCGAGACGTTTACGGCAATCACGCGGGTTCCGCGGAGTTTCGACCGCGTTCTTGCGGGCATCCGGGCGGCGACCGCAGCCGGTCTGGGACCGGTGAAGGTGAACTGCGTGCTGCTGCGCGGCTTCAACGACGCGCAGATCGAGGCATTTGCGGAGTTCTCCCGCCGTGAGGGCGTCATCGTGCGCTTTATCGAGTGGATGCCGCTCGAGGAAGTCTCGACCGCACCGGGCGCGCGCACGTGGAACCAGGGTGCGGTCATCACGCTGCAGGAGATAACCGCGCGTCTGCATGCGTGGAAGCCGCTGGTGGCGCTGCCGGCCAATGCCTCGAGCGAGACGGCGCGGCGCTACACGTTTGAGGACGGGCTGGGCGAGATCGGTATTATCGCTCCGGTTTCGCAGCCCTTTTGCGGCCATTGCAGCCGCATCCGGCTTACCTCGGACGGCAAGATTCGGACCTGCCTGTTCTCGCAAACGGACCACGATTTGGCCGGAA
This sequence comes from uncultured Acidobacteriaceae bacterium, assembly GCA_964249685.1. GTDB lineage: Bacteria > Acidobacteriota > Terriglobia > Terriglobales > Acidobacteriaceae > Edaphobacter. Next base: position 7,072 of record CAXUDC010000149.1, read on the forward strand.
GGCTGCTACGCGGCGCGTCCGATGGCGAGCTTGCCGCGTATATCCGGCAGGTGGTCGATCGCAAGGAGGCACGTCACCACATCGGCGAGGTGGGTTTTGAAAAGCCTTCGCGGTCGATGGTGCAGATTGGGGGGTAGCTAATCCCAAAGTGGGACAGGAGAAGCTGATTCGGTGCAACTTAGGAGTGATGGACGGTTGTATTAGCCGTTTATTCTTATATGGTGGACTCAGTAACTAGGATTCCGGCAGGCGTGTAACCATCGTGAAGCAACGGCGACAATTCGAGGTCATCGAGAGCCGGCAGATGGACCACCTGCGGGTGTTCCACGACGTGGCCCGCACGCTGACGACGTCGCTCGATCTGGAACTGATCCTGGCCGCGATCATGGACAAGATGGCCAACTTCTTCGGTCCTGAGCGCTGGTCGCTGCTGATGGTGGATGTCGCCGCCCAGGAGCTTTATTACGCTATCGCCGTGGGGGAGGATGCGGACTCGCTGAAGGGGCTGCGCGTGCCGGTCGGGCAGGGCGTCTCGGGCTGGGTCGCGAAGACCGGCAACCCGCTGGTGGTGCCGAACGTGTCGCTCGATCCGCACTGGTCCACCTTCGCGCGGAACCATCCGGACCTGAATATTACCTCGATCGCGTGCGTCCCGATTCGGTCCGAGGATCAGACGTTGGGCGTCATCCAGCTGCTGAACAGCAAGCTGGACCTGATGAGCGAGTACAGCATCTCGTTCCTGCGCATCCTGTGCGATTACGCGGCGATTGCGATTCAGAACGCGCGCTCGCTGAAGCGTATCCAGGAACTGACGATCACGGACGACTGCACGACCTTGTTCAATGCCAGACATCTCTACCAGCGGCTGGAGGAGCAGGTTGCCTTGCGCGTGCGCGAGGAGCGCGTGCCGTTCAGCCTGCTGTTCATGGACCTCGACCACTTCAAGGCGGTAAACGATACCCGCGGGCACCTGGCCGGAAGCCGTCTGCTGGCGGAGATCGGCAGCCTGATCC
>CAXUDC010000149.1:8094-8520 GCA_964249685.1 uncultured Acidobacteriaceae bacterium
GGCGGGGCCGGTGAACGCAGGCTTCCGCTACGGCGGCGATGAATTTGTCCTGCTGATGCCGGAGCTTGGCAAAGAGGCCGCAATCGAGCTCACGCACGAGCTGTGCGACGCGCTTCGCTCGACAACCTTCCTGACCAGCGAGGGGTTGGGCGTGCGGGTCACGGGGAGCTTCGGCCTCGCGACCTACCCGGAGGATGGCGATACGGTGCAGGGGATCCTGCGCTCGGCCGATACGATGATGTACCACGTGAAGAACTCCACGCGCGATGATGTTGCGGTGATGGGACAGGCGCGGTCGATGACGAACGTGAAGCCGATCCGCGCCGAGCGCCGGACGCTCGCTCGGGGGTAAAGACAACAACGGCGGTACTCCTTGTATTTTGTTGTCATCCCGTAGGGATCTGCGGTTCGGACCAGCACTCCCCC
>CAXUDC010000150.1:0-1733 GCA_964249685.1 uncultured Acidobacteriaceae bacterium
ATGTAGCTCACCTGATGCACGCAGGAGATCGTACAGTTCGGCGCGCAGCCCTTCTCGGTGATGAACTCGCGCTTTACATCGGCAGTCTTGTAGTCGGCCAGCGGAACGCCGGGAAACCCTCGCTGCTGCGAGCAGTAGTGCACCAGGCCGAACTCGCAGATATACAAGTAGCGCGCGCCCGCGCGGCAACGCCAGTCGTTCGGCTTGCCGTTCGCAATCGCTTCCTGGAAGTGGTTGAAGCGGGAGTAGCTGCGCCGCGTCAGCTTGCGCACCTTGTCCCAGACGCCGCGCTCTAGCTCGCCCAGCGGCCGCAGCTGCCCGGAACCATCGTGAATAATTCCGATCGTGGACGAAAAGCCCAGCTCCAGCGCGCGTTCGCTCACCGTCAGCGCATCGGTCGGGTTGGCGATTCCACCACCGACAACCGAGTTAATATTGACGTGAAAGTCCGCGTGTTCAGCAAGCATCTTCAGCTTTGCGTCCAGCACCTTCAGGCTCTTCTTCGACACGTCATCGGGCATCACGTTGTCGATCGAGATCTGCATATGGTCGAGCCCGGCGCGATTCAGCCGCTCAATCCGCTCCGGCATCAACAGATAGCCGTTCGTAATCATGCCCGCGATTGCGCCGGTCTTGCGAATGCGCGCGATGACGCGGTCGAGCTCAGGGTGCAGCAGCGGCTCGCCGCCCGAGATCGTGATGACCGACGTTCCGAGCCGCCCGAGCTCGTCGATGCGGCGTTCCATCTCGGCAATCGGTACGGGATCGGAGGTCTGGTCGAACTCGTTGCAGTACGTGCAGGCGAGATTGCAGCGGCGCATGGGCACGATGTGCGCCATGTAAGGGTGCGAGGTGGACGCGATGGCCGAGCCGATCGAGGCCAGCTCGCGGATCTTGCGGGTGATCGACTTCAGGCGACGCCGCGCGGGCATCCTGCGGCGTGCGCTCGTAACTTCAGCCATGGTGTCCTAAGTATAGTGGGATTAGAGCTGCGTGACACAGGCCAAGCGAAACGAAGGTTGAGCCAGTGGAAGCTCGAGCTCCGAGCGGTGCTTGATGTCCGGCGTCAGGGTCAGGGTATGCTCCTGCTTGTCGCGCATGATGACCAGCGCGATCGGCCGTCCTTTGGCCTCGCGCACGACCTTGCTCCAATCGCTAAGGGTCTTTACTTGCCGCGAGTTGGCGCGCACGACATAGTCGCCCAGGTGCAGACCGGCCATCGCCGCGGGGCTGTTCGCTTCCACTTTGCGGACGAGCAGTCCGGAGCCATCCTGCACGCCGAAAAACTGCGCCATCTGCGGGCCCATCATCTCGAGCATCGCGCCCGTGTAGGTCGGGCTGGTGAGCAGCGTGCCCAGGAAACTTTTGCTGTAGCGCGAGCTCGGCGCGGGACCGTTCGCGAGGCCTGAAGCGGAGGCGTCGCCGGTCGGCAGCGCGGCCGCGGGCGCTTGCGGGTTGCCGAGATGCTGCTCCCAGGCGTCGCGCTCGAGCTGGGTCTTGTCTGCCATCTGGGTCGTCATGGTGAGCTGCTGGCCGTCGCGGCTGATGACGAGCACGACGGTTTTGCCGGGCGCGGTGTCCTTCAACATGCGGCGGATCTGCTCTTCGGTCTCGATCGCGATGCCGTTCATCTGGAGCACTACGTCGCGCTCGCGCAGGCCCATCTTGCCTGCGGGACCGTCGTGGTCGACCTTGACGATCTCGGCGCCGCGAGAGTCGCGCAGCTTGAGCGG
>CAXUDC010000150.1:1833-8466 GCA_964249685.1 uncultured Acidobacteriaceae bacterium
GAATCGATCGTTTGCGCTACTGGATGGAGGACGAGCCCAGCAAGGCCTGCGTGCTGACGGTGCGGATGTATGGGTTTTCGTCTGAAGTAGAGACCGTGCGCAGGACCTGACGAACGCTGGTATCGGACTGCACCGGCTCGAGGATCGAGATGGCGCGCGTGCGCACGAGCGAACTCTGGTCGCCGAGCAGCGCCTGCGCGACCGCGTCGCGGACGTGCTCATCCTGCGCGACGTAAGGCTGCAGACCTTCAAGCGCTTTCAGCCGCACGCCGGGATTCTTGTCCGTGCGCAGGCTGGCGAGCAGCGTGGCGCGGATTCCCGTGCCGTCGGTCTCGACGCGGCAGCTGTGGCCCTGCTTGCACTCATCGGCGAGCAGCGCGACCGAGTCGACGCGCACCGAGTTGGTGTCGGCGGAGTGCGTTCCCATCATCAGGAGCTGGCGGATCTGCGGGTCGTCGAGCGATCCCTGCGCTTTTTCGGGAACCACGCGGTCGTAGCTGACCTGCACGATGTCGCCCGGGAGCTGCTTGATCTCCGAAATGGTCGAGACGCCTCCTCCGGTCTGGTTGGACAGGATTACGGCCGGCGCGATTTTGGGGGCATTTGCGACCTGGTAGCGATAGGTGAAGTTTCCGGCCAGAAAGCCGGTGCCAATCAGCAACGTGGCGAGCGCGGGCGCGGATTGCAGATGGCCGAGCCAGCTCGCGGCGTTGGCGCGCAGGCGGGTCAGGAAGCCGTGCTGCGGGATGGCGTCAAGCGCCTCATCGAGCCGCATGCGGCTTTGCGCTACAAAGTTAGGGTCGGGCTCGGCAACCGGGTTCAGGGCCATCGCCTGGTCGAGTGTGCGCATAAGCGCGAACTCTTCCAGGCAGCTCTCGCAGTGGGCGAGATGCTGTTCGAGTCCTACAGCGTCTTCGTCGGGAAGTTCTCCGTACGCGGCCAGGATGATGTTGTCTTTTGCGCCTTCACATGTCATTTTGCGTTCCTTTTCCAGCCTCTGAGTTTGGTGCCCTTCCAGGTCTTTGCCCGGTAAGGTTTAGTCGGGTGGTGCCGGTTTCGCCGGGGCTAAAGCTCGTTTCAAAGCTCTCGTTGTTTTAGTGGGGCTAAAGCCCCACGCTTCCACCGGTACTGCGTTAGAGCCCCTTGAGTTCCGCGAGGTTCAGACGCAGCTTGCGGGTTGCGCGGAAGAGCGTGTTCTTTGCGGTTTCCTCGGTGGTGCTCAGCATCTCTCCGATGGTGCGAAGCTTGAGTCCCTGGTAGTGCTTGAGCTCGAAGACGGTGCGCTCGCGCGGCGTGAGCTTGTCGAGTGCGGCGGCGATCTGCTCGCCCATGACCTTGCGGTCGAGCTCGCGGCCGGGGTTGGCCATGGCGCGATCGTCGGTGACGTTGGCCATCAGGTCCATCTCGTCGCCGCTCGAATCGAGCACGGTGGCGGGATCTTCGCGACGGCTCTTGCGGCGGCGAAGCTGGTCCAGGCACAGGTTGGTCACGATGCGGTAGAGCCACGTATAAAACGAGCACTCGAAGCGGAAGTTGCCGAGGTGCCGGTAGGCCTTGACAAACGCGTCCTGGTGCACATCCTGCGCGTCCTGCTCGTTGCCGAGCATGTGCAGCGCCAGGCGGAGCACGCTCTGGTCATAACGGCGGACGAGCGCGTCGAAGCTGGAGCGGTCGCCCTTCTGGGCTTCGCGGATGAGCTCGTCGTCTTCTACCCGCTGCTGAGCGCGCGCGTCCATCTGCGCCTGCGTGAGCTTGCCGCCGTTGCGAGTTCCGGTATGGGTCGCTGCCTTGGCCACTGGCGACGATTCTACGCCTAACAAAGACCCGAAGCCAGGACGGCTGAGCGCCGCCATGACCGGGGACAGTCCGCCTGCAATTCCTACTGATTCTGCTGCCATACTCATCCGACTCCGGAGTCAGAAATAAACGCTGTCGGGTAGACGGGCATCTATGGGAAAGGTGAGCCAAGGGCTTCAACGCAAAGGACGCAGAGGTTCATGCGGAGGATCGCAGAGAGAACTTTGCGGACTTCGCGTAAACCTTCGCGACCTTTGCGTTAGAACAGCCGTTCGGCTGCCTCCATATGGTTCTGAGAGCTATAATTTGGTGTGGACGCCGCAGAGGATGCATCACTTCAAGTTTTGGCACGAAGGTGTTCATGCGCTTTGCAGAGAAGTTTGGCGCGGATGCCGTTGCTCTCTGGGAGATGCTGCAAGGCGGCTACGATGCGGACCTTGGTGGCGGGTTATTCAAATACCGCCTTGCTCGTACCGGCCAAGGAGCGAGCGGCGGCGCGAGAGCCATTGTGGCGATGAGGTTAGGAGTCAGGGTTGTCTTGCTGTATGGGTTTGAAAAGAAGGATACCGCAAATATCACTGCAAGGGACCTGAAGGCCTTCAAGCAACTCGCGAGACTTTACCTGAACTTTACTGAATCGGAGCTTGCGTTTGCGGTGGCTGAGAAGAGATTGATTGACGTCAGGAAAGTGCCCGGTAATCCGGAACCAACAGGAGGATTTCTCCATGGCAACAAGAGATAAAGCTGTAGCAAGCGCCATTTCAGAGACTATGCATCGCAGTTTGCCACGGGGAAAGGCTGCTTCTCCGCGCTCTTACCGGAGTCCCGCGCTGGCGGCGATCCACGAGAGCGTCTCAGACCTTCACGAGATCGGGCTGGTGGACGACAGAACGATGCGCACGTTCGACATCGGCTGTCTAACGCCAATTCTAGAACTCTCACCGAGTAAAATCCGAAATATTCGCAAGAAGGAAGCCGTTAGCCAGGCAGCGTTTGCGCTACATCTCAACGTCACGACAGGGGTTGTGAGTAAGTGGGAGCGTGGGGAAAAGCGACCGAGTGGCACGGCAGCCAAGCTGCTCACGCTGATCGCGAAGAATGGGCTGGCAGCAATCGCCTGAGATTACAGCAGTTTGACTGTAGCTGTAGTACCGGAATAAAAGCGGATCCTTACGGGAGACAACAAAATACAACGACAAATACAAGTGCCGCTTTTTGTTGTCATTCCGTAGCGAAGCGGAGGAATCTGCGGTTTGGACCGGCATCACGCCTTCTGGGTAATAGGCTGGGAGGAGTTCGACTAAGGCTGTTCATGACACTTCGTAAATGGCGCCGGGGCTAAAGCCCGTTCGTGGCTACAAATTATCGTGGGACTAAAGTCCCACGCTTCCACCCAAGTACTTAATCGGAGTCCTAGAACAAGCGCTCGGCGCGGCGGAGGTTGCCGGCGGTGCCGATGTTGGCGAGGGTGAAGCTGAACTTGTAGCTGCCCTCGTTGCGGACGGAGCCTAGCTCGAACTTGCGGTACTCGACCGAGAAGCCGCAGCAGTTGAAGTTGTAGCTGGATTGCACGCTGGCGTATTGCAGCAGCGGCGGATAGACGGTCGTGGTGGTGTTAATGCCGGCGACCGTGGCCGACGCGCTGGTGGTTCCGTAGAGACTCTTCAGGTCCAGGCCGGTGTTGGCGGCGAGCGAGAGCCCGGGTTTGGCCGGGTTGCCATAGCCGATCAGGAAGCGGAGCTGGTTGAAGTCCGAGACGGCGGAGGACACACCGGTGGTGGCCGCGGCCGTGGTGGGGTCGGGGTCCTGGGTGAAGAAGCGTCCGGGCGCGTCGAGCCGGGCGTAGCTGAGGGCGGAGAAGTACTGGCCCTGGTGGAGGTCGAGGTAGACGTTGGACGAGGTGAACTTGCGAGCGCCGGTGTCGAGGTCGAAGTCCCACTCGACATCGGTGTGGGCGCTGGTGCGGACGCGCAGGCGCGAGACGAGCGGGGAGATGTTGCGCGGCTCGGTGAGGAAGGCGACGCCGGAGAGGTTGAGGGTGGTTTCAAAGATGTTGCGGCGGCTGTTGACAATGGCGCCGCCGAAGGTGGGGTCGAAGAAGTATTTTTGCGTGAGGCGCCAGGAGATGAGGGCTTCGGATTTGCTGCAGGGGGCGCCGGGGCTGAAGCCCCTTTTGGTTGGGCGTGGGTTCAGGGGGCTGACGCCCCCTGAACCCACCGAGGTCTCCTGGGCCGACTCCGCGAGCTGGCCTTCGCCTGCCTGGATCAACGTGGCGTCGGTGTCGCCGCCGGTGGTTCCGGAGCCTGGGGGCGCGTCCTTGCCGGGCGGGGCGCTGGGATCGTCGGCCGCGTTCGAACTGAAGCCGGGCTGGGCGGCGTAAACGTCGGTGAGGCAGGGGCCGGGGTGGGCGACGCGGCGGAAGAGGCGCTGGGTGACGCCGTACTCGGCCTCGTTGGTGTTCGAGACGACGTCGGTGGCGTCGAAGCGGAGGACCTTGGGGAACTGTGCGCCTCCTACGCCGGTGGTGAGCCGGTAGGTGAGTTCGGGCTCGATGGTGTGGCGGAGGGCGGTGCCGAAGTATTTCTGCAGGTGCTCGGGCGGGGTGAAGGTGCGCTCGATGACGGGCGGGCGGACGGAAAAGGCGAACTCGAAGTCTGAGCGGGCAAGGCCGGCAAGGCTCTCCATGGGGGGCTTGCCGGGTTGGCTGGGCGCGCGGGAGCGGGTGTAGAGGGTCTCGCGCGCGGCGACGAGCGGCAGCAGGTGCCAGGCGCTGCCGGCTTTGCCCAGAAAGAGAGGGTAGGAGAGCTGCGGGTGCAGGTCGAGGCGCTCGATGATGCCGCCGGTGACGAAGGTGGGCTGCGAGCGTTTAAGGCCGGCAGCGGCGGATTCGAGCTCGTACTCCAGCCCGTTCGAGAAGCGCGTGGCGGTGCCGGGGATGAGGTGGTCGGTGGTGTTGAAGGCGATGGTGGGGGCGTGAAAGATGCGCACCTGCGACTGCGGGATACCGAGCGGCGCGGCGGGCGTGGGGGTCTGGGCGATGGTCTTGATGCCCTGGTAGCGATCGGCTAACCCGCTGAGCTCAAAGCCATTATGGGCGCGGGCGAGGTAGGCGGTGGAGACGAGGTCGGAGGTGACGGCCTGGTTGAAGGTGTCGGTGAAGGCCTCGCGGTAGATATAGCTGGAGAGGTAATCGATGTTGGCCGCGGCGCGGGTGTTGGGGGTGAAGTCGTGGCGGCCGGCGAGGGTGAACTCCTCGCCGCCCTGGTTGGCGGTGCCGGTGCGGCGGTCGAGCAGGCCGTCGTAGTGGACGTTGGCGAAGTCGAGGCCGTGGCCTTTGAGGCGGAAGGTGACATTTTGCGCGTAGCCGATGGAGGTGTAGTCCTCGGCGCCGATGGTGAGGTCGGCGGAGCGGCCGAGGACGAGGTAGTACTGCTCGCCGACGCGGACGCCGGAGGTGCCGTTTTTATCGAAGGTACTGAGGGTGGGGATGACGAAGCCGGATTGGCGCTCGCCGGCGCCGGTGGGCGCGGTGACGTAGGGCAGGTAGAAGACGGGGATGCTGACGAGATGGAAGACGCTGTTGTAGCCGCGGGCCTTGCCTTCTTTGACCGAGAAATGGCCGGAGCTGAGGAGCCAGTCGGGGTGCGGAAGCTGGCAGCTGGTGACGGTACCGTCGTAGATGTCGTAGGTTTGGGGGCCGGTTTTGATGAGGAGGCCGCCGGTGAACAGGAACGGGTTGGCGGTGGTGTAGACGACGCGGCGGGTGTTGACCGGGGCGAGCTTCACGCCGACCGAGCCGGTGACGTCGGTGAAGCGGCCGGTGGTGGTCTGGAGGTTGTAGGTGCCGGCGCTGGCGAGGATGCGCTCGGCGTTGCGGGAGTCGGTGAGGATGAGGTGGCCGGTGGCTTCGATGTCGCCGGAGTCGGAGTTGTAGGTGATGCGGTCGGCCTGGACGCGGCGCGTGCCGTAGGTGACGACGACATTGCCGGTGAGGGTGAAGAGGTGGTCGCGGTAGGTCTGGGTGTCGGATTCGAGGATGGGGGAGAGGTCGGGCGGGGGCGGCGGGAGGACGCGCGCGGTGGGGAACTGGGCGGCGTCGGGTAGGTCTGGGAGGTCGTTTTGGGGCGGGGCTGTTCCGGAGTTCAGGGGGGGTGCCTGAGTCGTTATCTGCTGGGCATGGACATGCCTGTGCGGCGCGGCGAGCAGCGTGATAGTTATGAAGAGGTAACGGAAACCGGGGCTGGCACGGCGCGGTTCGCCGGGGTGGGTGCGGGCTGCTCGGGGCTGGTTGCTGGTACGGTCGGACGACACAGTTTCAGGCTAAACGATTTTGAGGAAGTGGGTTGGGATTGGCGATGACGGGCTCGGCACAGCTTGAGGTTCGGCCGGAAGAGGTGGGCGGCGGTGCGCCCGGGGACTTTGCGCTGGAAGCCGAGCCGGCAGAGCCTTCAGCTCTAAAGCTGGAGCCTTCCGCATTGAAGCTGGAGGTTGCAGAGCGGCTGGCGGAGCACAGGCGGCGACGTGCGCGGATGGGCGTGGCGGCGGCGGTCGAGCAGGAAGGCCGGCGGGCCGGTCGCGGGGAGAAGCAGAAGTCGGTCGCGGCCGCGGTTGCGGAGCGGTACGCACAGACGCCCAGCTACCGGGCATTTCTGGCGCAGGAGGCGGAACGGGCGTTAGAGCGCGCGGCGGCGGCGGCGGAGGTCGCGCAGAGGAACGCGGTTGCGGTCGCGGCGGTGCAGCAGGAGCTGCTGGCGGAGCTCGAAAAGTGGGATGCCCCGCAGGAGTTTACGCCAGAGACGGCGGCTGTGGTGGCTCTGGCCCGGGCCAAGGATGGCC
>CAXUDC010000151.1:0-8442 GCA_964249685.1 uncultured Acidobacteriaceae bacterium
TGCGAAGTTTGTCCTCGGTGAAGCGGCGGAGGGGGTTGCCGATGGCGCGGAGCGTTTTAGCGGCGAGGTCGTCGCGGCCCCCCACGAAGTCGAGCACACAGACATGGAGCGGCTCACCCGCCTCGTAGCGCAGGACATCGAGCAGGAGACCGTTGATGGTGAAGTCGCGGCGGAGAACATCCGCCTCGGGGCCGGTCGAGAAGGCGACGGTATCGGGACGGCGGCCGTCGGTGTAGGCGCCATCGGAGCGGAAGGTGGCGACCTCCGTGGCGATGCGCTCACCGTTGTCGCCGTCGGTTTTGGAGAGGACGAGGATGACGCCGAAGTGGGCGCCGACCGCCTCGGTGTGCGGGAAAAGGCGCTGCACTTCGGCGGGGTGCGCAGCGGTGGTGACGTCGAAGTCATGGGGCTCGCGCCCCAGCAGCAGATCGCGCACGCAGCCGCCGGCAAAGTAGGCCTCGTGCCCGGCAGCATGCAGGGCTTCCACGATCCGCAGCGCGGCAGTGTAGGTCGGGAATGCGAGACGGGGCACGACGGGTTCGATGCGTGCATCCCCCGCGCGGGTGCGGCGTGGGTTCAGCGTTGGGATCTAGTGAAGGGTTTTGGGGATGACGGCGTACTGCAGCAGGATCTCGAACGGCACGATGTTCAGCGTGTTCTCGTGCGTGGCCTCGAGAACCACGGGGCAGGCGGCGCCGGCGCGTTGTGCCTGCAGCCAGCGGGAGGCGCAGACGCACCAGCGATCCCCGGCACGCAGACCCGGAAAGCCATACTGCGGCATGGGCGTCGCGAGGTCGTTGCCGAGCCGGGCGGAGGTCGCGAGAAACTCATCGGTGACGATGCAGCAGACGGTGTGGACGCCGTTGTCGTCGGGACCCGTGTTGCAGCAGCCGTCGCGGTAGAAGCCGGTCAGGGGATCGGTGCCGCAGGTCTCCAGCGGCTGACCAAGAACGTTCTTCTGCTTTGCTTGTGTTCCGGTTGCCATGCCCGATTGTAGAGCTTCCCGGCGAGCACTGGATAGCCGGGCGCGTGACGCTGCGGGCGGGTTCCAGTCCTACTGGATGGGGCTGGGCGGGGCTTCCGGAACGACGGAATGCCTGGGGAGCGTGATGCGGATCGCGGTGCCACGGCACCGGCCGCGCGTGGAGGTACGCAGCATCAGGGTGCCGCCCTGCTCTTCCACGATGCCCCGCGTGACCCACAGACCAAGACCGGTGCCGCGCTCGCCCTTGGTGGTGAAAAACGGCTCAAAGATGGCACGGAGGTTGGCGCGCTCAATACCATGGCCGGAGTCGGAGACCGTCACCACGGCGAGAGGACCGGCGATGCGGGCGCGGAGGATGATGCGGCCGCCCGTGGTCTCCATGGCCTCGAGCGCGTTGCCCACGATGTTGGCAAAGACCTGGCGCAGGGTGGGATCGAAGTGCGTATCGGCGAGACCGGGGCCGAACTTGGTAAGGATCTCGACGTGGTGCTGCGCGGCGCGCGAGCTGAAAAGCTGCACGACCTCCTTAAGCAGCGACTGGAGATCAAGGGTGCGACCGGGGATCTTGCGATAAAAGCTGAGCGTGGAACGGGTGATGTGGCCGACGCGGTCCAGCTCACGTGCCGCGATGGCGACGAGCTCCTGAGACTGCGGCGGCAGGTCGTTCATCTGCAGCAGATAGAAAAGATTGGTAAGCGCTTCGAGTGGGTTGTTGATCTCGTGGGCAAGCGTGTTGGCCATACGGCCCGCGGCGGCGAGGCGCTCGGAGTTGATCAGCCGCGTCATCAGGTCGGAGGTTTCGCGTTCGGCGGCTTTGCGGGCGGAGATGTCTTCCACCACCCAGAGCAGGGTCGTTTCCGTGCTGCCGCCGGCGCCATCATGGCGCAGCAGCGAGACCGTAAGCTGCGCGGGAAAGGTCTCCCCGTCCGAGCGCAGGAGGGTGCGCTCGACGCAGTAGCCGTTACGGCTGCCGGTGAGCAGTTCGTGCAGCAGCGCGGCGTCGGTGCCCTGCTCGGAGGGCAGCAGGAAGTCTTTGAGGCGCAGGGAGCCGAGCTGCTCGCGTGTGACCCCGAGCATCTCCGAAAGGCGCTGGTTGACCAGGACAAACCGGCCGCCCACCGAGGTATGCGCCATCCCGACCGCGGCCTGGTTGAAGGTGGCGGAGAAGCGCTGCTGGGCGAGGCGAAGCTCGGCTTCGGTCTCCACGCGTTCGCGCCGGCGTTCGGCGTCGGCGAGCTCGCGTTCGATGGCGGGCAGAAGGCGCTCAAGATGCCCCTTGAGCACGTAATCGTGCGCGCCGGCGCGCATGGCGTTGACTGCGGAGACCTCGTCGATGGTTCCCGAAACGATGATGAAGGGAAGATCGGCGCCGCTGCCCTGAATCAGCGCGAGGGCGTCACGCGCGCCGAAGCTGGGCAGGGTGTAGTCGGCGATGACGAGGTTCCAGGAACGCGGATCGGCAAGCGCCTCGGTCAGCTCATCGGCAGTCTGCACGCGTTGCGCATCGACGGCATAGCCGGCGCGCGAGAGATGGCGCTCGAGAAGAAGGGCATCCTCCTCGTAGTCCTCGATGATGAGGACGCGCAACGGCCTGCGGACACCAATTACTGCGACGGTGGACATTGATTAAGCAGCAGCCAGTACATGCCGAGTTGCCGTGTGGCCTCGGTGAATTCATTGAAGTTGACGGGCTTGCGAATGTAGCTGTTGACGCCCAGACGATAGCTGGCAACGATGTCGCGTTCCTCGTCGGAGGAGGTGAGGACCACCACTGGCAACAAGGCGGTTTTGTCAGAGGCACGGATGGCCCGCAGAACGTCGAGGCCTTCCACCTTGGGCAGCTTCAGATCCAGCAGCACGAGGTGCGGAACCTGCTCCGTGCCGGCCGCGATGCCCTTCATGAACTCGATGGCTTCTTCGCCGTCGCGCGCCACCTTGATCTCGTTGGCAACCTGGGCCTTGCGCAGGGCGCGAATGGCTAGTGCTTCGTGATCGGGATCATCTTCCACCAGCAGAATCATGCGTTCACTCATCTCGACCGCTTTCGGTAGTTTTCTCGCCGGAGCCCGCTAGAACGGTATCCAGGGTAAAGAAGAAAGCAGCGCCTCCGCCAATCTTACCCTCTGCCCAGATGCCTCCGGAGTGCCGGCGAATGATGCGCGAAACAGTGGCCAGGCCGATGCCCGAACCCTTGAAATCGCGATCGCCGTGCAGCCGCTGGAAGGCGGTAAACAGCCGGTCAACATACTGCATATCGAACCCGGCGCCGTTATCCCGCAAGAAGTATACGGTCTCGCCATTCATCGCGGTGGCGCCAAAGGTGATCTGTGCCGCCGGGGTCTTGGAGGTAAATTTCAGGGCGTTCCCGATGAGGTTTTCAAAGGCCACGCGCATCAGCCGCGGGTCGGCCGTCGCGATCAAACCGGGCTCGGCGGTGAAGGCGACATCGCGTTCGGGTTCGTTAACCAGCAGCTCGTTGTAGACCATCGTGGACAGCTGGGACAGGTCCACGCGCTCACTCCCCACCTCCGAACGGGTGACGCGGGAGAGCTGCAGGAGCGCGTCAATCAGAGTGCCCATCCGCTGCACGCCGCCGCGCACCCGGGCGATATAGTCGCGGCCTTCATCGTTGAGGCGATCGGAGAAGTCCTCAACCAGCGCGAGGCTGAAACCGTCGATGGTCCGCAGGGGAGCGCGCAGATCGTGCGAGACCGAGTACGAAAAGGCCTGCAGCTCCTTGTTCGAGACCTCCAGCTCGCGTGTTCGCAGCGCAACCCGCTCTTCCAGCTCGGCGTTGAGCCCGCTAAGCTGCGCATTCAGGGTGTTGATTTCAACGGCCCGGTCGGTGAGCTGGCGCTGATCTTCGCGCGCACGAATGAGTTGCTGAAAGGCAATCACCAGCAGAACGAGATCGAGCAGCGTGGCCCCGGTAAAGGTGGCTACCACGTTGCGCCGTGCAGCATGGGCCTCGGCGTAGCGGTCGACCAGCAGCCGCCGTTCTTCGTTCTCCACCTGCGTGATGGCGTAACGAACGCTGATGCCGCCATCCGGACTGTCGCTGAGTGCCGGCCGCAGTACGCCCGGCGAGAGCGCGTTTTCAGGATGCCCCCGCCGCATGTTCATCGCCGCGTCGAGCGCGCCGAGCTTGACGGAGATGCGGTGCCGTAGAAGCGGAATACGCGCCTGCTGCGACCGGTTATCCGCCGTTAGCTGCGCGACGCGGTCGGTACCCGCATAGGCGGCCTGCGCAGCGGTGTGGTAACGGGTCTCATACTCGGGGCTGTCCGTCAGCAGGAACGCGCGAGCCGAGCTGTTGGCGGTGCTCATGTCGAGAAAGACGTCCTCGGTCTTGGTGAGGACCTCCAGCGTGTGCGCCAGCCAGTGCTGCGCGCTGAACAGCGTTCCCAAGGCCCGCGCCGCCAGCCAGGTATTCAGCAGGACCACCAGAATGGCACCCAGCATGAGGAGGCGGAACGTGGAATTTGGACGGGTACCGGTCTGCACGCTACCAGAGTAGGGCAGTTCCATCGCCGTAGGGAAGGCCACGACTCACACGAAGGTGTGTTACCGGCGGTGGTGCGGGGCGCAAGAAAAATGGTGCGGTCCTAGATCTTTTGCACGCGATGTACGTCGCGCACACCGGGAACCTTGCGCAGATTTTGCTGCAACCGGGTGAGGTGGCGCAGATCCAGGGTCTCGATGACGAAGTCGACGTGCACGGCGCCGTCTTCGGTGGGCCGGGTATCGACGCTCTTGATGTTGGTGCCGTCCTCGGAGATGATGGCGGCGAACTCCTTGAGCAGACCGGAGCGATCGTCCACCAGCACCGTGAGCTTGACGGGATAGGTTGTCGGCTTGGGCGTGCTGGTGTTGACCGATGCGGCAGAAGCGGCGGCGGACCACTCGACTTCAATGCGGCGGTCGGCCTCATAGAGCAGGTTCTGCACGTTGGAACAGGTGCGCGCGTGGACCGCAACGCCCTTGCCGCGAGTGACGTAGCCGATGATCTCTTCGCCCTTGATGGGGCTGCAGCAGCGGGCGCGGTAGACGAGCAGATCGTCCTGCCCTTCGACCTGCAGGCTCTCAGAACCCTTGCCGAAGAAGACGCGCTTGACTGCTTCGCTCATGTGCGAAAGCGCGCTCGATACGGCGCCGTTCGGGTCTGCGGCCGCTTCAGGGGCAACAGCCTGCGTGGTGCCGGGTTCCAGCTTGTTGAGCACCTGGCGCGTGGAGAATTTACCGAAGCCGAGGCCGGCGAGCAGGTCTTCTTCGCCGCTCATGCCGTACTCATTGGCGATGCGATCGAAGTCGGCGCTGCTGAACCGGCTGAGCGCGAGTTTGAACTTGCGGGCCTCACGCTCCAGCAGCTTCTTGCCAATCTCGATCGCGCGGGCACGCTGATTTTCATTCAGCCAGTGCTTGATCTTGTTGCGCGCGCGGGAACTCTTGGCGAAGCTGAGCCAGTCGCGCGAGGGCGCATGGCCGGTCTGCGTGACGACTTCCACGATGTCGCCGTTGCGGAGCTTGGAACGCAGCGGCACGATGCGTCCATTGACCTTCGCGCCCGTGGTGGCGTGGCCGACGTCGGTGTGGATGGCGTAAGCAAAATCGACGGGGCTGGCGTCCTTGGGCAGCACGATGACCTTGCCCTTGGGCGTAAAGGTGTAGACCTCCTCGGGGTACAGGTCGATGCGCAGGGTCGACATGAACTCGTTGGGGTCGGTCATCTCGCGCTGCCACTCCATCAGCTGACGAACCCAGGCGAGACGCTGCTCGTCCTTGGCGCTGACGTTGTCGGAGGCCTTGTACTTCCAGTGCGCGGCGATACCCTCTTCCGCGACGCGGTGCATGTCTTCGGTGCGGATCTGCACCTCAAACTGGTGGCCGCCATCTGCAATCAGCGTGGTGTGCAGCGACTGATAGAGGTTGGGCCGCGGCATCGCGATGAAATCTTTGAAGCGGCCGGGCACGGGGCGCCACGCCGCGTGCAGCAGGCCCAGCACGGCGTAGCAGTCCCCTTCGCTTTCCGTGATCACGCGCACGGCGAAGAGGTCATAGACCTGATCGACCGGGATGGAATGCACGTTGAGCTTTTGCTGGATGGAGTAGAGCCGCTTGATGCGTGACTCGACGCGCGCATGGATGTTTGCGTCCTGCAGCTTGGTCTCCAGCGTCCCGACGATGCGATCGAGGAAGGCTTCGCCTTCACCGCGGAGTGAATCGACTTCGGTGGTGAGCTTCTTGTAGGCCAGCGGATCCACGTACTGGAACGCGAGATCTTCAAGCTCGCCGCGCAGTTTGCCCATGCCCAGCCGGTGCGCGAGCGGTGCATAGACGTCGAGCGTCTCCTTGGCGATGCGCGCCTGCTTGTCGGGGCGCAGATGCTGCAGCGTGCGCATGTTGTGCAGGCGATCGGCAAGCTTGATGATCACCACACGCACATCCGTGACCATGGCGAGCAGCATCTTGCGGATGTTTTCGGCCTGATGATCTTCGCGGTTGGCGAACTTGATCTTGTCGAGCTTGGTGACACCGTCGACGATGTGCGCGACCTGCTCACCGAAGCGCTTGCCAATCTCGGGCGTGGTGACGTCGGTGTCTTCGACCGCGTCATGCAGCAGGCCCGCGGCGATGGCCGTAGCGTCCATCTTGAGCTCGGCGAGCACCTGCGCGACCTCGAGCGGATGGATGATGTAGGGCTCGCCCGAGGCGCGCTTCTGGCCCTCGTGCTGTGACTGCGTGAACGCCCAGGCCGAGCGCACCAGCGCCTGATCGTCATGCGGCCGATGCGCGGCAAGCGTGGCCAGCATGAAGTCGAAGCGCTCGGCCAAGTGCAGCGAGTCGCCGGACGCGGCCAGACCCTGCGCGGCAGACGCTGCGGGGCGGGAGGGCACCGGAACCGAGCCCGTGGCGGCGTCAAAGGCGCCGGAAGGCTCGTCGAGTGGGGAGGCCGGGTGGATGGGCGTCAGCGTGGCGGCGGGCAGCTGCGGGGATGGCTCGGCCAGGGCGGCCTCCATGCGCATGCCGGACTCGCTGGGCGGCTCGGTGTAGGAATTTGCTTCAGGCACGAACGGCACGGACGACGCCTCTGAACCGCCGCTGGGCGGAACGGATGAGGGCACGTCTGGCCTGTAGGTTGCCATAGTTCATTATATCGGCCGCGGTTTGCGCGGTTTGGGTAGGTGAAAGCGAATGCAGCAGGCTAATACAGCAGGCTAATGGATCCGACTAATGCAGCAGGCCGGGAACAGGACGAGGGCCCCCATGGGTCCAGGTGACCAGCTCGTCAAAGGCGTGGCCAATCTCTTCAGGTGTGATGGAGCAGTGGCCGTCGCGTGGAACGTACTTCTGCACCAGGTGCTCGCCCTGTCCCGCGTTCTCGACGAGCTCGTTGTAGAGCGCGAGCTGACTGGGCGGGATCAGCGGGTCATAGATCGTGTGTACCGCGAGCATCGGGCGGCCCAGACGGCCGGTGGGCGTGTAGTGGCGCGTGAGGTAGTCCCGCGCCTTGGGGTTTGCGGCGTAACGTCGAACGGTGTTGTTCAACTCCTCGTCGGGGGCGCTCGAGGTGGCACTGGCGCCGGTGTAGATCCAGTTGCGATTGTCGAAGGGATTGCCGCCGGCACGGCGCTGCAGGTCCGAGACAACAAACGTGAAGTACGAGACATCGCGCGCCACATTTGCGTCGGTGTGCAGGCCCATCAGCTCGCGCAGCAGGCCTGCATTGGCGGGGTTGTTGCGCAGGGCTTCGGTGATGCGCTCGCGCTCGGCGGGGGTGTCGTCGAAGTCAGAGGGCACCGGCACGAGCGGCCCCAGTACGCCTGGAAAGTAGTGGTCAAAGGCGGCGCGCATGGCAAAACGGCGGTCAAACGAGACGAAGGTGGGGCCAACGGCACCGCAGAGATCAAGGCCGCCGACAAAGGGTCTGGGGTTGAGCTCCAGCGTGATCATCACCAGCGCGCCGCCCATGGACCCACCCATCACGTAGGTCTCCTTGGGATGACCGTACTTGTGATCGAAGTAGTGCCGCAGCGCCTCGGTCTCCGGGTAGGCCTGCTGCAGCGCCCAGCCGCCTTCGGAGTAGGCACTCTGGACGACCGCGAAGTGCCGATCCGTGAGCGTCAGCAGGTCAGGGTGCAGGCGCTCGGCGATGTGGAACGAGGCACCATGCTCCGCATAGCCGTGGTAATAGACGACCAGCGAACCGTTCCAATCGTTCGGAACATCCACGCGGTACTCCGCACCGAGCAGCGTGCCGGTCTCCGTGGTGCCCATCGGCGTCTTCAGGATGTCGGGGTCGGCATCCGGCTTGATCTTCTGCGCGTCGGCTGCAGTCCCGGCAAGGGCGCAGAAGAGCAGCAGAAAAGCGGCGTGGACAAACGTGAAGCGCGTCACTGCCTGAAGGCAGGATCGTCCGTTGGCATGGGGCATGGTGGTGACATGCCTATGGTAGCGCG
>CAXUDC010000152.1:0-8428 GCA_964249685.1 uncultured Acidobacteriaceae bacterium
GGGATGACAACCAAAACACAAGTACGTCTTTTGTTGTCATCCGGTAGCGGAGTGGAGCGAAAGAATCTGCGGTGCGGACCCACACACCAACTCCGGGTAGACAAGTCCCTGAGTGCAGCGCTGTTGTTTTAGGGCCTGAAGGCCTGACTTATACCGACCTGGGGCGCGAGCCAGGGAATGCGCCAAAACTGACCTGAGCCTGAAGGGGCGACTTTTAGGAGGCTATGTTGCCAGCTGAACGGTAGCCATACCATTGAGTTGAAATTTGCTGTTCAACGAATACGCTAAAACGAATACGCTAAAACCAAGATGCATGCCCTGGAGCCGACGAGATACGCTTATGAAGGAGCAAAAGATAAGGGCGCACCGGTAGAACCGGTGCGCCCAACCGCCTAACTAAGACTACTTGTTCAGCAGACGTCCGTTGCGCGTGGTCGCCTGTTTGTAGGCTACCGGAATGGCAAGCGGCTTAGTACCGCCAGTCGGCGTCGTTCCACTCTGAGCTGCGAGGGGCGTCAACGTAGGAGCAGCAGCACCAATCAACTCCGAGAGGACAAAGCTACCAGGCGTGCATGCCGCAGTCGAGTTGTTGACGCAACCGGCATTTGAGACCCAGACGTTCCCACTACGATCGATTGCCAGGCCGTAAGGCATGGGCATGGTCGTGGTGTGGGCGTAGGGGATGGTTGCCGTAGTGGTGTAGGTGCTATTCCCAGAGAAGAGGAAGGTGCTGACCGAATTGCCGCCGGCGTTCGCGACCCAGACGTTCAGATTTCCGTCAAGCGCCACGCCCTGCGGTGCATTCAAGATCACCGGCGCAGCGAAGCAGCTGCCGCGATTGTACGAACAGATCTGGTTTTGCGTCGTTGCCATCGCCAGGCTTTCGTTGGTCCCCTGTGTCATCTGCGCGGCACCGCCTGAGATACAAGGTGTGCCGGAGGTCGCGAGAATTTGGTCCGTTGTATCAGCGGGGGTACCGTCGTTATAGCTTCCCTCAAGCAGGCAGGCGGTTGAAGAACCACTTGAGGCGACCTCGGCCTCAAAGTAAGCATCCGGACTGGACCGCGTGTAAGCAGCAAGCCCGGTCGGCATAAGAGTGAAGGGCGCTTCGAGTACGACCGTGTTGCTACCGCCACCTACTTTGTAAAGATTGTAACCGCCCCCAGAGGCAGCACCTGCGAAGAGGACGGCATTGTTGGTAGTTGCGTTGTTGCTGACTGCTAGCGGACCGGTGCTGGAGACTCCGGGCGCGGCATAGACGAAGGAACCGGTCGGGCTGGCGGGAGCATTGATCGCAACTGCACCGATCTGGCCGCTGCTCATATCGTTCGCAAAGACGATCGGCGAGTCCTCGGTATCGATCGCTACATACTGGGGCGAGACCAGGTTGGTCTCGTAAGGACCATTGAACGAGATCGTGGTTGGATCGAAGTAAGCGATGCCGTGCGCCGTCGTCGTGTTGGTCGGGAACCATACCCGACCGGTCGCGTCGATGTCGATGGTCGAGCTCGAACCGGTGGTCGCCGTTCCGGCAATGGAAAGGCCCATCGCTGGAGTGCTGTAGGACACGGCAAGCGAGAAGTCTGCCGGCGCGGAGCCCAGACCGATAAACGGCGAAGCCGGTGGTGCCAGATTATAGAGCGTCGTGACATTTTGATACGGATACAGGGCCATCTGCACCGCCGCCTGCAGGGTATCGCTGGGTGCGGTCCTGCCGCCCGGAGGCGTGGTGTTCGTGAACAGCGTTGCGCACGTGTTGCTGGTGGAGGGATTCGAGTTTACGCAAGCGGCCAGGGTATTGGCGATGGAGTTGAGCTTCGCGGTCTCAAGCGTCGTCGTCGCCGTGCTTGTGTTTGCCGTGCCGTACGGGATCGAAACCAGCAGCGGAATCGTATACGTGTTGGCCATCACCAGTCCGGCGTTGTTCCCTTCCGCAGCCGTCGCCGTGCCCGCGAAGGAGTCAGGCGAGCCCACTCCCAGGTTCGTCGTGAAGAAATGGCTGAGTGCAAAGGCCGTGGCAGCGGTCGTGACCTCATTGATGTTGGCGTACACCGAAGGTGCCGTGCTGCAGTTCCCGATGCCGCTCACAAGCATGATCGCGCTGTTCGCGCCCGATCCCGCATCGCCGCCCTGGCCCAGGATGTAGACCTGCGGGTTGTTCGCCGGGCATGTGTAGGTGCCGTAGGTAAAGCCGCCGTTGACGTCGGTCGTAACCGGCGTTCCCAGTACGGTACCCGGATCGCCATACCCGCTGGTGCTCATCGCAACGACTGAAACCGTTGCGCCTACAATGGGCTGCTGCCCGCCGAACATTTTGCCCTTGAACCCGGCAGCTACGTCCGTGTGGGCGGTTGGAGTAATCGGCGCGTCAACAGCGCAGCCGATCGCGGCAAGCAAAGGCAGAGACAGAACGATGGGAAGTGTGCGCATATTGGCAGAGTCCTTGAGAGGGCTGAAGTGTTTGGCTGGGCTGAAAGTGTGCGGCTGATCCGGAGGCGCTGAAAAGAACTGTGGTAGATTCGGGCTGGCACGGCAGACCGGTCCTGAAGATTAGTACGTGGCCGAGAAACGCTTGGATGAACTGGGGTGCTGCATTTCACACGTATGTTTTGTTGGATGACAACTGTTCCCAATTCTATGCCTACAACGGTCCGTTCTTACTCGAAAATTAATCTCGGCCTTGCAATTGGTCCCCCGCGGCCTGATGGATACCACTCCCTCACGACGCTTTACCAGACGCTTGCCCTGCACGATCTGATCACGATTGAGGCTCGCCGCGCCAGCAGCACTCAGTTAAACCTTACCTCAAACGACCAGCGCGTTCCGCTGGACCAGAGAAATACCGCCTGGAAGATGGCTGAAAAGATGCTCGACCGACTGGGCGTCCAGGCTGAAGTTTCCATCCGTATCCAGAAGAATCTGCCCATTCAGGGCGGCATGGGTGCCGGCTCTGCAAACGCCGCCGCAGCGATGATCGGCCTGGAACGCGAGCTGTCGCTGGACCTCGCGCGGGAGCAACGGCTGGCCCTGGCCGCAGAGGTAGGGTCCGACGTACCCCTCTTTCTGATGGGTGGGTCGGTCCTCGGGTCCGACCGCGGCCAGATCGTCCACTCCGTGCCGGACGTGACGCTGGCCGGCTCCACGCAGATTCCGTGTGTCGTCGCCTTGCCGCCGCGCGGCGTCTCGACCCCGCAGGCATTTCGCGATTGGGACGCCAGATTTTCCGCCCCGGCTGCACCCGACTTGCACCAAGAGCAAGTTCGCGCTACTCTTAGAGGGTTGAGCCGCGCTTACGCTTCGGTCTTCCTACCCGAGTCTGTTGAAGGGGAAGGTGCCAGACACCAAGAGCATGACAGCAGCTTCGGCATCTTTTCTGAACCAAGTCCTGCAGAAGCATCGAAGGACAGCCCTGAGAAACAGCATCGGCTCTCTCGTGAGCAACATCACACGCTCTCTGCAATCGAGAGCAAGAGCAGCAGGAAAGATCTCACCGAGTCGCTCCTCTCGCTCGTTCGCGCCGGAATCGAAAACGACTTTGAATCGGTCGTCTTCGTCCAGTACCCCTTGCTTCGCGAGATTAAGCGACAGCTGATGGGTACTCCGGAAACTGAGAACTCCGCGGTGTACGCGGCGCTCTCAGGCTCAGGCTCCGCCTTGTTTGGTCTTTATCGATGCCAGGCAGATGCGAACGCCGCTCAACGAAGGCTTCAGCAGCATGGCGTCCGGGCCATCGTTACAACGACCCTCCCCCGCCCTCTGTACTGGAGCAACATGTTCGCAAAGTGATGTTTTCCCGTACAATTAGAACGGGAACGCTACTGGGCGATCGACTAACGGTAGGTCAGGAGCCTTTGAAGCTCTCAGTCCAGGTTCGAATCCTGGTCGCCCAACCAGCCTGAGTCGGTCCGACAGGTTCACCTGTGCAGCATCGGTGAAGCACTAACCAGGGTTATTGATGGCGCAGCAACCCACGCGTCGCAGTAGACAGCTTTTGCACTTGCAGTTTGCACCTCAGCCACAACCGGCACAGTACAAGCATCAAGCACGATCGCAGTACCCGAAAGAACCAAGTCTTCCTCCACACCGAAGGACCGGGCCAACCAGCCCGTAGACAAGACGAAACAGCAGCAGGAACAACCCAGGGCTAACCCGCCCGAAGGAGTTTCAAAAAACGTGACTAAAACCAGCGCGACTGCGGTTCTTTCCCCTGATTCAGCGCGTGACTCGCAAATCGAGCAGATGTCAGACGAGATCAACACAGCTCTCGGCATCACGCTTGATGCGGCCACGCCAACCGCCTCCGCAAAGGCCGCGCCCAGACGTCCGGGCCGGCTGAGCGAGGCAAAGCGCTTCAAGATCTTCTCCGGAGAGGCCAACAAGCCGCTCGCGGAGGAGGTCTGCCGCTTTGTCGGCGTGCCGCTGGGCGAAACGCGCCTGCAGCGGTTTGCCGACGGAGAGATCCACTTTCAGTTGCTCGAAAACGTGCGTGGGGCGGATGTGTTTCTGATCCAGCCGACCTGCCGCCCGGTCGACCAGCACCTGATCGAGTTGCTCGTCATGATGGACGCGCTCAAGCGGGCTTCCGCCGCGCGCATCACCGTCGTGATGCCGTACTATGGCTACGCCCGGCAGGACAGAAAAGACCGTCCGCGCGTCGCCATCAGCTCCAAGCTCGTTGCGGATCTGCTGACGACCGCCGGCGCCAACCGCGCTTTGCTGGTCGATCTGCACGCCGCGCAGATCCAAGGCTTCTTCAACATCCCGGTCGACCACCTCTTTGCCAGTCCGGTGCTGGTAGGGTACTTCCGGGAGCTCAACCTGCCCAACCTGACCGTGGTCAGCCCGGACGCAGGCGGAGTGGAACGGGCGAGATTCTTCGCCAAGAAGTTGAACGTCCCGTTGGCCATCGTCGACAAACGTCGAACCGATATCAACGTGACTGAAGTGATGAATGTCATCGGCGACGTGCGTGGGAAGACCTGCCTCATCCTCGATGACATCGTCGATACGGCCGGCACGCTCTGCAAAACGGTAGACGCGCTGCTCGCCCAGGGAGCCACGCAGGTCTATGCCTGCGCCTCCCACGCCGTGCTTTCGGGCCCGGCGATCGAGAACATCGCGAAGTCCCCGATGAAGCAGCTAGTCGTGGCCAACACCATTCCGCTGCGCGAAGAGGCCCTCGGTCTCGAAGCGTCGGGCAAGATCAAGGTGCTGTCGATAGCTGGCCTGTTAGGCCGCGCGATCGAAAGCATCCACATGGAGACTAGCGTCTCCACATTGTTTAATTAGTGGGGCGTTATTCAATTAGACTGGAACAAGCGGAACCAGCCGCAAACGGAGCGAGGGCTCAACCCTCGTGCCCGAAAGGAAATACCATGGCCTCACAGAAGTTTGACGCAGTCGTCGCAACCCCACGCACCGGCAAGTTCAACAAGAACCACGCACGCCGCGTGCGCGTCCTGGGCAAGATCCCCGCGGTCGTCTACGGAGCCGGCATGGAATCGGTCGCCGTCACCGTCGACCCCAAGGTCGTCACCAAGATCCTCCACTCCGAGTCCGGCCACAACACCATATTCGACCTCAACGTCGAGGGTGCCGCGCTCGCCAAGGCCATGATCGTCGACTGGCAGCACGAGCCCATCAAGGGCCGGCTGCTGCACATCGACTTCAAGCGCATCGCCATGGACAAGGCCATGCGCGTCTCGGTCCCAGTACTCCTGACCGGCACCGCGGCCGGCGTCAAGACCGCGGGCGGCGTGCTCGATCAGGTCCTGCGCGAGGTCGAGATCGAGTGCCTTCCCGCCGACATCCCGGACCACCTCGACGTCGACGTCTCCGGCCTCGAGATGTACGGCGCGATCCACATCTCCGACCTGCCGCAGATGGGCTCCATCAAGTACCTCGGCGAGCCGACCGCACTCGTCGCGCACGTCACCGAGATCAAGGAAGAGGCCGCGGCAGAAGTCGTTCCCGCTACTGCCGAGCCTGTCGTCGCCAAGAAGGGTAAGGGCGAAACCGATACCGCAGCACCGGCCGCCGACGCCAAGGCCGCACCGAAGAAGAAGTAATCCTGACGAGGCAGTGGAGTCCCATCCACTGCCTCGTACTGCAGCTCACTGTTCCATCTGCTTCACTCTGTGCTCATGAAACTGATCGTCGGTCTAGGCAATCCCGGAATCGAATATCAGTTCACGCCGCACAATGCCGGCTTTCTGGCCATCGATCGCATCGCTGAAATCTGCGGTGTGTCGGTCGCCAACCGCCGGGGCAAGGCGCTTACGGCGCGCGCCACGCTGGCCGGCCAGGAAGTTCTCCTGGCCAAGCCGGAGACCTTCATGAATCTCAGCGGACTGTCGGTCGCCGGGCTCTTGAAGGAGCTGGAACTCTCGCCCGCAGACCTGATCGTGGTCTACGACGAACTGGCGATCCCGCTCGGGCAGATTCGCATTCGCGAACGCGGCTCAGCCGGGGGGCATAACGGGATAAAATCAATCCTGTCGTCGCTGGAAACGGAAGATTGGCTGCGCGTCCGCGTCGGAGTAGGTAAACCGCCTACCCAGACCGGCCGCGAGATCAAGGCTGGCGGAGCGGATTACCTCCTCTCCCCCATGCGCAAGATGCAGTTGCAGGAGCTGGACCTGGTGCTCGACGACGCACAGCGCGCCGTCGAGATGATTTTGAAGGATGGTGCCGGCCGGGCCATGAACGAGTTCAACCGCAGGGTCAACGGGCAACCGGAAGACCCGGCGGGGCAGTAAAGCAGGAGCAGCCAAACCGCTTGCCCTCCACCAAGGAAGGCACGGTGCGAAGCAGAACTTCGCAGAAAGCAGATGCAATGAATCGTACCTACGAAATCATGTTCATCGTCCGTCCGGACGTTGAAGAAGCGGACCTCGACAAACTCGTCGAAGGCTTCCAGAAGAACGTTACCGATGGCGGCGGAGAGATCCGCTCGACCGAAAAGATGGGCCGTCGCCGGCTCGCATACACCGTCCGCAAGTTCAACGACGGCTTCTACGTGCTGCTTACCGTGCTCGCCCCCGGCTCGCTCATGACCGAGATCGAGCGTCGCCTGCGCGTCTCCGAGCAGGTCATCAAGTTCATCACCGTGCGCATGGACGAGGAAGAGAAGCGTCTCGCCAAGATCAAGCAGCACCGCGACACGCACGTCAAGCGCTCGGCCATCCCGGTCCCGCAGACCGCGTTCCCGGCTGCCGCCAGCACGGCAGACTCATCCATCTCGCAGCCTGAGTCGAACGTGGCCGCGCCGGACGCAAACCTGCCCGCAGAGCCCCCCGCGGCTGCTGCCGAGACGGAAGCTCCAGTAGAAGCCACCGTCTAGCAACAGCAGGAAACCGTGCCCCATTCATCACAGTCTCATCGTGATGAGTGGGATCAGACCACCACTCTCCCCAAGCTCCTAAACATCCATAGATTCCCCCGCGAATCTGGAGCCCGGGCGGAGAACAACCGAACCGAAAGGAAACATCATGGCTGACGAATCTAACAACGCAGCGCCCGAGCAGTCCAACGCTCCCGCAGCCTCTTCCACCCCTTCCACCTACACCCCGCGCACCCCGCGCCCTGCCGGCGGCCCCGGCGGACAGGGTGGCCCCGGCGGTCCCCCCCGCACCGGCGGTCCCGGCGGCCCCGGCGGACGCAAGTTCTTCCGCCGCAAGAAGGTCTGCAAGTTCTGCACGGAGAAGATCGACGCGATCTCCTATCGCGACGTCCGTCTGCTCCAAGGCTTCGTGGCCGAGCGCGGCAAGATCGTTCCGCGCCGCCTGACCGGGGTCTGCACCCGCCACCAGCGCCGCCTCTCGCTCGCCATCAAGCAGTCGCGCAACATCGCCCTGCTCGCCTTCGCAGCCCGCTTCTAACTCATCCGGGTGCCCCATTCATCGCGCACTTTGCGATGAATGGGACCACTCCTAACCCTCGCGGACGGATCACAGACCCGCGCAAGAACACCGGAGATCAACATGGAAGTCATCCTGAAAGAAGACGTAAACAAGCTCGGCCATCGCGGCGATGTGGTCAAAGTCGCCGACGGTTACGGCCGCAATTACCTGCTGCCCGCGAAGCTCGCCATGCAGGCCACCTCGGCCAACAAGGCAGTCATCGAGCAGATGAAGTCCTCCGCGATCCGCAAATCCGCGAAGGAAAGGGCATCGTCCGAAGAGCTGGCCAAGCAGATGTCCGCCGTCGAGCTCACGTTCGAGCGCAAGGTCGGCGAGAACGACCATCTCTTCGGCTCCGTCACCTCCGGCGACATAGCCCAGCAGCTCGAAGGGCAGGGCTATACCATCGATCGCCGCAAGATCGCCCTTGAAGAGCCCCTCAAACAGCTAGGCGAGTTCCACGTCCCCGTCAAGCTCCACCGCGAGGTCACCGCGCACGTCAAGGTCACGATCAAGAGCGACACGCC
>CAXUDC010000153.1:0-8330 GCA_964249685.1 uncultured Acidobacteriaceae bacterium
GGTCGAAAACCGCGCCGACGTCATTTTCCTGTCGCTAGGCACGCTGGTCGACATCACCACCGGCGACGGCGCGGGGCTCAAGGCCACGTTTGATCACGCCACCCACGCCGCGTTTACGGCCGGAACGGTGCTGATCGCGGCGGCCGGCAACGACGGCTTCGACCTGAGCGACCGCCGCTACGTGGAGCTGCCGGCGCAGTCGCGGGATGTCGTAGCAATCGTCGCGGCGACCAACCCGGCGTGCGCGGAAAATCTTTCGACCGGCGCAACCTGCGTCCCGGGCCCGGTCACTCTGCCCTACTACAGCAATCGCGGCGCGCCGTTGAACGCGCTCGCCGCGCCGGGCGGCAGCTATCCGGCCGGCCCGACCGCCGACGCGAGCCAGGCCACCGGCTGGATCCTGTCGGCCTGCTCGAGCGGCATTCCGTCCACGGTCAGCGGCGATCCGGTGGATCAGGCGCACTCGCTGGGCTGCTTCGGCCTGGGCCACGTGCAGTACGTTCAGGCGATGGGCACGAGCGCGTCCGCACCCCTGGCCGCGGGCGTCGCGGCCCTGATCCGCGCGGCGCACCCCACCTGGGACGCCCCCACGGTTGTTGCCTGGCTACGCTCGACCGCGACCGCGCTCCCCGGGCTCGCGGTCCCGCAGGTGGACGCGACCGCCGCCATTGGGCCCGCGCCCGCGCTGCCTCCACCCACCGCCGCTACCCCTTCATCCGCTCCTTGACGCTGCGCGCGAGCTTCTCGATCTCCTCCGCGCGCTTCACCACGTCGAGCGACAGGATGTTCTTATTCGTCTTGTTCACGTCCTCATGCAGCTGCGTGGCCAGCGCGAGCAGCTTGTCGGAGTCCGCGACCAGCCGCCTCTGGCGTTCATCATTGCGCGCGCGCACCTGACGCTGCTCGATCGAAACCATATCCGGGTCGGCGCCGACCTTGTTCCGGTCCTCCTGTTGGGCGCTGGGACTCATCTGCCGGGCACTCGGCGAGATGGTCTGCTGTTGCGGCCGACCCACAACGGCAACAGCCCCCAGCAGGACGACGGCGGCGACGAACGCACGAGATGACCGACCCAGACGCATGAGGACCCTTTCCTGCGCGGCCGGCCCGTGCGCCGCGCTTCACTGTCAGCCTAGCAGGCGCGTGTCAGCAGCGCCACTCAGGATTGCAACGCGCCTGCCTACCTTTCACACAAGCTCTGCAGCCGGAGCGTCCAAGGGTGAGGCACAATAGAACTACTCGCAATTACCGAGGAAAGCAGGTCCCGCACTGTTATCGCTCAACGTTCTCGCTCCCGAGGTCGCGGAACCGGCGCTTCACATCATCGAACGCGACTGGCACCAGGACATCATGGTCATGGTGCGCGACCGGCTGCCCAAGGTGCTGGTCGTCCTGCTGCTGCTGTTGATCGCGTTGCAGATCATCAAGTTCCTGGTTCGCCGCATGGAAAACTTGGCCGCCGGCCAGACCCACCATATGCGCAGCACCCAGCTGCGGACGATGGCCACCATCATCCGCGCGACGAGCTACTCCGCGCTCGGCATCATTGCGTTCCTGCAAGTGTTGAACCTGCTGAACATCCACTACGGCCCGCTGCTGGCCTCGGCCGGCATCCTCGGCGTGGGGGTTGGGCTGGGCGCGCAATCGCTGTTCAAGGACCTGATCAACAGCATCTTCATCCTGATCGAAGACCAGTACAACGTGGGCGAGGTGGTGAAGATCGCCGGGTTGACGGGCACGGTCGAGGACCTGACACTGCGGCTGACGCGCCTGCGCGACGGCGACGGAACGCTCTACGTGATCCCGAACTCGCAGGTGGCGACGGTATCGAACCTGTCGCGGGACTACTCGCTTTCGGGCCTGCCGGTGGCGGTGGACGCGTCGGC
This sequence comes from uncultured Acidobacteriaceae bacterium, assembly GCA_964249685.1. GTDB lineage: Bacteria > Acidobacteriota > Terriglobia > Terriglobales > Acidobacteriaceae > Edaphobacter. The sequence goes on from CAXUDC010000153.1 coordinate 1,887, forward strand.
AAACCCGGATAAGGTGATCGCAACGCTGAACGAGATGGCCGCGGTGATCTTTAGCGACGCGGCCTTCAAGGACGTGATGCTCGAGAAGCCCGTGGTGCTGGGCGTGGACAAGATCGACGGGCGCACGATCCTGTATCCGGTGCAGTTCCGCGTGCGACCGAACCAGAAGGATGCGCTGCTGCGCGAGTTTCGCCGGCGAATCGTGCTCACGTTTGAGGCCCAGGGCCTGCCGCTGGGGTCGGATTCGAGCCTGCTGATCATGCAGCAGGCGAAGGATCCCACGGCACCGCCGGCGGCGCAGACGGTGTTGGGCTAAGGGCTGCTGGTGTGGATTGCAGGGGTATGGCACTTCGCTTTGTTGATTGTCATTCCTGAAGGGAATCTGCGTTTCGAGCGCCGCGATAGCAAGAGGCAGCCAGCAATCGTTCCCATCCCCACGATAATCTTCGCTCCGCTCAGGTGATCATGGGGCACCCCGGAGGGCGGCGGTCAGGGCCTCGGGGGTCTGGACGGGCGGACGGCAGGTCTGTCCGGTGCAGACCAAGGCGTAGGGCTGGTCCGTGACCGGCAGGTTCGGGATCGTTTCGGCCAGCGCGGGCGGAAGCCGGGTGGGCAGCGTGCGCAGCCGGATGATCGTCGTGGTGAGCCGGTAGGGATTCAGGGCGGCGCGAGTGAGGGCTTCGGCGGCGGGGCTCGCGCCGACGATGACCACCCGGGTCGGCGGCTGGACAAGGCGCGTGAGGGCCTGGCCGTAACTGGCGGCGTAGAGGCCGAAGTGCTCCACGATACCCGCGAAGCCTTCGAGGGTGGATTGCGCGAGCGCGCGGAAGTCCTCACGGCCGGTAAGCTCGGCGAGCCGGAGCAGCAGGGCGGCGGCGACGGAGTTGCCGGCCGGGGTGGGGGCGTCCTGGATGGGTTTGCGCCGGGTGCTGAGGGCTCCGAGCTGCGGTTCGCTGGCGTTTTCGGTGTCGAAGAAGCCGTTTTTTTCGGGGTCGTGGAACTTCTCGATCGTGGCTTCGGCGAGGGTGAAGGCGGCTTCGTAGTAGCGGTACTCGCCGGTCGATTGCCAGGCGTCGAGCGCGGCGGTGGCAGTCAGGACGTAGTCGTCGAGGAGGCCGGGTATGGTGTGGGCCTGGGTGGATGGTTCGCCGTAGGCCAGGACGTGGGGGAGGATTGCGCCCACGTTGCCCGGCGCTTCGCTGGGAACAACATGGGGCACCCCTGCCAGGGCTCGGTCCAGGGATTTGAGGGCGAAGTTGGTGACTCCGGGTAGATCGAGGGCCTGGCCGGCTTCGAGCCAGGCTGTCACCATCATGGCGTTCCACGCGGTGTAGATGGTCTTGTCGATGTACGGCGTGGGCCGCGCGAGGCGGGCGGCGTGGAGCTTTGGCCGGGCGGCGGCGATGATCGCGGCGGCTTGCTCCAGGGTGACGCCGGCGGCTTTGGCGACCTGCGGGAGCGGCAGGTCGATGTGCAGGACGTTCTTCTCAGGGTTGTGCTGCATGTCGCCGATCGGGCCTAGGTCGAAGAACAGCTCAACGACGGCCATCTCCCCCGGCGTCAAGACGGCGAGAGCTTCGGCGCGGGTCCAGGTGAAGTAGTCGCCATCATCGTCCAGCGAGAAATCCGCGTCCTGCGAGGAGTAGAAGCCGCCCCGCTCGCGGTCGCACAGCTGCGCGTCGATCCACGCGATGGTCTCGCGCGCAATGCGGGCGCACTCGTGCTCGCCGGTAGATTGCCACGCGTGGACGTAATTGCGCAGCAGCCCGGAGTTGTCGTACGACATCTTCTCGAAGTGCGGGACGACCCAGCGCTCGTCGACCGAATAGCGGTGGAAGCCGCCGGCGAGGTGATCGTAGATGCCCCCCTTGGACATCTTTTCGAGCGTCACCATCACGGCCTGGCGCGACTGCTCTGCGTACGGGCCGGGGCGTGCGCCCGTATCGAGCAGGAGGTCGAGCGCGGCGGAGTTGGGGAATTTGGGCTGCGAGCCGAAGCCGCCGTGGCGGGGGTCGAACTGGCCCAAAGCGGAGGCGACTATTTTGTCGACGAGCCCAGTAAGCTCGCCAGACCCGTCGAAGGTCTCGTTCGCTTCGATGGCGGCCATCACCGACAGAGCGGACTCTTCCACCTCGGCGCGGCGCTCGTGGAAGGCTTCGAGCAGCGTGGCGAGGACGCGGCGCAGGCCGGGGCGGCCGTGCTGGTCGGTAGGCGGAAAGTAGGTGCCGCCGAAGAAGGGTTTGCCCTGCGGTGTGAGCAGCGCAGTCAGGGGCCAGCCGCCCTGGCCGGAGATGGCGGCGACCGCGGCCTGGTAGCGCGCGTCGATGTCGGGGCGCTCGTCGCGGTCGACCTTGATGGCGAGGAAATGCTCGTTGATGAGCGCGGCGGTCTCGGCGTTCTCGTAGGACTCGCGGTCCATGACGTGACACCAGTGGCACCAGACGGCGCCGATATCGAGCAGGATGGGTTTGTTCTCGCGCTGGGCCTGGGCAAAGGCTTCGGCGGACCACTCCTGCCAGTCCACGGGCTGGTGCCGGGCGGAGCGGAGGTAGGCGGAACGGGCGTTGCGGAGGTTGTTTTCTACTTCTACGGACATGATTCCAGTTTACTTGGGGGACGGAGAAACCCCACTCATCACGGTGAAGCTTGCGATGAATGGGGCACCCGGCATTATTGGGGTGGGGCGGGGATGGAGGTGAGGGGCTTGGGGGGTGCGGGGGCTTGCGGCGCGGTCAGGTAGGGGATATGGGGCTTCTGGGTGACGGTGCCGGTCGCCGCGTCGGTGAGCGAGATGCCGTAGCGGTCGAGCGTGTTCGACAGGATCTGGTTGAAGGCCGAGCGGTCCTTCGCGTACGCGGCGGTGGCGGAGATCAGGTTGTTTTCGCCGATGGCTAGGTTGCGTTCCTGCTGCAGAACGTTGGCGGTGGTCGACGCGCCGAGCTTGTACTTCTTTTGCTCGGCGTCGAGCGACTGAGCCTGGAAGTCACGCGCAGTCTGGGCGGCCTGCACGTTGGCGCGGTCGTTCGTGATGGCATACTGCGCGTTGATGACCTGGATGCGCAGCTGCGTGTAGAGCTGCTGCAGGCGCATTTGCGTCTGGCGATACTCCATCTGCGAGCGCGCCTGGTCGGCTTGGGCGATGCGGTTGCGGATGGGGATGTTGATGTTCACGCCCACGCCGTAGTCCGGGTTGACGCCGCTGAACAGGTTCGAAAGGGCACCGGCGTATCCGATGGGAACGGTGCTGATGCCGCTCGCGCCGGTCGTCGTTCCGGTCCCCGTGGCCGTTGAATTGTAACCGGGATTGGGCGAGCCGGCCAGGGCGCTGGTGCCGTAAAAGCCGAAGGCGTCGATCTGGGGCAGGAGCCCGTTCTTTTCTCCGCGGATCGTGATCTCGTTATTCTTCATGGCGAGCACGGCCTGCTCGACCTGCGGGTTGAGGGTGTAGGCCTCCTTAACCAGGTCCTCGACCTTCATGTCCTCTTCGGGCAGCCGGTCGAGCCCGACGCGGTCGGTCGGGACCACGGGCGCCTGCGCGAGCTGCGGGTCGTTCAGGTTGCGGGCGATGGCTTGCTTCATCAGCAGCTGCTGGTACTCAAGGTTCGACTGCGACGTGATCAACGCCTGCTTGTCGGTCGCGACCGCGGAGTCGGAGTTGATGACATCGAGCGGCGCGAGCGTGCCGATCTGCAGCTGCTTGCGGTTGTCGGAGGTCAGCTGCGTGGACTGCGACAGCGCGCGCTCCTTGGCCTGCTCATCCTCATACGCGGAGACGAGCGACCAGTAGATGCTCTCGACCTGCGTGATCGTGTAGAGCACCTGCTGGCGGAAGGACGAATCGGTGATGCGGCGGTCGTTTTCCGCTTCGATGATGAAGCGCCTGTTGATCTTGGGTCCGAAGCCCTGCAGCAGATGCTGTGTGACGGTGGCGCGGAGTGAGGTGTTCAGCGTGCTTTGTAGCGCGCTGAACGCGCTCGGAGTGCTGCTCGACACATTGGCATTGTTGAATCCGACATTGAGCAGGGTGCCAGTGCTGAAACCCTGTTGATAGGCCAGGTTGCCGGTGAAATCATTATTGGTGGTGGTCGGCTGGATACTGCTTGCACTCTGGTTTGTGACGCGCTCGTACTCAACAGTACCGGTGATGGAGGGATCAAAGCCGTACGGGAGCGGTCCGCCGCCGTTGGTGGAGAGCACGAGGCCGTTGGCACCGGTGCCGGCGCCGCCGGATGAGGTGCTGGTGCCGCCGGGGCCGCCGCCGCCGGTGATGGTCGCGGTCGAACCACCGAGCGTCCCGGTGACGAGCCCGGTCGAGATGCCGCGGAAGATGGCGCCGGCATGGGTGCGCAGAACGTCCGTATCGGCAATGTCCAGGTTGATGCGCGCGATGGCGATGTCGTAGTTGTTCTCCATCGCAAGCGTGACGGCGTCGTCGAGCGAGAGATAGAGCTTGCCGTCGCGCAGAAGGTCGTCGAGCCGCGGCGTGTTGCCCAGGCGCGGAAGGTCGTAGGTGGTGGCGGTGTATGGGGCGAAAGGATCCTTGAAGGAGTGGCGCTTGAGGGTCGTGTAGTCCTTGGGGGTAGGCCGCAGGTAGAGCGGCTCGGTACGCATGGGCTCAGGCGCCTGCGGCAGGTTGGGATTGCCGGTGGTATCGTTCTGGACGGCCTGCGGCGCCGCGGCCTGGGTGGGGCTCTTGGCGCCGGGCACGGGGTTCTGCACGGTCGTCTGCTGCGGGGCAGTCTGTTGCGGTGCAGTCTGCTGCGGTGCAGTCTGCTGTGCAGACCCCTGCTGGGCTGTCGAGCCCATCAGCAACAGGGCCACGGCCGCGCCCGCCTTCAAGTCGATCAATCTCACGTGTTTGCTCTCCAACCGCTTTGCTTCTGTGTGGCGCTTTTCTCTTTGTAGCTAGTAGACGTGCCCAGGGTGCCCGGAGACTCTAAATCCAAGACGTTAAATCCAGCTTCTAAATCAGTGTGGGCATGACCCGTTCCCAGTCCTACGCAGGTTGCCGCCGGACGGTTCCCTGCCCTGACGGTGTTCATCGCAAAAGGTGCTATGCCTAACTATAGCAACGGTCAGCTCTGGCCGTGATAGTTTCGGGCGTGTTAGTTTCGGGAATCGCCATGCAGCTTTGGAAGTTGATTCTCGCGTATGACGGCTCCGCCTTCCACGGCTGGCAGGTGCAGCCGGCGCTGCCCACGGTGCAGGGCACGCTGGCCGCGGCGCTGCGCCGGCTGACGGGACAGACGGTCCTGCCGCAGGGTTCGGGCCGGACGGACGCCGGGGTCCACGCGCTGGGGCAGGTCTGCTCGTTCGAGCTTCATGCCTCGATCCCGCCGGAAAACCTGCTGCGCGGACTCAACCGGGCGCTGCCGGCGTCTGTGCGGGTGCTGAGCGCCGAGCACGCGGCAGAGGATTTCCACGCCCGCCACGGCGCAGAGCGCAAGACATATGAGTACCGGATCCTGCGCCCAGCCAATGGAGTCTGCCCGCCGTTTGTCGCCCCGTACGTGTGGGATTGCCGATGGCGGCTGGCAGTGAAGCCGATGCAGGAAGCGGCCGCCGCAATCTGCGGCGAGCATGACTTTACCAGCTTCGCGGCCGTCGATCCGGACCTGACGGCCCGCAGGTCGGCCGAGCCCAGGGCGGCGGTCAGGGTGGTCTCGCAGTCCGCATGGGTGGTAGAGGGCGAGGCCTTGACCTACCGGGTCACCGGCTCCGGGTTCCTGCATCACATGGTGCGGAACCTGGTGGGGACGTTTGTGGAGGTAGGGCGAGGAGCGATGGCGGCAGGCGACGTTGCGGGCATCCTGGCCGCTCGCGACCGCGCGGCGGCCGGACCCACGGCACCGGCACGGGGGCTGTTTCTGGTCAGCGTGGACTACCGGTGACGCCCGCCACCACTGCCCTCGCGCAGCACCGGATCACGCGTCTGGCATCGCAGCTTGCGGTGCATCGCGCGTTCCACTGGCTGCACCTGCACCAGCCGCAGATGCGCCAGTGGCTGCTCGACTTTGTCGCGATCCCCGCACCGCCGTTTGCCGAATCTGCGCGAGCGGCGTGGTTCGCGGAACGCTTTCTAGCTCTCGGGCTCGGGAACGTTCACGTGGATGCGGAGGGAAACGTGTTGGGCGAGCTTGGCGGCGGCCGCGAAGGGCCGTGGGTGCTGCTCTCGGCACACCTGGATACGGTCTTTCCAGCGGGAACGGACTGCGTGCCCCGGCAGGACGGCGCGACGATCCACGGCCCGGGCACCTGCGACAACGGCGCTGGGCTCAGCGGGTTGCTGGGCATCGCCGCCGCGCTGCGCTTTGCGGGGATTGCGGGACCGGTGCTGTTCGCGGCCAACGTGGGCGAGGAGGGCGAGGGCGACCTGCGGGGCATGCGCTACCTATTCGAAAGCGCGGCCTACCGGGGCCGCATCCGCGCAGCGCTCGCGCTCGA
>CAXUDC010000154.1:0-8295 GCA_964249685.1 uncultured Acidobacteriaceae bacterium
GCAGATGAATAACCTAATCAGACCCACTAGGAAAAGATCGTTCAAGCTGATAGCTCAAAGCTGACAGCTCACAGCTACTCGTAACACCAAGCCGGCAACGCCGCAGCACCGCAGCCTCCTATCGTACGAGGTAAAGCCATGGTCCCCACAAAGAAGTACGGCCCCGCCGCCGCAAAGTCAGTCGAGCGCGAGATGAAGGCCATGAAGGAAGGCAAGCTCGTCAGCGGTAGCGGACAGAAGGTCACGAACCCGAAGCAGGCCATTGCGATCGGTTTGTCGGAGGCGCGCAAGGCGGGCGGCAAGGTACCCCCACCGCCGGCTGAAAAGCGCGCCGTCAGGAAGGCTCCGGCGAAAAAAGCAGGCGCGTGACTCTCCAGCTAACAAATGTTCCGGTTGCGCATCGAATAGACAGGTGACCCCCATGCAGCGTCTCTCTGTTCCCCTTATCCTTGCGGCAGCCCTGCTGACGGGCGCCGCCGTCGCGCAGAACAGCTCCAGCCCCGACTCCCAAAGCCAGGCCCAATCCCAAACCGCCTCCCAGGCTGCCGCCGCCAAGCGCGCCGCTGCCCGCCGCAAGGCCGCGGCCAGTACCAGTCCGGGCGTAGTGGCGATCCCGATCGAGACCGCTCCGCCCACCACCCCTACCACCCCACAGACCGCCGCCCAGCAGGCCCGGCAGAAGGCCGCCGACCAGCAGCTGCTACAGCAGCAGCAGGCGCAATCCGCCAATGCCCAGCACCTGAACGACCAGCAGGTGGACCGCGCGCAGAAGCAGCTGGATACGCGGCAGAACGAGATCCGCGTCCAGGACGCACCCGGCCCCGCGCAGACCGGCGTCGTTCCCGGAGCGGGCGTGCCGGTGGCGCCGGTTAACGCCGACACGCGTATCCAGGATGCACCCGGACCCGCGCAAACGCTGCCCACGCTGCCTGCGACCGCGCCGAACCAGCCGCCCGCGCCGCCCACGACGCAGCCTCCGCCGCAACGCTGAGGCCTGTAAATCAGGGCGTGCCTTTTTCACCGGATGAAGTGAGTGGAAGCCGCCACCTGGCCTCCCTGCATCCCACCGCCTGACAGCAGGCCTTCGACGTGCGTCGGCCTGAAACTCAGCGCAAGGCAAACCTTTCCGGGAGCACACGCAATGCCGACCACACGCCTTACTACTACCATCAACGCTCTGAAGCAGGGCGCGCAATCCATGGCCGCCGACAAGGCCGTCACCAACATCGAGGGCTGGGAAGACTACCTCTCCAAGCACGATCACGAGGGCGTCAAGAAGGTCGTTGCCGATCTCGGCAAACTGAAGAAGCTGCTCTCGGCCGGCGAGCTGGATGGCGAAGCGATCAAGAAGCTGTGCCAGAAGCTCGGCAAGGACACCATTGCGGTCGCCGGCAATGAGCAGACCGCGAACGCCAAGCACATCAAGGAACTCGGCGAACTGCTCGAAGCAGGCGAATAACACCTTACGGTACGCGAAAAGGCCTGCCGCAATCGGCAGGCCTTCTGCGTTGCGAAGCTGCTACACGACCGGAGGAGCAGCGGGTGGCTCAGCGGGAGCCGGCGCGGGTGCTGCCGGCGCGGCCTTCTTCACCGCCGGCGGCTGCTGCACTTCGGCCTTCTTGCTGGGGGCCAGGATGGCGTGGAGCGTGGTGCCTTCCATGCGCGGCATGAACTCGACCGTGCCGGCGTCGCCGATGTCCAGGATGAGCCGGTTGATGATTTTGTAGCCCAGGTCGCGATGCGCCATCTGGCGGCCCTTGAAGCGCAGCGACGCCTTCACCTTGTCGCCATCGCCCAGGAAGCGTACGGCCATGTTCTTCTTGGTGACGTAGTCGTGCTCGTCGACGGTCACGGAGAACTTGACCTCCTTGATGACGATCACCTTTTGCTTCTTGCGCGCGGCGCGGTCGGACTTGTCTTTTTCGTACAGGTACTTGCCGTAGTCCTGGATCTTACAGACCGGCGGCACGGCGTTCGGCGAGATCTCGACCAGGTCGAGCGACTTCTCGCGCGCCATCTTCAGCGCCTCGAACGGGGCCATCACGCCGAGCTGTTCACCGTTTTCGTCGATGACCCGGACTTCGCGCGCGCGAATCTTCTCATTCGTGCGGATAAAGGATTTGATGGAACGCTTATCAATCGGTGGAATAATCGGCCTCCACAGCGTGCCTCTTCAAAATGGGCGGCGCCATGCATGGGTTAGGGTTGGTGATCAGACGTAGAGCTTCGATGCACGCGGGCAGCGACACGTCGCAACGTAAAGTATAGCATCGGGGATTGAAGAGGAAAAGAAAGGTCTGTTCAGCAACATAATGCTTGCAGGTTTACGCTTTTTTGCAGAGGATAAAAGCCTGTGAACGCCACGTGCATCCTGCGCGGCGGGCTGCCCTGAGAGGAAACGAATGAAGCGTCGAATTCTGCTGGTCGATGATGAAGTAGCGGTGCTGTTGACGTTGAAGGCTGTGCTGGAGATCAGCGGGTTCGACGTGCACACGGCCGCCAGCGCCCGCGAGGGCAAAAGCAAGCTCAAGGCCAAGCAGTACGACATGGTCATCACCGACATGCGGATGGAGGCCGAGGAGTCCGGCCGCGAGGTCATCGTGGCTGCGCGCACTGCCCCGTACCATCCCGCGGTGGCGCTGCTGACCGCGTTTCCGGTCGCGGACGATGACTGGCAGGACATGGGCGCGGACAAGATGCTGGTCAAGCCGATGCAGACGCGCGCTCTGATTCAATCGATCGAAAAGCTGCTGGAGTCGCACCAGGCGAAGCTGAAGAAGCTCGAAGCGGCGGGACCGCAGGCGGGGCTGGCGGCCGGGTTTGCGGCGGGGCTGGCAGCGAGTTCGGCTAAGGCACGGCCGGCGAAGAAGGCGGTAGCGAAGAAGGCTGTCCTGAAGAAGGTGACGGCCAAGTAGCAGCGTCTGGCCTCTTGCTGTGCCGTGAGAAAAGCAGAATCTCTACGGGATGAAAACAAGACTCTGCGACCTTTGTTTTCACCCCGGAGGATCTGCTTTCCGGGTACGGATCCTCGTAGGCCAGCCCTACCTCGGCGCGTGCGTCTTAATATAAGCGCGCAGCGTCTGGTTGATGTCCAGCGCCTTATTCACCCCGGAGTCGAGCATGCCGAGCCAGTCGCTGGCCGGCTCCTTGAGCTCGGCAGTGGAGAGCAGGTAGCTGGTCTGCACGATGATCTCGAGCGCGTTCGAGAGGTCGTGCGCGAGCTTGCGAATCTCGATCGCCAGCTCTTCAGGAATCATCTCGGACGCGGTGCCCGTGTGCGGTTCAATCTCATTCGGCATTGCAAGCAGCATAAACCCTTTTCGCGATGAGGGCGAGTCGAGGGGAACAATTGACAGTCCCGCCCAACTTTGCGAGAATCAACAAGACGAAGCGTACCCGCATGGGGCTTTCGTCTTGCCTGTTATACGGAGTGCCGTAGTGGCGGAATTGGCAGACGCGCGTGGTTCAGGTCCACGTACTCGCAAGGGTGTGGGGGTTCGAGTCCCTTCTTCGGCACCAAATCTCTGAAAGCCCCTCCAGCCTCGCGTCCTGTGCGCGATCAGTTGAGGGGCTTTCCCAATTCTTAGCACCCGGGAAAGCAACCGGTAAATCGAAAAGCGACTCACAGCGTATATGCCCACTCATCTGGACCAGATCATGGCGGCCACGCTGATTCGCGTGGAAGATCGCAAGTCGCGCGCCAGCCTGCAGACGCTCGAGCGTCGCGCGTCCGCCCATACGCCGCGTGGGTTTGCCGCTGCCCTGCGTGCGGCCGCGACAAAGGGCCCGGCCATGATCGCCGAGTGCAAAAAGGCGTCGCCGTCCATGGGCTTGCTGCGCGAGGACTACCGGCCGGCGGCGATTGCGCGGGGATTCGAGGGTGTCGGCGCGGCGGCGATCTCTGTGCTGACCGACGAGGAGTTCTTCCGCGGCTCGCTCGACGACCTGACGGCGGTGTCGGATTCAGTGCGGATCCCGGTGCTGCGCAAGGACTTTATTTTGGACCCGTTTCAAATCCTGGAGGCGCGCGCGGCGGGCGCGGATGCCGTCCTGCTGATCGTCGCGGCGCATGCGGACGCGGAGCTGCAAAGATTCGCCACGACCGCCAGGAACCTGAACCTGGACATCCTGTGCGAGGTGCACGATCGCGAGGAGCTCGACCGCGCGGTCAACCTGGGGTTCGACGTCATCGGCGTCAACAGCCGCGACCTGAAGACGCTGACGGTGAGCCCGCGCGTGCAGATGGACCTGGTGCGCTGGCTGCCGGCCAACGTGCTGCGCGTTGCGGAGAGTGGCGTGCGCACGCCAGCCGATGTGGAGCGACTGCTGGCCGCGGGGTACGATGGCTTTCTGGTCGGCGAGGCGCTGATGCGGCAGCCCGACCCGGCGGCCTCGCTGGCGCTGATGATGGGCGTCGACTACGACTCCGAGGTGTAGCTCGTGTGGGTGAAGATCTGCGCCAGCACGACCCTTGCGGACGCGCGCCTGGCGGCCGAGGCGGGTGCCGATGCGGTCGGGTTCGTCTTCGCGCCGAGCAAGCGGCAGGTAACAGCGGCGCAGGTGCGCGAGATGGTGGCAGGGCTGCCCGCGAGCGTCGAGAAGGTAGGGGTCTTCGGGGATCTGCCTGCGGTTGAGATTGCCCAGGCCGCACAGCACGCGGGGCTGACGGCCGTGCAGCTGCATGGCGGCTTCAACCGCCTGCTGAGCGCGCACCTGCGCGAGTTGCTGGGCCCCGGGATCGAGCTGCTTCAGACCGTGCACTGGAGTCTTGACGAGGCGGATGCGGAGGCCTTTGTTACAACAGCGCTGGGCGAGGTGGAGGCGTACGAGCCCTGCGGCCGAGTGCTGGTGGATGCCAGGGTGGCGGGCGCCTCGGGCGGGCTCGGCGTCGCGTTCGACTGGGTGGCCGCAGGGCGCGTGCTGGCGCGGCGGACTGTAATCCTGGCCGGCGGCCTGCGGGCCGACAACGTGGCCGAAGCCGTGCGGACCGTGCGCCCCTGGGGGGTGGATGTGGCCAGCGGGGTAGAGTCCTCTCCGGGCGTCAAAGACCCGGCGAAGGTGCGGGCCTTCATCGAAAACGCCTGGGGAGTGTAGGCTCGACCCGGGCGTTTTCGTGTTGGGAGCTGCTTAGGAGTGGTGCGCGGACTCACTGCGGTCATGCAGCTGCGGGGCGCGGCTATGGAACAGATTCGGCCGCAAGTGAGTGCTGGCGGTATGGTTCGGGTGGGCGAGGGCGATGGTCGGGCTAAGTGCGAAGGCCAGGGCCGCGAGAGTCTTCAGGATAGTCTTGACTGTGTTCATGAGCTCCTCCGGGTCTGTGTATACGACGCCGGAGGCAGGCGACTGGATTCAAAATTGCGCCGGGAAGCAACCTTTGTCAGCCAAACGACAAACGCCCCAAAAGTGGCTCGGGGTGCCCCATGATCACCGCGGCTTCATCGCGGTTATCGTGGGGATAGTCTCTGGCCGGCAATGCGCCCGCCCACGATCACTTTCGCCTGCGGCTCAAGTGATCATGGGGCACCCCGACCGACACTAGCACCCTACTCGTCTTTCGGCGGCTTCGAGCCCTTGTTGGATTTGCTCGTATTCTGCTCGATGCACTTGTCCGACACCTGCACCGGGTTCGACATCTCCTTCGCCGCCGCGCGCGTGAACGATCGCAGCAGCCGCGGCACGTCCACGCGACCGTTGCGCAGCTCTGCCTTGATCGCCGCGTGCATGGCGGAGAGGAGCGGGTCGCGGAGCTCGTTGAAGAGCTTGTCGATGTAGATGGACGGCATGGGTTGGCGGCTCTGCCTGACGGCTGAATCTATCTTACGATGGCGAGCGCCTGGGTGCCCCGGGTCTCGCTTCTGAGACCTGGGATTGGGGCTGCGACGAACATCCGTGCCGCTTCACCCACCTCTCAGAATGGAGAGATGGGGCACCCGGAGTTGTGGCGACCAGCATCTGATCCCACAGGAGGCACCATGGAATACAGGCAACTGGGACGTTCAGGTTTGATGGTACCCGAGCTCTGCTTTGGCGCAGGCACGCTCGGCACCAGCGGCGAGTTCTTCAAGGCCTGGTCGAGCACAACTGCCCAGGAGGCCGACCGCCTCGTCGGCATCTGCATGGATGCCGGGCTCAACTTCTTCGATACCGCCGACATCTACTCGAGCGGCGGCAGCGAACAGGCGTTGGGCAAAACTCTGCAGGCCTACAGGCGCGAGGACGTGCTGATCTCGACCAAGGCCACGTTCCGCTTCGGCCCGGGCCCAAACAATATCGGCAGCGGCCGCTACCACCTGGTGCAGTCGCTCGAAGCCAGCCTGAAGCGGCTCGGAACCGACTACGTCGACGTCTACCACCTGCACGCGTTCGACGCGATGACGCCGGTCGAGGAGACCCTGCAGGCGCTCAACCACATGGTGCTCGCGGGCAAGGTCCGGTACATCGCGTGCTCGAACTTTTCCGGCTGGCACCTGATGAAGTCGCTCTCGGTCTCGGAGCGCTACGGCTGGGCCCGTTACGTCGGCCAGCAGGTGTACTACTCGCTGGTCGGGCGCGACTACGAGTGGGAGCTGATGCCGCTGGCGCTCGACCAGGGCGTGGGCGCGCTGGTCTGGTCGCCGCTTGGGTGGGGCCGACTGACAGGCAAGATCCGCCGCGGCACGGGCGTGCCGGCCGAAAGCCGGCTGAACAGCAAGATGGTCTCGGACGCCGGTCCGCAGGTGCCGGAAGAGCACCTGTACACGGTCGTCGACGCGCTGGACGCGATGGCGCAGGAGACCGGCAAGACCATCCCGCAGGTCGCGCTGAACTGGCTGCTGCGCCGGCCGACCATCTCGACGCTGATCATCGGCGCGCGCAACGAGGAACAGCTCAAGGCCAACCTGGGCGCGGTCGGCTGGGAGCTCACGCCGAAGCAGGTCGCGAAGCTCGACGCCGTCAGCGCGCTGCCCAAGGCCTACCCGTACTGGCACCAAACCCAGTTTGCGGAGCGTAATCCAAGCCTGGTATAACCCGCGGGATGTACAACGTTTTGTCCGCGATGCGTCTCCTAATAGGGGTATGTCGAAAGAGGCTTCATGAATATCCTCAAGATCGCAACTCCGCTCCTGTCCGCCACCATGCTTCTCGCGACTGCAAGCGCGCTCTCTCAACAGTACCCGCAGCAGCAGCAACAGCCGGGCTATCAGAACCAGGGCGGCTATCAGAATCCAGGCGGTCCTCCGCCACAGTACGGCGGTCCTCCGCAGGGCCCCGGCGGCTGGGACGCGCCACCCTCTGAGTACAACGATGACATCCACCGGCAGGGCTTTCGCGACGGCATCAGCGCGGCTCGGTCTGACTTCGAGCAGCATCGCCAGCCCAACTCGCAGTACCGTCCGGAGTATCGCCACCCGCCCGTGCCGCGGCCTGCGCGCAACGACTACCGCTCCGGCTTCCAGCGCGGCTACGACGTCGCCACGCATCATATGATGGAGCGCCATGAGGACCATGACGATCACCAGGGCCAGTACCCGCGGTAAATTGTAGGCGCCGGTTCGAGCAAACACAAACCCCGTCCATTTGTTGCGGAGAACTCCCCGCAACTGACCGGGGTTCAAGTAGGGGAACGCCGAGGCATCCGGAGAACATCCCGGTATTCCACACAAAGTGTTTCGCTCCACGAAAGGACTGAACATGAAGCTCACGAAACGTATCACTGGCAGCATTCTCGCACTCGGTATGATCGTCACCACAGGGGCCGCGTTTGCCGCTCCTGTCTCCGCGCCCGCAGCTCCATTCGGCATGTTCCAGCCCGGCTGGGACACGCCCCCAGGAGAGTATAACGAGTTCCGCCGCAAGGGCTTCCTCGATGGCATCCAGGGCGCACACCGCGACGCCGAAAACCACCGCCCCTTCACCCCCGAGAACCGCGACGAGTACCGCCACCCCAGCGTTCCCCGGAACGTCTACCACGATTACCGTGAGGCCTTTCGCGAAGGCTACCACCGCGCTGTTCAAAACATGACCGGCCGCTAATCAGGGATTAAAGCAGAAGCGCACACCGAAGACGATGGGCGCTTCTGCTATCCTTACTGCCGTTGTTATCGCCCGCTTTTCGTTGCCATTCCGTAGCGCAGCGGAGGATCTGCGGTTCGGACCAGCACTCAACTTCCGTGCAAACAACCTGGCCCAAGTTACCTCAGAGGTAACTGCTGTTCTTTCCTTTCGCCGTCATCCTGAGCGAAGCGAAGGATCTCCGCATGGTCGCTGCGGCTACCCTCAAGGTAAACCGGTCTAATGCACCGGCGCATCATTCGA
>CAXUDC010000155.1:0-6406 GCA_964249685.1 uncultured Acidobacteriaceae bacterium
GACTCTCACTTTGTCATACCAAGATGAGAGTACTCATCTCCTCTATTTACAAAGCCTTGCGGAGAACTTTAGTTCTTACAAACAGCCTCAATCCTTCACCAACCTGTCTGTTGGTGGGACGCCTTCCATTTGCAACACGGATGGTGTCAACGACTATATTTCGGTATTTCAAGCGAATGATGCCAACCACCACCTTTTCTATTCCTACTTTACTGGGAACTACGGTAACTACTCTTCATCCAATCCATTTTACACAACCACCAGTACTATCTACGACAACGCACAGATAGGCGGAACTCCGTCAATTGCGTGTTTCAAACAGTCAGGGCACACTTTCGTGTCAGTAGGCTTTCAGGCCAATGACTCCGGGAACCATCTATTTTTTGGAGGGGTTTCCCGTTAGCAGCATGTGAGAAGTGGGAGGTCAGATGGCGTCCCACTTCTTATAAAGTTACCTGCTGTATGCAATTATTGGGATGAAACGCTGTTCGATTTTGGTTGGTCGAACTGGCACGCAGGCATCGTTCTCACCGATCGCAACGCGGAGCCAGCAGACGATGCAACTACCCTCCTGCGAGTGGATGGAATTCTTGTAAAACAGGCGAAGATTACTGATCGCATCACGATCCCCCATGACAACGTAATCATCCGTAATCAGATCATCGGGAACAAGACCTCAGGCATATACTCCGACGGCGGCGTTCGGAACGTCTTCGTCCAGAACACGATCCGCGATAATTCGAAGGAAGGTATGTGTATGGACAATGGTTCTACTAGCAATGTCGTCGCTTTTAACTTGTTCCGCGGTAACGGGAAGCGATGGCGAATGAGCGATGCTGACTTAAAGCGGGATTTTGTCGGAAACTACGGCCGTTTACCAGATGGAACTTCACCGGCCAAGTTGCCCGGGATCTCCATGGATAACGCGGCTTACAATCAAGTCGTCTTTAACCAAATCGATCGCAATTATGGTTCTGGAATAAAAATGGTTCGTACTTCTTTTTACAACCTGATCGGTATGAATACGGTGACTGACAACAACGAGGGTGCCAACGCTCACTTGCACTACTTTGGGATTCTCGCAGGCTACGCCGGCGCGGATGAGGCGGCATGGGACTTAGACTTCGTGCCAAGCCGGGGAAATGGCAATTTTTGCCAACAACATTTGAGGCTCGCACTTTGCTGGCATATTCTTTGAGGATGGAGCAGACCACAACATAGTCTTCGAGACTACAGTCTTCGGTGCGACCACTTGGGCGATAGACAGTTTCCGGGTTCAACCAGAGGAAAGCTTCAACAATCTCAGCAACCTGCCGTACCGCAATGTTGACTCCGGTCTCGATCCGCATCTACTTGCACTGGGTAAGGCGCGACGATGAAGCAGTCCGCCTACCCCGCACTCGCCGCTTTGACGCCCTTGTGCACGTCTCCTCCCCTTGCCGCCTCCAGAAAAGTGCGTGCCGTGACCGAGTCAACCCTAATCGAATGAAGATCTTGCAGCCACCCACGAAGCAAACAAAGCACTTACCCCCGGACCTCTGTATCAAACCCCAATAGAATGAAGATCTTAGAACCAAACAGGGGGAGGGGGGGGAGGGGTCCCGTTCCCCTCCCCCAGTTGAAATCTAAATAAACCGCTTCCAGCCTCACAACTCCGTGGAGTGTCCCCGCAACCAAGTCTTTGTAACGAGGCTGCAGGTATCGACCCGAAGGCCCCGACGATCGTCAATTGGCCGCACGCTGTGCCGCAACTTCCACCAGTGTCCGCGAAATACTAAAATTCCTCATCGGAGTCAACGCATCCCCATGTCCAACGAACTCACCACGCTCATCTGCCTCTTTCATCATCAGAGTCAGTCTCAGGCAGCCCTGGAGGACATCCTCAAGGCTGGCGTGCCCGAATCCAGCGTGACCACGCTGGGAGGCGCAGGCTCCGCAACCCGCGAGTCTCTCGCCTCCTACAACGTCCCCACAAAAGATATCGATCATCTCCTCGACGGGATTGAAAAGGGCGGCTCTGTGCTCGTCGTGTCGGCCATCGCGGACCATCAGGATAAGGTTGAAGATATCTTCGAGGCGCACAAGGCGGAGAAGATCGATGAAACTCTCCTCGACGCTCAAGCTGCAGAGCCGCTGGCGACTGCCGCAGCAGGCGACACGGTCATCCCGATCGCCGTGGAAGAGCTCTCGGTTGGGAAGCGGGATGTCGATTCAGGCGGCGTTCGCGTCTATCGCCGGGTAGTTGAGATCCCCGTCGAAGAGTCCGTCACCTTGCGCGACGAGCACGTCTCAGTTGAGCGTCACGCGGTCGACCGCCCTGTCACCGACGCCGATCTCGCCCTGCAGGGTGAGCGCACTATCGAGCTCACCGAAACCGCCGAGGAGGCTGTCGTCGGCAAGTCCGCGCGCGTCGTCGAGGAGGTGCTCGTCGGCAAGGAGGTCTCTCAACATACCGAGACCATTCACGACACTGTGCGCCATACCGAAGTCGAAGTAGAGCAGGTCGAGCCCAGCGCGAGCACTCACAAGGGTTACTAACAGAGCGCTTCCATTGCATTACACATCTCAGGAGAACCATCATGGCCGAACGTGTCAAAATCTATGAAGAAACCAAGAAAGGCCTTCCCATCTGGGCCTGGCTCCTTCCCTTGCTGCTTCTTCTCGCCCTGCTCGCTTACTTCCTCACTCGTCACCACGACCAGCCGGCCGCGGTAGCCCCCGCGGCAGTCTCGGCCCCGGTCGCGCCCGCAGCTTTCCCGGATCTCGGCACCGTCCACTTCGATACGGATAAAGCGACCCTTACCCCGGACGGACAGGCGACCCTGGATAAGGCCGCGGACGCGATGAAGAACGATCCCTCAGTTCACATGCGTCTCGAAGGCTTTACCGACTCTACCGGCACCGACCCGCATAACCTGACGCTTTCGCAGCAGCGTGCTAACACTGTCGGCCAGTATCTGAAAGGCAAGGGCATCGACGGGAACCGGCTTACCGGCGCGGGTTTCGCGGCTTCGAATCCCGTCGACACTAACGCCACCGCTGCCGGCAAGGCCGACAACCGCCGTGTGGAACTGTTCTCGCAAAAGTAACTTCCCTCAGCAGCTTCGGGAGTACGTCGTCCACTTCGCACTAACCACCAACCAGGAGAACCGTATCATGGCAAAGACAGTCGTAGGACTCTTCAGCACCCTCGCCCAAGCAGAACAGGTTAAGCAGGCCCTCGCTTCCCAGGGCTATGAGAAGGCAACTGTTGTCGCCAACACGACCGAGGAAACCAGCCACACCGATACCACCGGTTCCGAGTACTCCGGCAAGGGGGTTGGGGGCAAGATCAGCCACTTCTTCTCCTCCCTGTCCGGCGGGGATGACGACGCGCACAACCACTACGCCTCGGGCGTCAATGAAGGTGGAGCCCTGCTTGCCGTAACGGTCGAAGACAGCGAAGCCGCCACGATCGCCGCGACCCTGAAGCAGCATGGCGCGCGCGATATTGACGGCAACAAGCAGGCGGCGGACGCCGGCACGCCGGTCTACGGTGGCGCTGGCGCCTCGGCTGAACTGACTGGCCAGACCGCAATCCCGATCGTCGAGGAATCGCTTGTCGTCGGCAAGCGCGAGGTCGATCGCGGCGGCGTGCGCGTCTACTCGCACGTGGTGGAAAGCCCTGTTGCGGCCGATGTCACGCTGCGCGACGAGTTTATCAACGTGGAGCGTCGCGTCGTCGACCGCCCCGCAACCGCGGCTGACTTTACTGCTGGCAGCGGCGGTGTCCTGGAACTCAACGCGACCGGTGAAGAGGCGGTTGTCGGCAAGACGAGCCGCGTGGTCGAGGAAGTCCTCGTCGGCAAGCAGGCCAGTCAGCACACGGAAACAGTGAAGGACAGCGTCCGCAAGACAGAAGTGAACGTGGAACAGATCCCCGGCGAAACTGTCACCACCACTAACCGCTACTAGCTTCATTTGGGCAAAGTAGTGTCGGACCGAGCCGCAGATTCCTCCGTTACGGAATGACAACAAAAGGCAACTTGCGTTTGTTGTCATTCTGTGGGGAGTTGCGGCTCGACTGTCACTGCTCTACCCGTAAGAAATGCTTCCAGGAAAGGTATGATTCGACCTTTCCGTCACACCCTGTAATAGCTGGGGCTAAAGCCCATTCATCGCAATCGATTGATCGTGGGACCAAAGTCTCGCGCTTCCATCCAAGTACTTGGCTCAGAAGCCCCAGGATAGTAATGACCTCTCCCCGCGATTTCACTCGTACTCCCTCCCCGGAGAACCTGCTCACTGTCGCTGGCGACTTTCGCCTTGATCGCGAGACCACTGCGCTCCAGTTTTCCGACGGCCGCATCCTGCGTATCGATACTCGCCTCCTTGAACAGTTGGAGACCACGTCGGCCTTTGAAGCCCTCTCCACCGCTGCTGAACCCGCAAACCTGATCATCCCTATCGTTGAAGAGCAGTTGGAAGTGGGCAGGCGCACGGTTGAAACGGGAAAGATACGTTTGGAGAAGACGGTTGAAGAGTTCCAGACTGCGCTCAATGAGCCGCTCGCCGTGCGTACCTACGACGTAGAACGCATCCTCAAGAACGAGCCAGTCGATGCCGCACCACCGGTCCGCGAGGAAGCTGGCCGAACCATCTACTCTCTCGTCGAAGAGCGCCTAATACTTACAAAACAGCTTGTCTTGCGGGAAGAGGTCCACCTGATTCGCCGCGATACGCAAAAGATCGACACGCAGGTAGTTACGCTGAAGCGCGAGCATCTGGTTGTGGAACGTGAAGACCTGACTAAGCGCACGCCCTGACTCACTTATAGCTGTCCCTATTGGGATGGTTGCGCTTCAAACGCAGATTTCTGCGGGAATGACAATCAAAGAAGCAAAGACTCTGTATTTTTAGGTAATTTGACCTGAGTCCTACACACTTCCACCAAGTCAACTGTATTGGATTACATCTGGCCAAAAGTTGCTTTAGGGCGCGAATGCCAGCTGAATTCTCCAGCTATCCTAAAAACATCCTCTCCACTTCCAGCCAGTTTGCTACGCGCCTGTACGTTGTGACGTTCACGTTATGAGGTGAGCTGTACAGAATTCCCTCGCCGAGAAACCGCCCCAGCTGCCTCGGGTTGTCGTCGATCAGGTAATCCGCGTGCAGGATGCTCTTGTCTCCGCAAAACACGATATGCGAGGGCGCGATGAACGGAAAATGCTGCCCAAGCCACTTGTACTTCGCGGTAAATGAGGTCGGAACCTCCATCGCGGCGGTCGCGATGAACACGTCATACCGCGTCTGCAAGTGCTCCAGAACCCGCTGCGAATCAGCCATCACTCCGAGCACCGCGAAAAAGTCATCCGAGCGCAGGTAAGCCTCGAGCGCGTTGTGCCGATCCGTCTGCACCACGTCCCAAAGCCACTTCCCTTCGAGATCCGCAACCGTAATATTGTCCGAAAAGTCACGGTTGTACCGCAGGAGATGCTCGGCGACGGCGTCTGCGATCACCTCGTCCATATCGACGCAAATCCGTTTTCGCACGCTCACAGGCCCCTCACAATGCGCGCCGCGATACTCATCTGATCTATCTTTTGGGGCTCGGCGGGCTTGCGTTGCGACGCGTCCGTCGCGCGGTTGTAGTAGAGCAGACGCCCGCAGGACTCGCACGTCATCAGCTCGCGATTGTCCGGCTCGCGCAGGTCGTTCCACTTCTGCGGCCGCACCATCATCTGGCACGCCAAGCACTTCTGCCCTTTTGCCTCCGCGACGCCCGAGCCCTTCGACCGCGCGATCCGGTCGTAGATCGAGAGCGAATCCTCGCCGATCGTCGCACGCTGGCCTCCGCGGCGCTTGTCTACCTCGAGCAGCGCAATCTTGTCCGCGGCCACGGTTTCGTTTGCACGCGCGGTCTCGGTGGAGAGCTTGCGCTCGGCGTCCGCGACGGCCGCATCAGCCAGCTTCTTCTGCGCTTCGAGCTCTTCGGACCGCTCCATCGACTCGAGCTCCGCGTCCTCGAGCTTCGAGATCTCGCCCTTGGAAAAGGCGATCTCATGC
The DNA here is from genome assembly GCA_964249685.1 of uncultured Acidobacteriaceae bacterium. Classification (GTDB taxonomy): domain Bacteria; phylum Acidobacteriota; class Terriglobia; order Terriglobales; family Acidobacteriaceae; genus Edaphobacter. The sequence goes on from CAXUDC010000155.1 coordinate 6,046, forward strand.
TCGTACGCGCCGACCTGCACGGTGGTCGTCGCCAGGTCCATCTGCTTCTTCGCCCGCGCAATCTTCGCCTGGCGATCCTTGACGTCGGATTCCTGCCTGCGCCGTAGCGCTTCTTCCTTCACGATCAGGTCGAGCACGACCGCGCGCTGCCCGATCGTTGCCCTAGCCTTTGCGTCCAGCTGCGCGACCAGCTTGGGCAGCGCGGCGATCTCATCGCGCAGCCGCTTCGCCTCCATGTCGAGCAGTTGCAGTGCCATCAGCTTTTCTATGTCCGGATGCATGTCTAGCCATGCTACAAGCAAGTGAGCTCCAGCGGCGAGCTCAGCGATACAGCTTTACCGAAAGAGTATGGCCGGGCGCA
>CAXUDC010000155.1:6506-8293 GCA_964249685.1 uncultured Acidobacteriaceae bacterium
GGCAGGATGAAACAGAACATAGTGCATCCGGCCGTGTGCGGGTAGAATCGAATCCAAAACCATGGCAGCCGCTACCGCTACTCTCCAGGATGTTCACGTACACGGGTCTGCCGCAGAGATCGAGGCGCTGAAGCGCTCGGACGCGGCTTGGAAACCGAAGGCCAATATCTGGGCCATCGCCCTGACGGTTACGCTCGCGACCTTCATGGAGGTGCTCGACAGCTCGATTGCCAACGTGGCGCTGCCGCATATTGCCGGGTCGCTGGGCGCGAGCCAGGACGAGGCAACCTGGGTGCTGACGAGCTACCTGGTTTCAAACGCCGTTATTTTGCCCGCGTCGGCGTACCTGACGACGTTCATCGGGCGCAAAAAGTTCTACATGATCTGCGTGGTGCTGTTCGGCGTTTCGTCCATGCTGTGCGGGCTCGCGCCTTCGCTGCCGATCCTGATCTTCTGCCGCGTGCTGCAGGGCGCGGGCGGCGGCGGACTCGCGCCGTCGGAGCAGGCGATTCTGGCCGACACGTTTACGCCGAAACAGCGTGGGCAGGCGTTCGCGCTGTACGGGCTCGCGGTAGTCTGCGCGCCGGCGATTGGGCCGTCGCTCGGCGGCTGGATCACGGACAACTACGACTGGCGGTGGATCTTCTTCATCAACGTGCCGATCGCGATGCTGTCGCTGTTCCTGACCAACCGGCTGGTGGAAGACCCACCGCATGTCGCGCGGGAGGTTGCGGAATCGAAGAAATACGGGATGAAGCTGGATCTGTTCGGCTTCGGCCTGTTGGCGACGGGCTTTGGCTCGCTCGAGTTCCTGCTGGACAAGGGCCAGGAGGACGACTGGTTCTCGTCGCACCTCATCGTTTTCTTTGCGTGCATGTGCGTCGCTTCGCTGATAACGCTCATCTTCTGGGAACTCTACCAGCTTAAGGTCGGCAACCGCCCAATCCTGAACCTGACGCTGTTCAAGCGCAAGACGTTTGCGATTCCCTTCGTGCTAATGTTCGTGCTCGGTTTCTCACTCTACGGAACGACCGTGCTGATTCCACAATTCGTGCAGACGCTGCTGGGCTATACGGCGGAACTGGCGGGCTTTGTGATCTCACCGGGCGGCATCTGCATTATGCTGATGATGCCGCTGGTCGGCTTCCTGATCGGGCGCACGGACCCGCGCTGGCTGATCTGCTTCGGCTTCGGGATCCTGGCTACGTCGATGATTTTGATGTCGACGCTGTCGCTCGATTCGAGCTTTAAATATATTATGTGGGTGCGGGTCTACCAGGCGTCGGGGCTCGCGTTCCTCTTTATCCCGATCAATACGATCAGTTACACGGGCGTGGCGCGCAGTGAGAACAACGATGTATCCGGGCTGACGAACCTGGCGCGCAACATTGGTGGGTCGGTCGGCACGGCGTTTGTGGCGACGATGCTCAGCCGTGGCTCGCAGCGGCACGAAGCCTACATGATCCGCAACCTGACGCCGGGCAGCCCCGGGTTCGACACGGCCGTGCAGTCGCTGGCACCGGCGTACCACGGCGGCAGCCCGGGGGGTGGAGGCGGCTTCAACCTGGCAACGGGCGGCATGGGCGGCGTCTACAGTGCGATGGGGCAGATCTACAACATGCTGCATCGGCAGGCCGCGATGCTGGCTTATCTGGATATCATTCATATTCTGGCAGTGTTTTGCGCGTTGATGGTGCCGCTGGTGATCTTGATTGGCAAGATCAAGCCGCCTTCGAATGATGCGCCGGTGCATTAGACCGGTTTACCTTGAGGGTAGCCGCAGCGAC
>CAXUDC010000156.1:0-8268 GCA_964249685.1 uncultured Acidobacteriaceae bacterium
CCAAACAGCCAAGCAAAGAACCTAAACAGGTACAAAGTCCCTAACAGCCTCTAGGGCTTCTCTCACTTATCATACCTGCACAATCCGGACGAATTTCCAATGCGAATACATTTCGGAGTATGGCAGCAACTCAGTCGATCTTTTAGACACGGTTACTCTCGCAGATAGGTCGTTCTATCACTTACCTACGAGCTCACGCCGGGAGCAACGGACGGAGCGGTGACATCGCGACTGGCTTCCATCACGTTGCCTCCGGGCGGAACGATTACCTGTTCTTGGGCCCAACAGCGTGGGCTATGACTCCTTCAACCGCTTGCAGTCAATCAACTACACGTCCTAAGGCCTTCCGATGAGTTGGACCTACGATCGGTACGGTAACAGGCTGAACCAGACGCTCGGTGCCGGAGCTGCAGTCGGCGCGCCCCAGCCGCAGCTCTCCTCTAACCCTGCCACAAATCACAATACGGCCCTCGTCTATGACGCTGCGGGCAACATTACTGGTGGTCCATTCACTTACGATGCTGAGGGAAATGTCCTGTCTATCCGGATGGAATCGCCAACCTCTACGACCCTCTCAATCATCTTATCAGCCAGTCTAACAGCGGGACAGGAGTTACTCGGTTTTATGCTTGTGGCAGCAACAATCGCCGTGAGGTGACGCTGGATAGAAGAGGATAGTGCGAAATAATTTACCGACAAGAAGTAGAAAAGGCGACACGCGGCTGTATATTTTCCAAATAAAGTATTTTCCTTTTAGAGGACGCGCAATGATCGAAGCGGTGCTGGACAAGCGGCTGTTGGTCAACTTGCTCGGTCAAATGTCGAAAGCGGCGAACAAGCCATCCGGGGACCTGCCCCGCGCGGCGAGCGAGCCGCCTCCGCTGGACGCGGGCGAACGTGAGAGGCTGCGAGAGGATATCGACAAAGCGCTGCACAGTGCGGCCACGCAGCCGGCGCACGCGGAGGTCAGCGATGGCTCGTCCAAAGACCCGGCCGCGGAAGCGAGGGCATTTCTGGCCAGCACGCCGGAGCTGGCCAACCTGCAGTCTGCGATTGAAGCCCACGTTCAGACGAACCGGCCGGCGCTGGTGGCGGCTCCTCCGCTGAGCGGGCGGCGCGGCGGCAATGCGCTGATCACCGGGCGCGGCTGGGCGGATCCGCGTTACAACAGTGGTTCAAACCGGGCGGTCGGACCGTTTGAGCCGGCGGATATCCGTTGGATCAACTCGCTGTTTGCGCAAGGGATGCGGTTCTTTCGTGGAAAAGCCGATTTCGTGCCCAGGCCCGTCCGCGAGCAGCCCGTCCCCTTCAACGACGACCACGTGCGCATGGTCGTGGTGGGCGACTGGGGCAGCGGCGTGCCTCGGGCGCAGAAGGTGGCCAAGGCGATGCGGGTGCAGCTGGATGACGGCATCGGCAAAAACCTGCAGCAGTTCGTCATCCACCTGGGCGACGTGTACTACTCGGGCTGGAAGAATGAGTACCGCGACCGCTTCCTTGCGGACGATTGCTGGCCCGTGAAGCTGTCGGAAAGCGGCACGATCGGTTCATTCAACCTGAACGGCAATCACGATATGTTTTCGGGCGGGCACGGCTACTACGATTACGCGCTTGCCGACCCGCGCTTTGCGCCCTGGCAGGGCAGGTCCAGCCTGTTCCAGATGGCGAACTCCAAGTGGCAGATCTTTGGGATGGATACGTCGTACGAGGACGCGGCGTTTGCCGGCGACCAGATTCCGTGGATGCTGGGTGCGGCGCTGCCCGGGCGCAAGACGATCCTGCTCAGCCACCATCAATACCTGACCGCGTATGAGGGTGTTTCAGCCAAGGTCACCGCGGCGATCGAACCCGTGCTGCAGCAGCTCGAGGTGGCCGGCTGGATCTGGGGCCACGAGCACCGTTGCATGACGTATCACTCGCTGCCACGGCTGCGTTTTGCAAACTGCCTGGGACACGGCGGTGTGCCGGTTTACCAGTTCCACAAGGAAGATGACGCCGTGAAAGCGCCAGGAGCATGGGAGTACAAGGGCTATCTGCAAAGCGGGCTGGAACGATGGGCGAAGTTCGGCTTTGCGGTGCTGGATTTCCATGGGGAAACGCTGCACATCCGGTACCTGGATGAAGACGGCGCATTGAACCATGAGGAGACAGTCGTTTAGCGTGCTTGCCTGGTGCAGCTGCACCTTCCGTTCAGGAGTGAGAAGGATGACACAGGGCCCCGCATCGCGCGGATCACTTGCCGCAGGTTTTGAACCAGGCCGTTTGTTCCCTAATCCAGAGTCAGGAGCTTCACGTCATGGCGCCCTCAAACAGGAAGCAGGTAGCCGCGGCACTTGCGGCGAGTCTCATCCCCGGCAGAACCGTTCCGCTGACGGCCAAGAGTCTTGAGCGCGCTCTTGCTTCCTTCACCATCGATACCGAGCAGTCTCTGGCTGCGTTTCGCCGGCGCCTGCTGGCCGCGTTCAGCAGCCTGTCGCTGGCGTCGCCGCCCCCTGCCACGCTGGAAAGAATCAGGGCACGCATGACGGTGCAGGCGGTGCTGACGCTGCTGGAACAAACCGCGGACCGGGCTCAGGCACCCAAGAAGCTCGGCCGGGCTACTACTCGCGATGCGTACCCGTCGTATGGTCTGCCGGCAGCGACCTTCGAAAGATCGCCACAGAGGGCTGAATGGCGCTCGGAAGGCGAGCGGTCCTACGGTGGCGCGCAGGGGAGCGGTGCCCGGATGCCGGAGTCGCTGGCCGACGCAAAGCGGATGATCGCTTACAAGGGCTTCAGCAAGACCGCTTCGCTCGCGGAGCGCGGCACGATCGAACGCGGTCCGGTACTGAAGGTGCCCGCCCCAACGAAGAAGGCCGTGGCAAAGAAGGTACCAGCGAAGAAGGTTGCGGCGAAGAAGGCCGCGAAGGAGGCCGTAGACGCTCCCGCAACGCAGGCGCCGGAGCCGACCCGGTCCGTGCGCGCGACGCCGCACCTGGACTTTGCCGGGGAGCCGCTGGCCGGCGGCGCGCAGCCGCTGATGGTCTTCCTGGACCAGGAGACACCGGAGGAAGGGTCCGCGACCAGGGCTGTCGAGCTGACCGTGCCGCAGTCGTTGAAGAGCTGCCGCATCCAGTGCTGGGCGGATTGCTCCAGCCATTTCGTTCTCGCGGACCTGCCGGCGGACGCGGCGTTGACGCTGGACGTGGCTTCGGGCGTCAGCGACATGGTTCGTTTTACGCTGGGCATGGCGGAGCCTTTGGCGGTGGCCGCGGCTGCGGAAGAGCCCATGTCGGTGACTGTGTTTTTCGAGTATGAGGGCCGGGCTTCCGGCAAGGTCACCCGCTTTCTGGAGCTCCGCAGGGGGCGTCTGGCGTGGAAGCGGCTGGCTTCGGCAGCAAAAGCAAAGGCCGCGAAGAAGCAGGCGCCGGCGCGGGGTGAGGTCGTGCTGCCCAACGCGGACGCGCCCGCGGCCATGGCGTTGGACCCAGGTGCCGTCCCCGCCGATCTGCGCGTGGTCGTCACCAGGCGCAGCCGCATCGACGACTCTGTCTATCGCGTGCGCACCTCCTACGGCGCGGAAATGACAGATGAGAAGTGGCCATTCCGTTCGTCCACCCGCGAGGTGGTGGAGGAGCGCATGCAGCAGTTCATGGCCAACGGCGCCCTGGGCCAGGTCGCGAGCCTCCGCTCCTCCGGGGTCAAGTTCTGGGAGACGCTTCCGGACAAGACGCGCGCCTTGATTGAAAAGGCCGCAGCCGGACCCGCGAAGACGATGCTGGTGCAGTCGGAAGAGCCGTATATCCCGTGGGAGTTGATGCTGCCGGGCGGCAAGGGCGCGGCTCCGTTGGGCGTGCGTTTCCGCATGGGCCGCTGGGTTACGGGCGACTACCAAGCTCCGCCGCAGCGGGTCGGCGGGCGCACGGCGTTCTTGATTGTGCCGAAAGACTCGGGGCTCGAAAACGCGCCGAAGGAGATGAACTTCCTTCTCGATCTGTCGAAGAGCACGCTGGACGCGCACCAGCTGACGCCGGCGACGATCGAAGGCATCAACGCGGGCCTTTGCGGCTCCCGCCCGGGCATTGTGCACCTGATCTGCCACGGCAGCCGCACCGGTTCCCTGCAGCTGCTGCTGCTGGATGAGGAGGGCCGGCTGGATTGCGAGCAGGTGCTGCAGCTTGCCGGCTTCCAGGAGGCCTTTGCGGCGCGGCCCCTGGTGTTTTTGAATGCGTGCGAGGTCGGCGGCGCGGTGCCCGCGCTCGATGGCGTGGGCGGCTTTGCGAACTCATTTATCGAGCTGCAGGCCGCCGCCGTGGTGGCGCCGCTGTGGGCGGTGCGCGACTCCGCCGCCTTTGCTGTTACCAAGGAGTTTTACACCCGCGTTCTTGAAGGCCATACCTTTGCCGAGGCGTTGGGCGACATCCGCGCCCGCGCCTATTCCGGACAGGAAAGCAACGATACCCTGGCGGCTTATTGTTTCTACGGCGATCCGCTGGCTAGGCTGGACCTGTCGTGAACTTAGTTTCTCCGCAAAAAACGTGTTCTCTAAGCGAAATATGACGCTACACCAACCAATCACTTACTTTAGCGGCTTAGCTTCTCCTTTCCTTCAACTGTGGCCCAGACCTTACATATCGAGATTCGCGAAGGCGGCAAGGGTTTGCAGACGTGCGTGCTGGAGGGCGGCGCGGTGCTCGTACGAGAGCCCTTCGACGCTTCCCGCTTATCCAAGCCCAGGACGAAGGAGACCCTCGCCCGGGACCGCTGGCCATCCTGGTCGTCATCCCGGACGGCACCGGGTTGAACGTCGCGCAGGAGGGACCGGCTGCGGCGCATCTGCGAAGCCAATCCGTCTACCGCGGCGATTGTGCTCCTGCAGGGCAAGGTTACCCGGAGGTGCTCGAAACGAAGCTATCAGAGAGCCGGTGGGACATCGTCCACTACATCGGGCATGGCGAGGTCAATGACGACAAGCACTTCTACGTCATCCTGAACGATGCTTGGGGCCAGAGCTGCCGCGTCCCAGGCGAAGCCTTTGCCGACACGTTTAATCGGCACCCGCCGCGCCTGGTGGTGCTGAACTGCTGCTCAGGCGCGGAGGTGGCAAGAAGCCAATCGCTGAGCGCCGCGGCCCCGGCGTTATTGCGCAAGGGCATTGCTGCGGTGGTGGCGATGCGGTACCGCATCGCGGATGAAAGCGCGGACGACTTTACCGGACATTTTTACCGCGAGCTGCTCACGGAAATGTCTCCGGAAGCCGGCATGGTCGACCGTGCCATGGCGACCGCGCGCAAAAAGCTGTATCACGGCATGCGCGACAGCACCGTGCGCGGGTTCATCACGCCGGTGCTCTACTTGGCGGAGCACTACGATCGCCTGCTGCTGCCGAAGGCCGTGCCGAAGCTGGACGAGCCGGAGATTTTGATAGAAGGCCCGCCGCCTTCGCACGAGCTGGGGGAATGCCTGGAAGCCATCCGCAAGCGCGATTGCGTGCTGGTGCTGGGCCCGGGCGTGCTTCGGGCCGGCGCGCAACGCGATGGAGAAGGCTACCCAAGCCTGCTGGACCTGGGCCGGCACCTGGCCGAGCAGTGCGGGTTCGAGTGGCCCGCCGGCGGCTCGTTGGACGAGGGCTACGCCGCCGCGCTGCTGCCCTGGGTCTGCCATCATTTCGAGTACACGGGCCGGCGCTTCAGGCTGATCCAGGCGATTCGCCAGAAATACGCGGGCTGCCAGCCGCCGCCGTTGTTTGCCGCCATTGCCCGGCTGCAGCTTCCGGGCATCATCTACACGCACTTCGACGGCCTGCTCGAAACGTCGCTGCGGGAGATTCGCACCCCGGTCGCCATTGCGGAATCGCTGCAGGGATTGGGCGGCATGGACCTTTCGGGGACGCTGCTGCTATGCCCCACGGGCATTATCCGCAATGAAAGAACGCTGGTGCTGACCGAAGAAGAGCATGAAGCGCTCGGCGAGCATATCGCCAATCTGCCGGCGGTGGTGCGCTCGCACCTGCGCGGGGCCGTCGGGCGATGCACGCTTTTTCTCGGCGTGTCGCCGCGAGACACGGTCGCCCGGCGCATGGCGGCGCGCTTTCTGGAGACGCAAAACCGCGTGCAGGGCCCCACGTACTTCGTCGCCGCGCATCCTTCGCCGGCGGACAAGGCCTATTGGCACAAGTACGACGTCTGCTGGCTGGACGACTCGCTGGAGCGCGTCTGCGAAGCGCTGCTGCAGGAGGGCGCATGAGAGATGCGATCCCCGAAAACCTGAGCCACTTTACCCCCGGCCCGTTCAAGTTCCTCGATTCGTTTCAACCTGCGGACTTCGACACCTTCGGCGGGCGCGATGAGGAGATCGAGCAGATCGTCGCGCGCCTCGCGGTCGACCGTACCGTCATCCTGTACGGCGCCTCCGGCTTAGGCAAGACGTCGCTGATCCTGGCCGGTATCTTTCCCGCGCTGCCCCGCCTGCGGATGGAAGGGGTGTATGCGCGCGTGCTGGCCAATCCGCTTGAAGACGTCAAGGGCAAGCTCGAGGATGCGCTGGGCAAGGGAACGCCGGGCACGGGGCGCCCCTCCTTTCTGCTGGTTCTGGATCAGTTCGAGGAGCTGTTCGTGCGCTTTCCAAAGCAGCCGGAGCTGCACCGCGAGCTTGCCGGCTACCTGGCCGCCCAGCTCGGCAATCCGGAGATCGACCTGCGCATCCTGATGAGTCTCCGTGAAGATTTCCTGCCGCAGCTGGACGTCTTTCGCGAATCCGTTCCGGGCTGGTTTGCAAGTACTTACCGCCTGCGCCCGCTGACCGCGTTCGGCGCGCGCGAGGCCATCACGCGGCCGCTGCTCAAGGCCGGCATCCGCTTCGATTCGAACCTCGTCGGCGGGCTGCTGGACCTGCTGGAGCCGGAAACTTTCGACTCGCTGATGCTGCAGATTGCCTGCTGCAACCTGCTGGCGGAGGCGCAGGCCAGGGGACGCACCGACGCACTGGCGCAGGCCGACCTCGAGTCCATCGGCGATCTCGACTCCATCCTGCAGGATTTTGTGGTGCAGGTCTTCCGCTCCGTCCCGGCCGAGCGCCTGCTGCTCACGCGCAATGTGCTGGACGCCATGGTCACCGATGACGGCGTCAAGCGCACCGTCACCGCCAAAGAGCTGACCCAGGGGGAGTTCACGGCTTCGCTCGACGAAGTGGAAAGCACGCTCGAGCTGCTGAAGGCCAACAAGATCGTGCGGGCGGAGCCGCACGGCAGCGAGTTCTGGTACGAGCTTAGCCACGACCGGCTCGGCAAGCCGCTCAACCACTGGTTCACGCTCAACCGGGCCTTTGCCGAGTTTCGCGACCTCCGCGAGTCCATTCGGAAAGGGGCGCGGGACGGCACGTTCCGCAGCAGCCCGGAGCGGCTGCTGGCTCGTGGATACCTGCGCAAGATAACGGACGAGATCAAGACCGGCCTGAAGCTAACGCCCGAGCAGAAAATCTTTATGCTGTGGAGCGCGGCCTACCACGGCATGGCCGGTGAAGTAGCGTACTGGAGCCGGCAGATATCGCCCGCGGACGCAGAAAGAGAGCTGCTGGCGATGAGCGAGGCGCGGCGCAAAAAGGTCGCCGCTGCCTCCATGTTTGCCATCCCGTGCGTGCTCCAACACCGGCAAGAAGTCAGTCCGGCGCTCCTGCAGCGCTGTTATCAGCACGCGCTTGACCATCCGTCCGAAGCGGTGCGCCGCGCAGCCGGGCAGGCGCTCGTGTCCCTGCCGCAACCGCAGCATCGCGACCTGGTAGATACCTGGCTCAGAGCGGATCTACGACAACGCAGCCGCCGCGATCCTGCGCTCGAGGTCTGCGCCGATTTCGCCGCGCAGCGGGCCCGCCTGAAGCGCATCGGCTGGCGCAACTCCTTCCGGGCCAGGAGCTTGGCGGAGGCGCGCATGATGAGCTCTGAGGCTGGGCGTACTTCGCTCGCCACGCGGGTTCGCTCCTGGCTGCCGCGTTGCTGGGCCCTCTTCGTCTCTTCGCCCTTTGCCCTTGTCTCTACCTGGCTGCTCGCTTCGGCAAATCATGCCCAGTCGTTCTGGGAGACGGTCGCGCAAAACGTTTTCACCTGCCCTATCGTCGGCCTGGCCGGCGTGGCCATCAATTGGGTGCTTTGCCAGTTCGTCCTGCGCAGCTACGAGCGGCGTAAGTCTGGGTTCTCAGCTTCCTGCAAACCGGGCCTTGGCTCCATCCAGAAAACCTGCGCCAGCCCTGCCTCTCCGCAGACGAACGGTCGCACGCCATCCACGTCTGTGACGA
>CAXUDC010000157.1:0-8264 GCA_964249685.1 uncultured Acidobacteriaceae bacterium
GCCTCGCAGCGGCGGCTTCGACAAGCCTCGCAGCGGCGGCTTCGACAAGCCTCGCGGCGACCGGCCCAGCTTTGGCGGCGGCGACCGCCCGCGCCCGAGCTTCGGTGGCAGCGACCGGCCTCGCGGCGACCGGCCCAGCTTCGGCGGCAACGATCGTCCGCGTGGCGACCGACCCGGCTTCGGTGCCAAGCCCGGCGGCTTTGCAGGCAAAAAGCCGTTTGCCAAGCCGTCCGCCTTCGCAGCAAAGGGTGATCCGTTTGCCAAATTCGCCGACGGCCAGAAGCCCTTTCGCAAACCCGGCCAGAAGCGTCCGCCCTTTGCCGGCAAGCCGTTTGGCGGCAAGCCAGGCGGCTTTGCGCCCGTAAAGCGCAAGCGCGAGGACGAGTAGCCCATGCCGACCAAGCGCGAAAAACCAGTCATCGCCATCGATGGTCCGGCCGGTGCCGGCAAGAGCACGCTCGCCGCGCACCTGGCGCGGCGCTTCGGCTTCCTCAATCTGGAGACGGGCGCCATGTACCGCGCGCTCGCCTACAAGGCCATCGACGGCGACCTCGACCTGGACGATGAGGCATCGCTGCTCGATCTCTGCCACCATACCAAGATCATGCTCGAGCCCACGCGCGACGGCAACCGCGTCCTGCTTGACGGCATGGACGTGTCGCGCCGGGTCCGCGACGCGGACGTGACGGCCGGGGCCTCGCGCGCGTCCGTGCATCCGCGGGTGCGCGAGTGGATGGTGGACCAGCAGCGCCTGCTCGGCCAGGCCGGCGGCGTCGTGATGGAAGGCCGGGACATCGGCACCGCGGTCTTTCCCGACGCAGAGGTCAAGATCTTCCTGGATGCCTCGCCCGAGGTTCGCGGAAATCGCCGCTTCCAGCAGGTGGCTTCGAACGTCCACGAGCTCGCCCGGGTGACGGAGCAGTCGGTCATCGACGAGATGAAGCAGCGCGACGACCGCGACCGTAACCGCGCGCAATCGCCGTTGAAACCCGCCGAGGACGCGGTCATTCTGGATTCCACCAGGCTCTCGCTCGATGAGGTCCTGGCGCGGAGTGAAGAGATCGTCCGTTCTCACCTGCCGGAATAGGTTGCACCGGTCTCGCGGCAGAACCTAAATAAGCAAACTTTTTGCACAAAAGTATTCCACTTCATGCTAACCTTTGGTCATCGTTTGAAACAGATTGGTTTCTGCAAGGCCGTACCCGTTGAACCCCAAATCTGTTGCTAGCGGCAAATTCAAGTGCAATAAGGGACTAACCAAAATGGAACAGGGAACTGTGAAGTGGTTTAACGATGCCAAGGGGTTTGGCTTCATCAGCCGTCAGAACGGCGAGGATGTATTCGTACACTACTCGGCGATCAACTCGAACGGTTTCAAGAGCCTCCAAGAGGGTCAGGCTGTGCAGTTCAACGTGGTCAAGGGACCGAAGGGCTGGCAGGCGTCTGACGTTCAGCCTCTCTAATCTCCTGGCTTCGTAGAGCGCATAGGCTCTCACGGAACTCGAACCAGCACCACAACAAGATCTGCGAAGGGGATGGCTCCGGCTGTCCCCTCCCGCGTTGCAAGCGCTCCGTGCAGTGTAGTGCCGATCCGAACCGCAGATTCTCCGCTGCGTTACGGAAGGACAGCAAAGACCTCGCCTGCGTTTGTATTTTGTTGTCATCCGTAGGGATCTGCGGTTCGACTAGCGCTGTACTTGGACTCGCGAAGGTGGCGGGTACCTTTCACATCTGCGCTACTGCTTGGGTTCCGGCGTCTCCGGAACCGGCGTAAACGTCGGTAACACTTTCGACGTCGCCTTGAACTTCCGGTAATCGCTCGTCTGCAGCGCGAAATCGCCCTCGGTCGCGAACAGCAGCAGCGCGCGGATGTGTCCGTTGCCTGTGATCGACGTCGGCAGCCACACCTCGCCGTTGATCTTACGGCTCATCAGCGTGAAATGCGTCCCCTGGCTGACGCTCACCAGCAGGCCTCCGCCCAGCTTGAACCCGTTCACGAAGTGCCCCTCCAGGCGCTCGACTACCTTGTCGTCTTCGTCCACCCACATGGTTCCGGCGAGTTCCTTCACAAACTTTTCCGGCGCATTGTAGGTCTTCGCCCCGGCGTCGCCGGTAAAGTCCAGCACGATCGCGGGCCGTCCCTCCACTATCTCGCGGCGCGGGTTGCTGAGCGTCACCAGCTCCAGGTAGCGCGAGAGTGGCGCGATGACGTTGCCCCGGCTATCGGTGCGCTTGCCCTCGGATTCAGCCTTGTCGCGCTTCTCGCGAATCTTGATCGCCTCCTTGTCGATGCGCTCATTCTCCTTCTTCGCCTCGTCCGGCGTCAGCGGCTTGCCGTCCCTTTCAAGCGTCCGCGCCAGTTGTACATCGTTCAGCCAGAAGACCTCATCCACCTGCGACGTCGTTTTCTTCACATCGCCATGTTCGTCCAGCTTCTCAAAGCGTATCGACGACTTGTAGATGTAGTTCTTCTGGGCGTCTTCGGCCGCCTTCTGGTTCGCCTCCACCTGCTTCATGAGCGTGGGAAGGTCGGGTAAAGGGCGCGCCTCAGCGGTCGACGGCGCTGCAACCGGTGGCGCGGGCGGGGCTTTCTGGGCGGCGGCGGAGGCCAGAGCAAGGAGAAGAGCTGCGATCGTCAGACGGATCATGAGGGGCTCACTGGGTCTACCGTTACCGTGGAGTATTCGTATGGTGCGAATATCGTTTAGGCCCTGCCAATTCCCGCAGGATAGGTCTAGCATACCAATGACGCGGAAGTTCTGATTTCGCACGCAGTCTGGCGCTCTACGCGCGCGCCAAGGGATGAGGATCGGCAGCAATGGCGACAAAGGTAAAGAAGACAGCAATGGCCGCGGCCAACGAGAGCTCCGCCAATAGCACCACGGGGATGAGCGCGGGACGTGAGATGACGTTTGATGTGTTTCGCCGCTGGGGCTATCTGCAGACCACGCTTGACCCGCTCGGCCAGTACCTGCCGGGCGAGCCCTTTCCGGCCACCATCCCAGAAGGCGAAGAGGATGCCGCCGCGGAGGCTCGCCGCTTCTACTGTGGCACCATCGGCGTTGAGTTCATGCACATCGCCAACGCCGAGCGGCGCGAGTGGATCGAGGCCCGGATGGAGCAGGCCGCGCCCGCGGTCGACCAGCAGCGCGTCCTGACCGAGCTCATCAAGGCCGAGATCTTCGAGCAGGTGATCCAGGCCCGCTATCTCGGCACCAAGCGCTTCTCGCTCGAGGGCCTGACGGTCCTGATCCCGTACCTCGACCGCACGCTCGAGGTCTCGGCCGGCGTCGGCGCGACGGCTGCGGTGGTTGCGATGAGCCACCGTGGACGGCTCAACGTGATGACCAACACCATCGGCCGCGGCGCGATCGAGATCTTCACCAAGTTCGAGGATGTCGACCCGCGCTCCACCATGGGCGGCGGCGACGTGAAGTACCACCAGGGCGCGACGGGCGAGTACGTCTCGCCGCGGGGCGAAAAGATGGCGCTCCATCTCGTCTCGAACCCGAGCCACCTGGAGGCAGTGGACCCGGTGGCGCTCGGCCGCGCGCGCGCCAAGCAGACCCGGCTCGACGTCGAAACGCACAGCCAGAAGGGCAAGCACAAGGTTCTGCCCATCGTCCTGCACGGGGACGCGGCCTTTGCCGGCCAGGGCATCCTTGCCGAAACCCTCAACATGGCCACGCTCCACGGCTACAACGTCGGCGGAACAATTCACGTCATCGTCAACAATCTGCTTGGCTTCACCGCCGTCCCGGAGGAATCGAACAGCTCGCGCTTTGCGACCGACATCGCCAAGCGCCTGCCGATCCCGATCTTCCACGTCAACGCCGAGGACCCCGACGCCGTCATCCGCGTGGCCACAATCGCGGCCGAGTACCGCGCCAAGTTCGGCTCGGACGTGGTTGTCGACCTGATCGGCTATCGCCGCCACGGCCACTCCGAGGTCGACGACCCGACCGTCACCTCGCCCAAGCGCTACGCCATCATCAAGGACATGCCGGAGCTCTACAAGACCTACGCGAAGCGCATCGGCGTCGATCCCGCGGCCGAGGTGGCATCGATGCAGGAGGCGTTTCTGGCCGACCAGAAGAAGGCCACGCAGGCCGACCACGTCCCGCATCTCGCCACCCTGCCCGGCTATTGGGACAAGTACCACGGCGGCGCGCTTTCGGCCGAGGACAAGGCCCTGAAAACCGGCATCGACGCCGCAACCGTCAAGGAGCTCACCACCGCGCTCGTCGCATACCCTGAGACCTTTGCGATCCATCCCAAGGTAAAGAAGCTCTACGAGCAGCGCATGGAGATGGGCTCAGGCTCGCGCCCGTTCGACTACGGCATGGCCGAGTTGCTCGCCTTTGCCTCGCTCGTCAAGCAGGGGACCCCGGTCCGGCTCACCGGCCAGGACTCCCAGCGCGGCACGTTCAACCAGCGGCACAGCGTGCTAACCGACATCCAGACCGAGGCCAAGTACACGCCGCTCGCGGCGTTCGCGAGCACGGGGGGCGCGAAGTTCGAGGTTTACAACACGCTGCTGAGCGAGGCCGCCGTCCTGGGCTACGAGTACGGCTACAGCCGCGACTACCCCGAGACGCTCGTCCTGTGGGAGGCCCAGTTCGGCGACTTCGCCAACGGTGCCCAGATCATCATCGACCAGTTCATCTCCGCCGGCGAGGCCAAGTGGAACCTGCTCTCCGGCATTGTCCTGCTGCTGCCCCACGGTTACGAAGGCCAGGGCCCGGAGCACTCTTCGGCGCGCCTGGAGCGCTTTCTCCAGCTTGCCGCCAACGACAATATGGTCATCGCGCAGCCGTCGACCGCCGCGCAGCACTTCCATCTACTGCGCCGCCAAGCCCTGCGCAGCTGGCGCAAGCCGCTGGTCGTCTTCGCGCCGAAGTCCATGCTGCGCCACCCGGACGCGTCCTCCTCGGTCGCCGATCTCGGCGCCGATCGCTTTCAGAACGTGGTTCCCGACACCCAGGTCCGCGACCCGCGTCGCATCCTGCTCTGCTCGGGCAAGATCGGGCACAACCTGCGAGTCGAGCGCGAGAAGCGGAAGGATATGTCGGTCGCCGTGGTCTTCGTCGACCAGCTCTTTCCCTGGCCGGAGGAGGAGATGCAGGCCGCGCTCGACATGCATCCGAACGCGGAGGTCGTGTGGGTCCAGGAGGAGCCGGCCAACATGGGCGCGCGCTCCTACGTAATGCCGCACCTGCGCAGGATGGCGCGGGACCGCGTGGTCGTCAGCGTAAACCGCTCCGCCAGCGCGAGCCCGGCTACCGGCTCGGCCAAGGCTCATGACCTTGAGGAGCGCGCCCTGATCGACATGGCGTTTGGAGCAAGGAGCTAGAGGATTAACACAGAGGTCCAGGGGTTTACGCGGAGGTCGCAACGTCTGCGGCCTCCGCATAACCTTTGCGTCCTCTACATTAAGCTTTCGCCTGTCCGATGTCATACTCAAACAGTATGCAAATCCTTACTGCCGCAGAGATGAAGTCCGCCGACGACCGCTCCGTCGCCGCCGGTATCCCCATGACCGAGCTCATGGAGCGTGCCGGCGAGGCGGTCGCCGCCTTCTGCCTGCGCCAGTATCCCCTCGCTGCTCACGTTTTGGTTGTCTGCGGCAAAGGCAACAATGGCGGCGATGGCTTCGTCGCGGCGCGCCTGCTGGCAGCGGAAGGCGTGGGCGTTCGCGTCCTGCTCGCCGGCTCGCAGTGGGACGTGAAGGGCGTAGCCGCGGAAGCGCTTCACCAGCTGCGCGAGGCGACCTCTGACGAAGTAGTCGCCGAACTCGGGGAAGACTTCGATCATGACGAGCTGACCGAGCTCCTGTCTGAGGCCGACCTGATCGTCGATGCCGTCCTCGGCACCGGCTTCAAGCCCCCGCTGCGTGGCGCGGCGGCCATGATCCGGGACGCGCTCGCCGGCCTCCAGGTGCGCGTCGTGGCCGTGGACCTGCCCAGCGGCTGGGACGCGGACAGCCAGTCGGAGACCGGCGAAGGGGCCTGCCGCGCCGACGCCGTTGTGACCTTCACCGCGCCCAAGCTCGCGCATGTCTTCGGCCACCTTACCGCCGGTGTTTTCGGTCCTGTCGTCGTAGCCGACCTTGGCTCCCCGGCCGAAGCCGTGCAAAGCGAGCAGCACCTCCGCTGGACTGGCGCGGCCAAGACCCTTACCGAGCGGGCGCGC
Source organism: uncultured Acidobacteriaceae bacterium (assembly GCA_964249685.1). Lineage (GTDB taxonomy): Bacteria > Acidobacteriota > Terriglobia > Terriglobales > Acidobacteriaceae > Edaphobacter. The sequence continues at coordinate 6,193 of CAXUDC010000157.1, forward strand.
GCCATCAACTCCAACAAGGGCAAGTTCGGCCACGTGCTCGTCATTGGCGGCAGCTATGGCACGGCCGGCGCGCCCAGCATGGCGTCGCTCGCCTGCCTGCGCGCGGGTGCGGGCCTGGTCACGGCAGCCGTCCCGCGAGAGCTCGTGAACCTGGTCGGCGGCATCGCGCCGGAGCTGATGGTGCGCGGCCTGGAGCAGGGCAGCGAGGGCAGCGCGCTGGCAAACCAGCCTCTCGACGACCTGCTGACGGGCATCAAGGTAGTCGCGATCGGCCCCGGGCTTTCGACCAAGGGCGAAGCGAGCGACTTCGCCCGCGGCCTGGTCGCCGCAACGAAGCTCCCGATGGTCATCGACGCCGACGCCCTGAACGCCTTTGCCGGACGCACCGAGCTGCTCGGCGGCTCCGGCCGCACCCTCGTCCTCACGCCGCATCCGGGTGAGATGGCGCGGCTCCTCGGCTGCACGGTCAAGGAGGTCGAGGCCGACCGCATCCAGCTTGCCCGTGCGTTCGCCACCAAACACCAACTCACGCTCGTCCTGAAAGGCTGGCGCACGCTGGTCGCGCACCCGGACGGAGCCATCGCGGTCAACACGACCGGCAACCCGGCGCTCGCCAAAGGCGGCAGCGGAGACATTCTCACCGGCATCGTAGCCGCCCTGCTCGCGCAGTGGCCGGATGACGTCGCCCGCGCGGTCGAGGCCGCCGTCTATCTTCACGGCCTGGCCGCCGACTTCGCCGCGCAGGCCATGGACGAGAAGTGCGTCCTCGCCACCGACGTCCTCGCGCACCTGACCGACGCCTTTCGCTACCGCACCTTGGACGAAGACGGCCTGGAATGGCTCTGCGGCCTGCGCGCCCCGGCCGGCAGGGAGTGAGGAACCCAGTTTGAGCAGCCCCTTCAACCTTGAAAAGCGTTTCAAGACGCGCTCCGTGAACGGTACCCTCGTCATCGCCGAGACGATCGCGGAGATCCTCGCCGCGCCTCGCGTCGTCATCCTCCGCGGCGACCTGGGCGCCGGCAAGACCACGCTCGTCCGGGGCTGGGCCGCCGCGCTCGGCGCCAAAGACGAGGTCACCAGCCCCACCTTCACCCTGGTGCACGAGTACCGGGGAACCCACGTCAAGCTCTACCACCTCGATCTCTATCGGCTAGAAACCGAGCGCGAACTCGCCACGCTGGGGCTCGACGAGATGGCCGGCGAGCCCGACGCGGTTCTCCTGATCGAATGGGGCGAGAAGTTTCCCTCCGTGCTCGAGCGCGCCGACGCCGAGGTCGCCATGGCGCACCTGGAAGGCGACGAACGCAGCCTGCACGTGCGCTGGCGCGAGTAGGCAATCGTGAGAGGAAAAGGCGCGCGGACGCCTGTTGGTGGGAGCAAGTTTCCCGCAGCCCATGCCCCGCGCGGGGGATGCGCTTTGCCGGCAAAACCGCTAGGGTAAAGGTATGAATTCGCCCGCACGCGTGTTGCTTATCGGCCAGGACGACGCCTCTCTCGAGGCGATGGCGGTGGTCCTTCGCCACTTCTGGGCGGTTGAAAAGGTGCTGGTCGACCGCGTTTCCGAGCCCGTCTTCGATGCCGACCTGGTCGTGCTGTGCGACTCCATTGAGGAACCGCGGCGGCAACGCTGGGTAGAAGCGTTGCGCGCGGAGTGGCCCTCGCTGCTGATCGTCAAGCTGAATGGCTACGACTCCGGCCCGCACGCCGGTGCGGATGCCACTGTGGACACGGTCCACGGTCCCGGCGCGCTCGTCTCCACCCTGTACGAGCTGCTGACCGAGCGGGGCATGCCGAGTAAGCCGTGGGCGCCACCCGGCGAGATTCCCTGGATCCAGTAGCCTCGAGTTTTTGATTGTCATCCCGTAGGGATCTGCGTTTCGCTTTTGCACAACACCCTGAGCAGTAGTCGCCTGGACCATGCGGGGTCCTTCGCTGCGCTCAGGATGACGGCGGAAACAAGCAGCACCGACTACATTTTACGCAAAGGGTACAGTGCTGGTCCGAACCGCAGATGCCTCCGCTTTGCTACGGAATGACAACAAAAAGCTGGCAGTTGTCTTTTGTTGTCATCC
>CAXUDC010000158.1:0-4614 GCA_964249685.1 uncultured Acidobacteriaceae bacterium
GGAACGAGCTTAACCCTGGCGCGTACGGCTTCTACTCAAACGTCAGCAACAACGAGAACATCCCCTCCGGCCACGCCCGGGAGCGCCGCCTAGACGGCAGTCTCTTCGGCAAATCGATCGACACCCAGCTCTTCAATGGCTACTCCGACCAGGTGGCGGGGCTTTACAGCGGCATGAACTTGAGTGTGAACTACTAGGTATCATGCCAACCCGCGCGATTCCTTACGTCAAGGTGCTGGTCCACCTGCTCTGTCTCTTCCCCTTCGTGGGCCTGATCGTCTGGTACAAGTCGGGCGGGCTGGCCGCGCAGGCCGATCCCGTCAGCTCGCTCACGCACGCAACCGGCAACTGGGCGCTCTGGATCCTGCTCGGCTCGCTCGCCCTCTCGCCCCTCCGGCGCCTGCATCCAAGGCTATCGAACCTGGTCCGCTTCCGCCGCATGCTCGGCCTCTACGCCTTCTTCTACGCGACGCTCCACCTGCTCACATACATCTTCCTCTTCTCCGGCTACGACGTTCCCACCGCAATCGCCGGCCTGCGCCAGCACCATCCCGCAGAGCTCTGGACCCAGTGGAAGCTCGTCTGGCCCACGGTCTGGGACGACGTCACCAAGCGCCGCTTCATCCAGGTCGGCTTCCTCGCCTGGCTCATCCTGTTGTCGCTCGCTGTCACCTCGCCCGCCTTCATGCTGCGCGCCATGGGCGGCAAAAAGTGGCAGCGGCTGCACCAGTTGGTGTACGTCGCCGCCATCGCCGCCTGCATCCATTACTTCTGGCTGGTCAAGGTAGGCGTGCGCTCCTGGGTGCCGGACGCAGCCGTCCTGGCGGTCCTGCTGCTCGCCCGTATCGTCTGGGCCGCGATGAAGCGCAGGCGCACGGCTCCAGCGATCCTTACGCAGCCGAAGAGAGCGTAGAACCGCAACAACTTTCTCCCTTGTCTCCGGGTCATACAAGGGTGGAGGGCTCTCCCATGCGCCTCGTCTTGTCCGCTCTTGTCCTTTCCGCGCTCGCTACTGCTCCGTTGTGCGCCCAGCAGGACGATGCCCCCGCCCCGACGCAGAAGTTGACCGCGCCCCTCAAGCCGCCGCCCTCAAACTCCGCGAATAGAAAGATCGCCCCCAACGTCCCCCTCACCCCACGCGAGCGTGCCACCCAGATCCTGAACCGCTTCACCTACGGCCCGCGCCCCGGCGATGTCGAGCGCGTGCTCGCCCAGGGTCCCGACAAATGGTTCGACCAGCAGCTCAACCCGGCCGCCATCCCGGACCCCGCCGCCGACCGCCGCCTGCAGGACTTTCCCACCCTCACCCTGACCGCCGAGCAGGTCTCGCAGATCTTCCCCGACCGCGGTATCGTCGAGCAGGTCGCCCAGGGCCGGCGGCCGTACCCCGCCGACCCCCTGCTCGCGGCCGAGTACGAGGCCATGGTCTGGAAGTACAACGCCGAGCAGCAGGACAAGTTCCACCCCGCCCCGCAGCTCACAGACGACCAGCAAGCCGCGCAGAAGAAAGTCAACCAGGCCGAGGCCGCGCGCATCGCCGGCCAGCTCTTCGCCCTGCCCAAGAAGGACCGCATGGCCGCCCTCAACGCCATGCCCCCTGCCGACCGCATCACCTTCGCCCAGAACGTCGGTGGCGACCAGCGCAACACCCTGATGGCCGATTTCACCCCCCGCGAGCGCGAGGTGATCAACGCGCTCCAGAACGGCGTCAACAGCTCCTACCGGGCCGGCGACGAGCTCGCCCAAGCCGATATCGTCCGCGACATTCTGTCCGAGCGCCAGCTCCAGCAGGTCATGACCGACTTCTGGTTCAACCACTTCAACATCTACGTCCCCAAAGATTCAGACCAGTGGTATACCACTTCCTACGAGCGCGACGTCATCCGCCCGCACGTCTTCGGCAAGTTCCGCGACCTGCTCCTCGCCACCGCCGAGTCGCCGGCCATGATGATCTACCTCGACAACTGGCTCTCCATCGGCCCCGACTCGCTCGCCAACGGCGTCAACCCCGCCAACCCGAACGCCAAACCGGGCAAAAAGGGCCTGAACGAAAACTACGGCCGCGAGGTTATGGAACTGCACACCGTCGGCGTCAACGGCGGCTACACCCAGGCCGACGTCACGCATCTCGCGGCCATCCTGACCGGCTGGAGCGTCGACCGCCCGCAGCAGGGAGGGCCATTCCAATACGACCCCAAAAAGCACGAGCCCGGCACCAAGGACTGGTTCGGCTACACGATCGACGACCAGGGCCACCTCCTCGCCGGCGCAGCCACGCCGCAGGCCGCGGCCGCCGCCCAGGCCGCCGCCGCCGGCGCACCCGACGGCATGAAGCAGGGCGTCGTCGCGCTCTCCTTGCTGGCCTCCTCGCCTAAAACCGCCCACTTCGTCAGCTACCTCCTGGCCCAGCGCTTCCTCGACGACAAGCCCCCCGCCGCGCTCGTAGACCGCATGGCTGCCACGTACCTGAGCTCTGATGGCGACCTCAAAGCCGTCCTTCACACCCTCATTCAGTCACCCGAGTTCAACTCCCACCGCTACTTCCGCAACAAGGTCAAGATGCCCGCCGAGTTCCTCGCCAGCGCCTTCCGCGCCACCTCCACCGACCCGCAGAACCCCGGCGCCATGGCCGGCCTGCTCGGCCGCGAGCTCGGCGAGCCGCTCTACAAGGCCCTGCCACCCACCGGCTACTACATCACGGCCGATGTCTGGATGAACACGCAATCCCTGCTCGCGCGCCTCAACTTCGCCGACCAGCTCACCCACAGTCGCTTCGCGAACCAGAAGTTCGACGCGCCCCGCGTCCTCGCGCTCTCGCTCATGAACGACCGCAGCCCCGGCGCGAATTACGCCGGCACCCAGCCCGCCGGCACTCAGCCCGCGCGCCTGCAGAACGTCTCGGCCGACGTCATGGGCCCCGACCTCGCGCTGCACGTTCTCGAGGGCTCGCTCATCGGCGGAGACCTTTCCTTGAGCACCGACAACTTCATCCACAGCCAACTCGCCAAACAGCCCCCCAGCAACCCCACCGAGACCCTCAACCTGCTCACCGCCCTCCTGCTCGGCAGTCCGGAGTTCCAACTGCGGTAAACTAGCGCTCATGGCTGAAGACTACGCACGCTGTTCCACCGGACTTGCCGAAACCGCCGATCCCTTCGCCTTGTTCAACCGCTGGATGGAAGACGCAAAGCACTCCGAGCTGAACGACCCGAACGCCATGTCGCTCGCCACCTCCACCCCCGGCGGCCATCCGTCGGTCCGCATCGTGCTGCTCAAACGCTACAGCGCCGAAGGCTTCTCCTTCTACACCAACGGCCAGTCCCGCAAGGGCGACGAGCTCCGCGCCAACCAGAACGTCGCGCTCTGCCTGCACTGGAAGAGCCGCCAGCGGCAGGTGCGCATCGAAGGCAAGGTGAACGAACTTTCGTCCGAGGACGTCGATCGCTACTTCGAGCGCCGCCACCGCATGAGCCAGATCGGCGCCTGGGCCTCGCAACAATCGCGCCCGCTCGCCAGCCGCGAAGAGCTCCTCGCCTCCACCGAGCACTTCGAAAAAGAGTTCCCCGACAAGGTCCCGCGCCCGCCCTACTGGACCGGCTTCCGCGTCACGCCCAGCCGCCTGGAGTTCTGGCAGGAAGGCGACTACCGCCTGCACGACCGCTTCATCTTCACCCCCGGCACCGAAGGCGCATGGAACAAACAGCGCCTCTATCCGTAAAGAAGCTGAGACGTAGAAAGCCGTCAGCTGTGAGCTCATAGCTGTCAGCTGATTTTGCTCTGCCTGAAGCGGAGCATCCAACCGCTCGGAGCATCCAACCACCATGCCGAACACCATGACTCCCAAAGATCTCGACGACCTCCGCCAGGCCGGCCAGCAGCTCGAAGGTAAGAGCTTCGCCATGACCGTCGCCCAGAAGATCGGCATGCCGATCGAGACCCTCCTGCGCTTCCTTCCCAACACCGCCCAGGGGTCTATTGAAAAGGCGGTCAACGTCGCACTCGAGCGCTGCCTCAAGGTCGCGCTCTTCGTCCCCACTCACGGCCAGGGAGGCACCTCCAGCCGTCGCGCGCACACCGTCACCACGGCTGTCACGGGTGCCGTCGGCGGCTTCTTCGGCCTGCCCGGCCTGGTCGTCGAGCTCCCCCTCACCACCACCGTCATCCTGCACTCCATCGCCGGGATCGCGCAGTCGCAGGGCGAAGACCTCTCCACCCCGGAGTCCGCGCTCGCCTGCCTGGAGGTCTTTGCGCTCGGCCCAGAAGGCCGCCGGACCGAGGCCATGGAATCGGCCTACTACGCCACCCGCGCCGCGCTCGCGCAAGCCACCAGAGACGCCGCCAGCTACGTCGCCCAGAAGGGATTCACGAAGGAAGGCGCCCCTGTCCTCGTCGCGTTCCTCTCCCGCATCGCCGCCCGCTTCGGCCTGCAGGTAAGCGAGAAAGCCGCCGCCCAGTTGATCCCGGTAGCCGGATCCGCCGGCGGCCTTGCCCTCAACGTCATGTTCACGAACCACTTCCAGCGCCTCGCCCAGGGCCACTTCACCATCCGCCGCCTGGAGCGAGCCTACGGCCCAGAAGAAGTCCGCCACCAATACGAACAACTCCGCCAAAAAC
>CAXUDC010000158.1:4714-8211 GCA_964249685.1 uncultured Acidobacteriaceae bacterium
CCCTTCAAGGCCGAGTAAAGTCAATAAACGCATGCACCGGATCCGCCACCGCCAGCGTAACGCTCGTAGTATCCCCCACATCCAGCCCCTCCGCTCCCCGCACAATCTTCCCCTCCACCGGAGGATTGAACACCCGCACAAACGTCCCCTTCGCACTAGCCCCAGTAATCACTCCCTGGAACCGCGCTCCGATCTGCCCTGCGAGCGCCACCGCCGCCACCCGCTTCTGCATCGCCCGCTCCACCTTCCGCGCGGCAGAGTCCCGCTCATTCAGGTGCAGCGCAATCGCCTCCAACTCATCATCCGTGTAAGGCGCATCCACCCCAGCCAACATCGCCTTCACAATCCGCTGCGTCACCAGGTCGGCAAACCGCCTATTCGGCGCGGTAGAGTGCGTATAATCCAGCGCCGCCAACCCAAAATGCCCCGGCTGATCCGCCACCCCACCCTTCGCCAGTACGTACTCCCCCGGCCCCATTAGCTTGATGATCGCGAGCGACAGATCCGGATACCGCACCGGGTCCGCCGCCCGCTGCGCCTGTAGAAACGTGTTCAGCGCGGCCGAATCCGGCTGCGCGGGCAGCCTCGTGCCCTTACCCGCAACCACCGCCACGATGCGCCCCCAGCGCTCCGGCGACCGCACCACACGCCGGATCGACGACCGCCCCGACCGCCGTAGCGTCGCCGCCATCGTCTCATTGGCCGCGATCATAAAGTCCGCAATCAGGTCCGAGGCCCGGTTCGCCGTTACTGCCTGGATCGCCTGCACCTTGCCATCGATCACCACCGGATCGGCCTCCACGCGATTGAACTCGAGCGCCCCCAGCTTGATCCGGTTCGCGTGCAGCCGCTGCGCCGCCTCGTCCTGCAGGCGCACCTGCGCGGCCAGCGCCGAATCGTTCAGCTTCGGCTCCGTCCGCCCATCCCCCCGCGCCTTGCCCTCCAGCCAAGGCCCCACGGTCGAGTACGCCAGCTGCGCCTCGTTCCGCAGCACCGCCGTATAGATCGCCTGCCCCGACATCAGCCCGCCTGAGTCGACCGTGAACTCGATCACAATCGCCCGCCGGTCCTGCCCCTCGTTCAGGCTCGTCAGGTCGGTCGAGAGCTCCTCCGGCAGCATCGGAAAGTTATGCACGGCGGTATACACCGTCTGCGTCTGCGCCTCCGCCGCCACGTCCAGCACCGAGCCCTGCGCGACCGCCGCCGCCACATCCGCAATCCCCACCAGCACCCGCACGCCGTCATCCACGCGCTCGGCATACTCGACCTGGTCCAGGTCGCGCGAGGTGTCGTTGTCGATCGAAGACCACAGCAACCCACGCAGATCGCGCTCCAGCCCCGACGGCGCCGCGGCCAGCGCCAAGCGAATCCCGGCAAGCTGCTCCTCCGCCCCGGCCGTCTCGCCCAGGTGAAAGCCATCGTGAACCATCTCGCTCTTCGCCGCCGCCGCCAGGTCAAAGCCAGTTCCGTTATCGTGCACCTGATTAGTCATTCGTCTGAGAGAGTAGCATCCCGAAGCGCTATCCTTGCAGCAATGCCCCCGCAAATCCTCTCCGTAAGCCTCAGTCCCACGCACTCCTTCAGCAAGCCCCCGGCCGCCGAGATCGTCATCGAGGCCGGCCTCGGCATCGCCGGCGACGCCCACGCCGGCGTCACCGTCCGCCATCGCTACATGGTCCGCAAAAACCCACGCGCTGCCAACCTCTGCCAGGTCCACCTTCTCCACGCCGAACTCTTCAAAGAGCTAGCGGAAAAGGGAATCGACCTCGCCCCCGGCGACCTCGGTGAAAACGTCACCACCGCCGGCCTCGACTTGCTCAACCTTCCCCTCGGCACGCTGCTCCACCTCGGCCCGAGCGCCGTCGTCCAGGTCACCGGCCTGCGCCAGCCCTGCACCCAGATGAACGATCTCCGCCCCGGCCTCATGAAGGCCTGTCTCGGCAAGCTGCCCAGCGGCAAGCCCCTGCGCAAGGCCGGCATCATGGCCATCGCCCTCGTCAGCGGCACGGTCCGCCCGGGCGAGCCCATCCGCGTCGAGCTCCCCGCCGGCCCACACCTCCCTCTCGGCCCCGTCTAACGCGCCACTCCTATACACTGTCCACACCGATGCTCCGCCCCCGCATCCTCGTCTTCTGCCTCCTGTTTCTCTGGGCCGCCGCGCGCGGACAAGACCTCCGCAACGTCACCGAGCCCCGCTACCCGCAGATCTGCAAGATCCTCTACGCCGAGCTCACCCCCCACGACGGCCGCCTCCCCGACGAGCCCATCGAGCGCCATTACCGCGACAACGACCGCATCGCCAAAGCCATGGACAACTGCCCCGCGGGCAAATCTGTGGTCCTGCACGGGTCCAAAACCGGCAAATCCGTTTTCCTCATCGCGCCCCTCCGCCTGCGCGCCGGCATCACCCTCGTCGTCGACGTCACCGCCGCCCTCTGGGGCTCGCGTGACCCCCGCGACTACGACCTCGCCCCCGGCAGCTGCGGCATCGTCGCCGCCGCGCGCGGCCCCGGCTGCCAGCCCCTCCTCCTCGCCGAGGACGCCCCTCACGCCGCCCTTATGGGCGAAGGCGTCATCGATGGCCGCGGCGGCGCCCGGCTCCTAAGCCAGACCGAAACCTGGTGGGAGCTCGCCCACCGCGCCAAGGTCGAGGACGCCAGCCAGGCCGTTCCCCGCCTCCTCGTCATCCGCCGCTCGCCCGACTTCACCCTCTACCGCCTCACGCTCCGCAACTCTCCCAGCGGCCACCTCACCACCGAGGCCACCGACGGCCTCACCGCCTGGGCCCTCCACATCGACAGCCCCAAATGGGCCCGCAACACCGACGGCATCGACCTCCAGTCCGGCACCACCAACGTCTCCATCGTCGACTCCTTCCTCCGCGCCGGCGACGACAACCTCTCCCCCAAAGCCGGTGCGCCGGGCCCCGTCACCCACATCACCGTTCGCAACACCCACTTCTACAACGGTCACGGCTTCGGCATCGGCTCGCAGACCCTGGGCGGCGTCTCCGCCATCCGCGTCGACGGCCTCACCATCGACGGCGCCGAGAACGGCTTCCGCATCAAGAGCGACCGCAGCCGCGGCGGCCTCGTCGAAGACATCCGCTTCGAAAACGTCTGCATGCGCAACGTCGTCACCCCCATCGTCTTCGACCCCTTCTACACCACCTCTGACGGCACCAGAATCCCCTGGTACCGCAACATCCTCCTGCACAACGTCCATGCGCTCGCTTCCGGCCCCATCACCCTCACCGGCCTTGACCCCACCCACAAGCTCGAGGCCACGCTCGACAACGTCACCCTCGACGGCGTCAAGCCCGCCGACATCACCGCCCGGCACGCCGTCCTCGCCCTCCACCACGGCAACCTCGACCCCATCGGCGACGACGTCCACACCACCGGCTCGGACGGCGGCGGAACCCCCCACCCCTGCCACACCGCCAACCCCCCCCCCCCCCCCCCCCCCCCACCCCCCCCCCCCCCCCCCCCCCCCCC
>CAXUDC010000159.1:0-8174 GCA_964249685.1 uncultured Acidobacteriaceae bacterium
GCCCTCCTCATCTTCCTTATCACGTTTGTCGTCCCGCGCTTTGCGCAGCTCTACGAGCAGCTGGGCACCAAGCTCCCCGCCATCACCACGTTCATGCTCGATCTAGGCTCATACACCCAGCACTATGGCATCTACATGGCCCTGGTGCTTGGCCTGTTGATCTACCTGTTCACGCGCTGGACCAAGACGGAGTCCGGCGCGAACACCATTGATCGCGTGCGCATCTCGCTACCGCTGGTCGGCGGCATCTGGGTCAAATACCAGGTCGGCCTCTTTTCACGCACGCTCGCTACCCTGCTGACAGGCGGCCTGCCACTGGTGCCGTCGCTTGAAACCGCGGCCAAGGCGATCGACTCCCGCCAGATCGGGCTCGCAGTCTACAAATCGGTCGACACGGTGCGCGAGGGCCGCGGCCTGTCCGCCTCGCTTGCCGCAACCAAAATCTTCCCGGAGCTGGCCATCGAGATGATCGAGGTCGGCGAGAGCACCGGCGCGCTGCCGCAGATGCTCAACTCAGTCGCCGAGTTCTTCGAGGAAGACGTGCAGACCAACCTGACCGCCGCCATGAGCCTCATCGAGCCCCTGATCCTGGTCGTCATGGGCGGCGTAGTCGTCATCATCCTGATCAGCCTCTACGCACCAATCTTCTCGTTGGGCGGCGCCGGCGGGGTCGGGCAATAGCTTGCCGGCCCATGATGACACTGTATATTGACCACACGAGGTGCCAAGATGCGTACGATCGCAGCAGCCAAGTGCAAAGCGCAGTTCCTGAGCTTGCTTTCCGAGATCGAGAGCAGGCGCGAGTCGGTGACCGTTACCGAAAACGGAAGGCCAGTCGCCATGATGGTCCCCTTGCCCAACCCTAAAGCCTCTATCTCAGACTTTTATATTGGCCCGGGAGAGACGTTCTGCGACATCACCAAGCCAACCGTAGACGCTGAAGACTATGAGGTCTTGAGGTGATTGCTGCCGATACTCACACCATCTTCTGGCTGACAGCGGAACCGGAAAAGCTCTCAGCGACGGCGATGGCTACGCTCTCTACAGCCCGCCGCGACGGCGAGCTGATCGTCCTGTCAGATAAGACGCTCTGGGAGTTGGCGATGATGATCGAAAAGATAAAGATCAAGGCACCGCTCCCGGTTGGACAATACCTCCGCCAAGTCGAACGCTTCTTTAAAGTACTCCCGATCACCGCTGACATCGCCGAGAGGTCCATGGCTTTTTCCAGGAACTACCCCAAAGATCCAGCAGACCGAATCATCGGCGCGACGGCCGTATCTTACGGAATTCCGCTCGTGACCAGGGATGAGGCGATTAGAAATTCTAACGAAGTACGCTGCATCTGGTAGCAGATAACGCACTTTCCCTGCAGGAGTCCAAGCACATGGCAACCCCCATCGCAATCCCGATCCCGATCAACGACATGGGCATGGACGAGAATGAGCGCGCGCGCGCCCTCGCCAAGCGCTACCACGCCGACTTTGTCGACCTGAAGAACTTCAAGATCCAGCACGAGCTCTTCAAGTCCGTGCCCGTGGATATGATGTTCCGCTACAACTTCGTGCCGCTCGAGCAGTCGGAAAACTCGCTCGCCATCGCCGTCTCCGACCCCTCGAAGCTCATGGTCCTGGATGAAATTTCCGGCCTGCTCGGCACGCGCCTGGTCACGCGCGTCGCCACGCTGAGCCAGATCACCGACCTGCTTAAGAAGACCGAGCAGTCCCAGCGCGTGCTCGACGAGGCCTCCGAAGGCCTCGCCTTCGACGTCCTCACGTCCGACGAAAACTCCGAAGAGAGCCTCTCCATGGAGAAGCTCTCGGCCGACAACGACCTCTCGCCCATCATTCGCCTGGTCGACACGACCATCTTTACCGCGCTCGAGCGCCGCGCCTCCGACATCCATCTCGAGACCTTCGACGATTCGCTCCTCGTCAAATACCGCATTGACGGCGTCCTCCAGCAGGCCATGGCGCCCATCGCGCGCGAGCACCACCAGACCATCCTCTCGCGCATCAAGGTCATGAGCGAGCTCGACATCGCCGAGCGCCGCGTCCCACAGGACGGCCGTTTCCGCGTCCGCTACAAGGGCCGCCTCATCGACTTCCGCGTATCCATCATGCCGACCGTCCACGGAGAAAACGCCGTCCTCCGCGTACTCGACAAGGAGTCGATGTCGGAAAAGTTCACCAAGCTGAGCCTCGACGTCGTAGGCTTCGCCGAAAAGGACCTCGTCCGCTTCCGCAAATACATTAAAGAGCCCTACGGCATGGTGCTCGTCACCGGGCCCACCGGCTCCGGCAAGACCACCACCCTCTACGCCGCGCTCAACGAGATCAAGAGCGAAGAAGACAAGATCATCACTATCGAGGACCCGGTCGAGTACCAGATCCGCGGCATCACGCAGATCCCGGTCAATGAAAAGAAAGGCCTTACCTTCGCCCGCGGCCTGCGCTCCATCCTCCGCCACGACCCCGACAAGATCCTCGTCGGGGAGATCCGCGACGCCGAAACCGCGCAGATCGCCATCAACTCCGCTCTCACCGGCCACCTCGTCTTCACCACCGTGCACGCCAACAACGTCGTCGACGTGCTCGGCCGCTTCCTCAACATGGGCGTCGAACCCTACAACTTCGTCTCCGCGCTCAACTGCATCCTCGCCCAGCGGCTCGTCCGCCAGATCTGCGACTTCTGCGTGCGCGAGATCCACTATACCGACCAGGACCTGCGCGACAACGGCCTCGTCCCCGACGAGTGGCGCGGCGTCGTCTTCAAGGAAGGCGCCGGCTGTATCGAGTGCTCCGGCACCGGCTACCGCGGGCGATCCGCCATCCACGAGCTGCTCGAGCTCGACGACGAGATCCGCGAGATGCTCCTCAACAAGAAGCCCGGCTCAGAGATCCGCAAGAAAGCAAAGGACAAGGGCATGATGTTCCTCCGCGACTCCGCGCTCGACCGCGTCCGCGAGGGCGTGACCACGCTAAAAGAGATCAACAAGGTAACGTTCATCGAGGCCGGCCGCTAGCAACGCAGGCCCCCGCGAGTACACTATCCGGGGGGTCCTTATGTCGGCACCGATGGTCGGCCTTGTCTTCTTCCTCGTCTGGGCGATCTTCGCCGTCCCTACGCTACTCATCCTGTTGCGCATCTATAACCGCACCCGCATGGGCAGCATCCTCTGGCTCATCGGCGCGCTCGTCGCCTGGCCGGTCGTAACCAAGGTCCTGCAGATGTACCTGCCCTTCGTCATGGCGATGTCCCACATGGCTTCAGGCCAAGGCCCGGGGCTATCCTTCTTCCTCATCCAATCGCTGGTTCAGGTCGTCATCGGCTCGACGCTGCTGCTCACGGCGCTCGTCCTCCTCGACCGCGATCTAGCCGCCCGCATGGATCCCACCCCACCGCCTCCGCAGTAGCCCGCGAGGCCCGCTTATCCCCTCCCATCGCCGGGCCACCGGGTGCCCATTCACCGCGTCTTTTGCGATGAGTGGGGATGATCCCTCCGAATTGAGCCATCCCACTCAGCACGATCAAACTGTAATGAATGGAGCCCCAATATTCTCGTCAAGCCAGCACTATAAACACCGGCAAGCCCACTCACTACTCCATCCGGGTGCTCCATCATCGCGCCTCTTGCGATTGAGTGGAGATGATCCCTCCCTGAGATCAACCCACAACCCACAATCAACACCACACTCTAGACCCCCTGATACACCAACGTCACAAACACCGGCGGCGCCACAAACCCCTTACCCCACTTCGCATCATAAGCCGAGGTCGGCTTCGCCGCGATCGCCTCTTCCAGGCTCTTGCCCTGCTGCTTCAGCGCCGCCACGCTCGCCCGCGAGCCCTGCAGCATCTCCAGCACCGCCCGCAAGTCGGCCTGGCTCACAACCTCCCCATGCCCCGGAATAATCTGTGTCGACTTGTCGGTCATGGCAATATTCTTCTGCGTCGCCGCAATCATCCCGTCGATGCTCCCACCGGTCGAGTAGTCGATAAACGGATAAGCCTCACTGAACAGCGTGTCCCCCGTATGCAGCACATTGGCCTCCGTAAACCGAATCGAAATGTCCGAATCCGTATGCGCCGGAGCATAATGCACCAGCTCGATCGTCGCCTTGTTGAGCCCCAGCGTACGCGTATCCTCGAACACCACCGTAGGCACCGCCCCCGCTGGAGCTGGCGGAAACACCGTCTGGAACGCCTTCATCTCGGTCCGCTCGCTCAGGTGCTTCTGCGTGTTGGTATGCGCCGTAATGGTCGCGCCGGCGTCACGCACCCACAGGTTGCCGTCGGTATGGTCGAAGTGCCAATGCGTATTGACCAGAGTTTTCACGGGCATATCGCCCAGCTTCGCCAGTGCGGCCGCAACCTGCGGCTGCGAGCTCAGGAAGCCCGAGTCCACCATCACCATGCCGTCCTTGCCCGGCAGCACGGCAATGTTGCCGCCTGAACCCATCAGCACGCTCACGTTGCCGCGCAGGGTCCTGGTCTTGATCTCGGCCTTGGCAGCCGCGGCGCGCGCCTGCAGCAAAAGAGCAGGCACGGCGTCGTCCTGGGCAAACAGGTTGGCGCCCAATCCCATCCACACGGCGGGGACAGTCAGGGCGGAGTCACGCAGAAATCGGCGGCGGCTTTGCTGTAAGTTGGTCATCGTAGCTATTAGAACAAATCTCCGCCCCGGACGTTGCGTGCATTTCCTAAGCCGCGCCGCACTAGAATTCGCGACGACCCTGCAAACCTTGCGCCCGGGAAGGTAGTCTAGAGACAAGCATGGCATTACTCCCCACCACGTTGGGCACCCGCCCCCGGCTCGCCGTAGAAATTCGCCCCGAAGGCGTCGTCGCCGCCCGCAGCGAGGACGCGCAGGCGCTGCTCTCCGCCGCCGCCTACAGCCTCTTCGCCGAAGGCATCGTCGTCCCGTCGCTCAAGCCGGTCAACATCAGCCGCCGAGCGGAGACCGTCGCCGCCGTCAGGAAGACGCTCGAAGCCGTCGCCCTGAAGGAGCGCCAGACCACCGTCGTGCTGCCCGACGCCGCCGTCCGCGTGCTCCTGCTCGACTTCGACGCGCTGCCTGCCAAGACCGCCGAAGCCTTGCCCGTCGTGCGCTTCCGTTTGAAAAAACTCCTGCCCTTCGACGCCGACGAGGCCGTCATCAGCTACCAGATCATGAGCACCCAGCGCGGCCTGGTGCGCGTGCTCGCCGTCGCCGTGCCGAAGGACGTGCTGGCCGAGTACGAGTCCGTCGTCCGCGAGGCCGGCTTTGAGCCCGGCGCCGTCCTGCCCTCGACCCTCGCCGCCTGCGCCGGGCTGACCGAGATGGAAGCCGCCACGCTGCTCGTCAACGCCGGCGAAACCAGCATCACGACCGCCATCGTGCAGGGCAGCGTCCTGCTGCTGCACCGCACGGTCGACCTCGCCGCCGAAGGCCTGCACGAGCGCCCCCAGCCACCCGTCGAAGCACATCATCCCCCTCTAGCCATTCCCCAGGAGCTCCTGGCCACAAATCCGGGTGCCCCAGGTCTCGATTCTGAGACCTGGGTTCCAGCAGCGACGACGGACTGGCTTCCGGCACTCCCCCTCGTCGACCCTGAAGAGACCGCTGAAGAATGGGCCATGCAGCCCCCCGTGACCGGCTACGGCGTCCTCGACGAAAGCCACCTCCACGAAGCCGACGCCGAAGCCAAACGCCTCGCCGCCGAGATCGAAGCCGACATCCTCGCCGACCTCGCCCACGACCCCGCCCCAGCGCTGCCCCGCGAGGCCATGCTCCCCCCGCTCCCCACGCCCGCCGTCCTCGAAGACCAGCGCCTCGCCGCCGCCGCCCGCGAGGTCACACAGGCCGTCTCCGTCGCCGCCGCCTACTTCGAAGACACCCTGCAATCCGCGCCGGGCCTCGTCCTCGCCGCCGGCACCATGGGCGCGAAAACCCTTGACGACCTGCTGCGCCAGGCCGGCTTCGCCGAAGGCGAGATCCGCGTCCGCGAGATGGTCGAGGACGTCATGTTGACCGGCGGCGCCGTCACCACGCGCGTACCCCACGGCTGGATGGCCGGCGTCCGAGGAGCCCTCAGAAGCTGATGCGGATATCCGTCAATCTCGCCTCCCGCCCCTTCGTCGAGCTACGCCCGCTCTTTGCGCGCCTGCGCCTCCTCATGGCCGCGCTCGCCGTCCTCGCGGTTGCCCTCGGCTTTGCCCTGCACGTCCTCAACCGGAAAGCCGCCATCGCGTCCGCCCAGATGGACTCCCTCAAGGCCCAGACCAGCGCCTTCCAGCAGGAGCGCGCGCAGAACGAAGCCCGCATGCGCCAGCCGCAAAACGCCGGCGTGCTCGAGCGCTCGCGCTTCCTCAACTCGCTCTTCGCCCGCAAATCGTTCAGCTGGACCGCCGTCATGATGGACCTCGAGCGCGTCCTGCCCACCGGCGTCCAGGTCACCTCCATCGAGCCCGTCATCTCGAAGGAAGGCGACGTTTCCATCCGACTCCGCGTCACCGGCGACCGCGACCGCACCATCCAGCTCGTGCGCAACCTCGAGCGCTCGCAACGCTTCATCGGCCCGCGCCTGGCCGGAGAATCCGCCCTGACCGCCGACCGCGCCAAAACCCTTGGCGTCAACGCGCCGGTCGCGCTTCGGGTCGGAGCGCTGCCCGAAGGCAACGGCGTTGAATTTGAGATCTTCAGCGGCTACAACCCCCTACCCGAGCCTCACGTGAAGCGCAAGGCGCTTGACGAAGCAGAGGACGCCCCCGACATCGTGCAGCCCCGGGTCCACCACGACCGCAAGCCCGCCCTCCGCTTCCCACCCCCGCCGCCCGCGCGGCCCGCCACCCCCGGAGGTGCCCGATGAGCTCCCGCCCCCGAGCCGTCACGCTCAACGTCCAGAAGATGACCGCGCGCACCCGCGAGCTGCTCACCGCGCTCAACCTCCACTACGCTGGCGCTGCCATTCTAGGCCTCATCTGCCTCTACCTGCTCACCGGCATGGCTTTCGCGTACCAGAAGGCCCGCAGCCAGAACGACGAAGCCATCGTCTCCCAACAGGTCGCGCTCAAGACCGCGCAAATCCAGGCGCAGCCGCTAGAAGGCTTGGACACCAAGCTGAAATCCGCCACAGGCCAGGCGGACCAGTTCTACCTCGAGCGCCTGCCTGTCAGCTACTCCGAGTTCCTCACCGAACTCGGCGCGCTGGCCAAAAAGCAGGGCGTCCGCCTCACCCGCGTCCAGTACGCCCCCTCCACCGTTACCGGCGAAACCGCCGGCCAGCTCACCCAGGTTCAGATGGACGCCGGCCTCACCGGGCAGTACCGCTCGCTCGTCCAGTTCATCAACGGGCTCGAGCGCGACAAGACTTTCTTCGTCATTGGCGGCGTCACCCTCACCGGCCAGCAGACCGGCCTCGTCAACCTCCGCATCCGCGTCGCCACCTACCTCCGCAACCCGCTTACGGACGAAGAAAAGCAGCGCCTGATGACCGAAAGCGTCGCCGACGAACCCGCCACGCCTGAAAAAACCGGAGCCACCCCATGAAGCTAGGCGCGGAAGACAAGAAGAAATCCCTCATCGCCGGCGTGGCGGGCGTGCTCGCGCTTGGTGCCCTGGGCTATATTTACACCAGCGTCTTCGGCGGCGCGACGCCCCCGCCCCCGCAGGCCCCCACCATCGTCGACAACACCAACCACACCGCCGCCGCCCCCGGTACCCCCGGCAAGGTCGTCGCCACCCCGCCCGGCTACGCGGTCGCCGGAGCCGCAGAAAAGGTAGGCACCACCAGCGGCGCACTCGACCCCACCCTGCATGAAGAAGCGATGCTCAACACTGAATCGCTCGTCTACTCCGGCACCGGCCGCAACATCTTTTCGGGCATCGCCGAAGCCCCACCCCCGCCGCCGGCCAAGCTCCCCACCGCCCTGGCCACCGCCCGCCCGCCCACCTTCATCCCGCCCCCACAGCCGACCGGCCCGCCGCCCCCACCCCCCATCGGCCTCAAGTTCTTCGGCACCTCTACCTCCGCCTCCGGCATCCGCAAAGCCTTCCTCCTCGGCGGCGACGACGTCTTCCTCGCCTCCGCCGGCGACGTCGTCGAGCGCAAATACCGTGTCGTCTCCATCTCCCCTAGCACCATCCTTATCGAGGACATCCCCAACACCAACAAGCAAACTCTCCCCCTAAT
>CAXUDC010000160.1:0-7820 GCA_964249685.1 uncultured Acidobacteriaceae bacterium
TTGTCATCGTGGCTAAACGTGTGAGCACCGCGCCGGATACCCGGCGCGGTGCTTTGCACTTGCTGCGTTATTGGATTTCCAGTCCGTTGATGAGCGGCTGGTCGACCGTTCCGTTGGTAAGCGCGATGACAATCTGGCCTGACGCATTGGCCGTTGCGGTGAACTGCTGGACGTTGGCGGTGTAGTTGGCGCCCGCGGCTTTGACGATGTCGAAGTTCGCCAACACCGTTACACCATTGATCGCCACGTTGAAGGCGCGCTGGCCCGCGTTGCTGAAGTACAGCTCCGCAAAGTGCAGGCGCACCGTGTGGGTGCTGCCCGGGGTCAGGTTGGGGATCGTGTAGGTGGACGTTCCTTCACGCTCGCTCTGGTAGACCGCCATGGGGGCGGGGTTGGTTGCGTTGGCTGTGTTGATGGCATGGGTCGTCGTGTAGCTGGAGCCACCGGCGTAGTCCCTGTCCGCAACGAAGGGAGCGGCCGCGCCGCCGCCCGCGTCGATGTCGACTGCCGCCGACGTCGTCGCGCAGGCACCGGTGCCGGTGTAGGAGGCGAGGTCGGTGGGGGCTGCGTTGGGGGTAGTTGGGCCTCCCTTGCCGTCGATGACGTTGTTGATGCCGCCCGAGCCGCCGAGCTTGACCGTGACCATGTCGGTGAACTTCATGCCGGTCACGTTCGGCACGTAGATGGCATTATCCTGGTAGATGGTTACGCCGGAGACATCAAAGAACGAGTAGATGCCGAGGCCGTAGGCGGTGTGGTTGCACACAGCCGGCGTGACCTCATAGGAGGGGTAGCCGTTCATGCTGCCATCCATCCAGGCGCTTTGGCTGGGCACGTCGTAGGGGTCTTCGCTCTGGTAGAAGATCGTCTCGCCGTTGTTGCCGTTCCACTGCGTCTGGCTCTGTTGAAAGTGCTCGACCGCGAGACCCAGTGCGGTCACGTTGTCGCCGTTGACGACGAGACCGTGAGCGGAGGGGTTCGCCGTCCAGCCGAAGCCGGTGCCGTGATCCGCGCGCCAGGCCCAGACGTTATCCAGAATGACGTTGTTGCTGTCGAGCTCGAGCGCCGTCGTTGCCTGACCGGCCGTGGCTCCGGCGATGCGGAAGGTCATGTCGCTGAGCGAGGTGGGATTGGCCGCGTGGTTGGCGCGCGCGGAGCCCGGGACGCCAACCTGCAGCAGCACGGGCGTGTTGGTGGTACCCGCGTCGACGATCAGCCCGGCGATCTGCACGCCGTCGACATCGGCCACCGTCAGCACGCTTGCGCCGCCTTGCGAGACCAGCGTTGCGTAGCCGAGGCCGAGCACGACGGTCTTGGCGTTGGTGACTGCGATGGGGCCGGCGTAGGTGTAGACGCCGGGCGTCAGGATAAGGTTCTTTCCCGAGCTGAGCGCGCTGTTGATCTGCGCCAGCGTGGACGATGGCGTCGCGATGAAGAACGTGCTGATGGGCAGCGTGGTGCCGTTGCCCAGGCCGCCACTGGCCCAGGTGGTGCCGGCGGAGTTGGTCTTGACCGCGGGCGAAAACACGTTGTAATTGCCGGAGCTATCGAGATAGAGGTAAGGCTTTTCGCGGCTGACCGGCGTGGTCGCCAGCGTGGTCACGTTGGGGAAGTTCTGCGCCGGCGCTCCGGTCACGCCCGAGTAGACGAAGTTCCAGACGTTGTTCGATGAGCCGCCGATGATGCTGTCGCGCGTGTACCACTGCTGCTGCGAGCACAGGTTTTCGGTGGTGTCGATCTTGGTGTCGGAGATGAAGCCGCCGCTTGCGAAGCGGCAATCGCCGCCGGTCAGCTCGAGCGAGCCGGCGATGTGCATGCGGCGCAGCGACGCACCCTGCGAGACCGCCCAACGTTCCGTGCCGCCGCTGGGCACGGGGATGTTGAGGTTCTCCATGGACCGCCAGAAGTTGGTGGTGTCATTGCCGTTGTCGTCGCCGATGTCGATGTAGAGGCCGCCGCCGTTCAGCACGGTTGCGTCTGGCGTGGTGCCCAGGCCGGCGATCGAGGTATAGAAGCCGACCTCGTTGTTGACGCCCGAGTAGGTGCCGGGTTTGAACAACACGGCCGCGCGGCCGGTGCTGAACTGCGCCTGGTCGACCGACGGGTTGGAGATGGAGGTGATTGTCGAGTTGATGGTCGCGCCCGCCACGCTGGGGTCGAAGACGTACACGTAGGGCCCGAAGATGGTGTTGTTGTACTGCGCGGAGGCGGTGCCGGCAGCGGCGAGAAGGGTGCTGAGTGCGGCGCTGTAAAACAGTACTTTTTTGTTCGAAAACATGGGTGCTCCTGGAAGCTTTGTCGGTGAGAGGTGCGTGGACGGATAACTGCGGAGAGAGGTGTAGCAGGGTTGCAAGGGGTCCCGGCGGGCAGCAGCGCCGCTCGCCGGTGCGCGGGCTACTGGATTTCGATCCCGCTGATCTCTGGCTGGTCCGCCGTGCCGCTGGTCAGCGCCAGGACAATCTGTCCGGAGCTGTTGGCGGTGGTGGTGAACTGCTGAATGTTTGCCGTAAAGTTGGCCCCGGCGGCGCGGATGATGTCGAAGTTCGACAGCACCGTGACGCCGTTGAGGGCCACGTTGAAGACCCGCTGGCCGGCATTGCTCCAGTAGATTTCCGCAAAATGCAGGCGCACGGTATGCGTGCTGCCGGCGGTGAAGCCGGGAAGCGTGTACGTCACGGCCCCGGCGCGATTGCTCTGGTACACCGCCTGTGGCGCGGGGTTGGTGACGCTGCCGGTCGCGATGGCCGAGGTCGTCGACGCGCTGCCTCCGCCGGTGTAGTCTTCATCCGCGGCAAAGGTGCCGGCCGCGCCTCCGCCCGCGTTGATCGCAAGCGTCGTAGTGTTGGCGGCGGCGCTGACGATCTCGATGCCAGAGCACATCGCGTTGTCTGCGGCATCGTTGGCGAACTGCACCGCGATTTGGCCGCTGGCGTCCGCGTTTACGTTGAACGATGGCACGACGGCCTTGTTCTGCCCGCCGGCCTGCGCGTAGATGTCGTAGTTCTTTGCGACCACGACGTTGTTGAGGGAGATGTCGAACTGGCGCTGGCCGGCGGCGGTCCAGTAGGGCTCCGCCTCGTGCACGCGCACGGTGTAGCTGCCGCCCGGCGTCAGCCCGGGGAAGGCATAGTTGAACGGACCGCCGAAGCGCGAGGTCTGGTAGACCGCCGCGGGTGCCGCGTTGGCGACGCCGCTGGTGCTGACTGCGGTGCTGCTTGCGGCAGTCTGGCCGCCACGGTAGTTCACCTCCGCGATGAAGTTACCCGCCGCAACCGTGCTGCCGCAGTTGACGGCGATGCCGCTGGCGGCGGCCGCAAGCAGCGGCAGCTGCACGGTGGCCTGGCTCGACGGGATCGATTCACCCGCGGAGTTGCTGGCGGTTACGAGGTAGTAGTACGTGGGGTAGAGGCTGAACGAGGGCGTCGCGTAGGCCAGGCCGGAGTCGACATAGCTCGTCGCGCTCAGGCCAGATTTGACAAGCGTCGCCTTCGAGGGCAGGAAGCCGTAGGCCGTGCTGCGATAGACGTTGTAGGTGGCACCATTGGTCGCGCTCGCCGTCCACCTGAGTGTGGCCTGAGAGGGCGAGCTGCCGGTCGCGCTCAGGTCGACTACGGTCGTGGGCGGCAGCGTGGCGCCCGGAGTGGCGATGACCTCCACGCCACTGAGCAGGCCGTTGTTGACCACCGTCGAGACCGCGATGACGATCTGCCCGTTCTGCGGCGCCTGCGTCGTAAACTCTTCGATGACGGCCGTATCTTTTGCCCCCGCAGTGGCGTAGATGTCGAAGTTGGTCAGGACCTGTTTGCCGTTGATCGACACGTTCATGGTGCGCGCGCCGGCAGAGGTGAAGTAGGTCTCGGCGAAGTGCAGGCGCACCTTGTAGGCGGTGTTCGCCTGCAGGCCCGGCACAGTGTAGCTGAAGCTGCCGACGCGGTTGCTCTGGTAGACCGCCGTGGGCGCGGGGTTGCTGACGTTCGCCGTGTTGATGGCGTCGGTGACGGAGGCGCCGGGGGAGCCGCCGGCGAAGTCGGTGTCGGCCTGGAAGCTGCCGGACGCGGCGCCGCCGGCGTCGATCGCCAACGACGTCACGTTGCCGCTGCTGGTCGCGCCGCCGTTGCCGCCCTGCGCGATCTCGATGCCGGAGACGCAGGCCTGGTCGGCGGAGCCGTTGCTGAACTGGATGGTGATGTTGCCGTTGGCGTCCGACTTCGACGGGAAGACCTGCGCGAGCGCCTTGTTCTGGCCGCCGGCGGTGGCGTAGATGTCGAAGTTGTTCAGCACCGGCGCGCCGTTGATGAAGACGTTGAACAGGCGCTGGTTGGCGCTGGTCCAGTAGGTCTCCACAAAGTCCAGCTGCACGTTGTAGTTCGTGCCGGGCGCAAGGTGGGGAATCGTATAGGTGGAGGGGCCCGTGCGCGTGGTCAGGTAGACGTTCTGCGGCGCGGGCGTGCTGACGCCGCCGGTCGCAACGGTCGCGACGGCATAGTTGGCGCCGCCGCCGGCGAAGTAGGTGTCGTTCTGAAACGTCCCGCTCGCGTAGCCGCCGGCGTTGATCTGGATGGCGTTGCCGTTCGACCCTGTGCTCGAGCTGCCGGTCGGGACCGAAGCCTGGTTGCTGGCGGCAGCCTCGCCGTAGTTGTTCATCGCCGCGACCTTGAAGTAGTAGGTCGTGTTGGGCAGCAGGCCATCCACTTGGTAGCTGGTGGCGCTTACCTGGGTTGCGAGGATGTTGGCGTTCTCATTGGTGGCGAAGTTGTTGCTCGGGCTGCCGTACACGTTGTAGAGCGCGCCGCTGGTCGGGCTCGCCGTCCAGGTCAGGTTTACCTGCGAGGAGGACAGCGCGGTCGCGTTCAGGTTCGAGGCCGCCGCCGGTGCCTGGCTCCACTGGTACACGCGCACGTAATCGACCAGCATATGCTGCGGGAAGACGGTGGAGGAGTCGGTGTTGCCGGCAAAGCCGCCGCCTACACCCGCGCTCAGGATCAGGTAGAAGGGGTCGTTGAACTCCCACAGGCCACCGTTGGGCAGGCTGGCGCGGTTTAGGTCGCCGTAGACCACGCCATCCAGATACCACTGCACGCGGTACGGCGTCCAGATGACCCCGTAGGTGTGGAAGCCGGCGGAGAGCGTCGCGGACTGCGTGTAGGGCGTGCCGACGCCGGTGTTGGCGTAGCCCGGTCCGTGGATGGTGCCGTAGGCGGTCGTGGGGGCGCGGCCCAGCTGCTCCAGGAAGTCGATCTCTCCGGAGGGCGGCCACGGGGTGCCGGAGACGTAGTTGTTGCCCAGCGACCAGAAGGCGGAGCCGAGGCCGTCAGTGGCCGCGGTCTGGATGCTGGCCTCGATCTTGCCGTACGGTCCGGCAGCGTACAGGCCGGCGGTCTTCAGGTGGGCGGAGGTGTAGACGCCGGGGCTCGGGTTCAGGATCGCGATGACCAGATGACCGTTGCCGTCCTGGTAGGAGTTCGCGCGGCTGCTGGTGGAGGTCTCCTGCTCGCCCGTGCCATTGTTGTTGCCCAGGTCGTAGGTCCACTTGGTCGGGTCGGGCGCTGCGCCGGCGGTCGTGCTGTTGAACTCGTCGGACCAGGTCAGGTTCCAGGATTGCGCGTGCAGGGCCGGGGTGGCCAGCCATCCCAGCAGCAGACAGCCTGCCGTAACCAGCAGGCGGAGGGGGTGCTGCGACATGCGGCGGATCGTGCTTTGCTTCAGGAGAGCCATACGGAGTTCCTCTGCACAGGGCAACGGGGAGTGGCTGCCGTTCGACCCCGTTTTTCGTCGGGGGCGAAGGTGCCGGTTACCAGGCACACCGACCCTAGTCCCGAGATTCACAAACGTGCAAGGATGCTCTGGTATGTTCCCCCGCGTATCGCTGCGCTTGGGGCCGTAGCGCGTTTCCAAGCATGGAAACGCGGGGGTATACTACGTGGCGCGGATGGTCATTACCTTCCGGGTACGCCAGTAACGTAGCTGGAATGTTGAGCCAGGCCAGTGCAGGAAAGGAGATTGCATGAAACTCGAAAGCCCGGGAGAGTCTGGGATCGAACCCAGGATGACCGGCAAGGCAGCCCAGCCAGGCCGAGAGGAGGTGCTCGCCCAGCTTGAACGCATCGTCCAAAGCATCCATTTTCGCAACAGCAAGCGCTACCCTACCCTGCTGCGCTTCGTCGTCGAGCGGACGCTGGAGGGAAACGCCGACAACCTGAAAGAGCGGACGCTCGGCATAGAAGTCTTTGGGCGGCAGCCGGACTACGACACCAACGCCGACCCCGTCGTGCGCTTCACCGCGGGGGAGATCCGCAAGCGCATCGCGCAGTACTACCAGATGCCCGAGCACGAGCACGAGCTGCGCTTCGAGCTGCCCCTCGGCTCCTACGTGCCCCACTTCGTTCTGACGCCGGCCGCCCCGGCAGTGATCCCGGTCGAAGAAGCGCTCGCCTGGCCGGCGGAGGAGCACGGGGCGCCGATGCATGAGGCGCTCTCGCTTGCGACCCCGACGGGCGAAGTGTGGGCCCCGGCGAGCGCGGTTCTACCGCCCGCGGAGCTTTATACCCACGCACGCCGTCGCCCTCTCCGGCTCATGCTCGTCGCTGTTCTCCTGCTTACGATCCTGGCTGCGGGCGTTATAGGATGGAGCGTGCAGTTGCACCGGCGTCAGGAGGTTGGCAGCTCTGCCTTCTGGCAGCCGCTGCTGGCGACCGGCGGGTCCTGCATGGTGGTGATGGGCGTCCCCTCTCTCGATCTCGACGGCAAGGACACCTCGCCGACCAGCGACGCCAGCCTGCCCGACAAACGGCAGAGCATGCTCGCGTCCATGCTGCGCTCGGAGATGGTGCCGGTCAGCGATGTCGTCAGCTACGGCCTTGTGACCGGCCTGCTGGCGCGCAACAACCACGTCTGCAGCACGCGCAGTGCGTCCGAGACCACCTTCGATCAGCTGCGCGCGCAGCCCGTCATCCTGATCGGCGGCTTCGACAACATCTGGACCATGCGCCTTACCGCAGGGCTGCGCTTTCGCTTCGCGCCCGACGGCCAGCCCGTGCATGAGATCGTCGACAGCCAGAATCAACAGACACGCTGGATGTTCGACAGCGCCCAAAGTGCGCGCAGCACTTCCGAGGACTACAGCATCGTCAGCGAGTTCTTCGACCCGCAGATCGAGCAGCCGGTGATCGTCATCGCCGGCATCGGGAAGGACGGCACGGAGGCGGCTGCGGAGTTCGTCACCAACTCTGGCTACCTTGCGCAATGGCTCAAGCGCGAAACGAACAAACATCATCATAACTACGAGTTAGTGCTTTCGACCCAGATCATCGAAGGCCAGCACGGCCCGCCGCACATCGTCGGCTCTTACTCCTGGTAAAGTCGCGGCGGGTGCAAGCTATCGACTGGCCCGGTCCGCCGCGACCGCGCCCCAGATCATCGCGATCGGGTGCAGCACGGCGAGCGCCCAGCCGAATGTCACGATCCCCAGCACGATGTAAAGCACGGCCATGATCAGCGCTCCCGGCACCGTGCTGTACAGCATGCCAAACGGGCCGAGGAAGAAGGTCAACACCAGCGACAGCACCACGCTCTTACGGTTTGCCATGGTGGTTGGATGCATGCGGCGACGCTCGCGAGGGCCTCGTCCTGCTTGAGGGATTCTTTCACTCAGTACTTGCAGCGCGGCCGAGTTGCTGAATCCGGTAATATCCCCAGGGCCGACCTTTTGCCCAGCGTGCCGTTGGTCAGCCACAGCCGGACCGGGGCTAAAGCCCTTTCGTTTCACTAAGCTTGTTCGTGGGACTAAAGTCCCACGCTTCCACCCAAGTACTTCATCAGAC
>CAXUDC010000161.1:0-7682 GCA_964249685.1 uncultured Acidobacteriaceae bacterium
TCGACGTAGGCGGCGGAGCCAACCAGGAGCAGATCGAAAACGCCTTCGGCATCCTTCTCTCGGACCCTAACGTGAAGGCGATCTTCATCAACATCTTCGGCGGCATCCTCCGCGTGGACGTCCTCGCCACCGCCGTCGTAGCCGCCGCCCGCAAGCTCAACGTGAGCCTCCCCATCATCCTGCGCCTTGAAGGCACCAACGTAGAGGAAGGCCGCAAGATCCTCGCCGAAAGCGGCCTGAAGTTCTCCGTAGGCACCACCATGAAAGAAGCCGCCGACTTAGCAGTAGCCGCCGCAAAACATTAAACTCCACCTTGAGCCGAAGACAGGATTATACAGCTGAGACGACGGCCAGTTGGCAATCGTGAGGTGTGACTGGCGAGCTTCAACACTCGAGGAGGTTAGGTGAATTCGAACATATCTGCTGGTCTCCCTCGTCCCACAGAGCACACCACTGGGCAACTGCTTGAAAAAATGCCTGAAATGCACGTCTAGGTTTAGGAGAAATACATGTCCGTACTAGTAGACAAAAACACCCGCCTCATCGTTCAAGGCATCACTGGCCGCGAGGGCCTCTTTCACGCCCAGGGCTGCCGTGACTACGGCACCAACGTCGTCGGCGGCGTCACGCCCGGCAAGGGCGGCACCACCGTCGACGGCTTCCCCGTCTTCAACACGGTTGAGGAAGCCGTCGCCAAGACCGGAGCCAACGTCTCCGTCATCTTCGTTCCGCCACCCTTCGCCGCGGACGGCATCCTCGAGTCCACCGCCGCCGGCGTCCCCCTCGTCATCTGCATCACCGAGGGCATCCCCGTGCTCGACATGGTCAAGACCTGGGAAGTCGTCCGCAACTCGAAGACCCGGCTCATCGGTCCCAACTGCCCCGGCGTCATCTCCCCCGGCAAGGCCAAGGTCGGCATCATGCCCGGCCGCATCCACAAGGAAGGTTCGGTCGGCATCGTGAGCAAATCCGGCACCCTCACCTACGAAGCCGTCTACCAGCTCACCACGCGCGGCATCGGCCAGTCGACAGCCATCGGTATCGGCGGCGACCCTATCATCGGGACAACCCACATAGACGCACTCAAACTTCTAAATGAGGACCCCGAAACCGAAGCCATCATCATGATCGGCGAGATCGGCGGCTCCGCCGAAGAGGCCGCCGCACGCTACATCAAGGAAAACGTGAAGAAGCCAGTCGTAGGCTTCATCGCCGGCCAGACCGCACCGCCCGGCCGCCGCATGGGTCACGCCGGAGCCATCATCTCAGGCGGCGAAGGCACCGCAGCCGAGAAGATGAAGGCCATGTCCGAAGCCGGCATCACCGTAGTCAAATCCCCCGCAGAGATTGGCGAAGCCATGGCCCGCCTCCTCGGCAAAGCATAGCAAGCCCTCAAGCGTTTCAGTCGAAAAGCAGATCCTTACGAGAAGAAAAGCAAAGAACGCCCTCTTTTTGCCTTTCATCCCGCAGGGATCTGCTTTCCTCTTTGGACCCATTTACCTTCTGTTTCCTTCTTCGCCGTCATTCCGAGCGCAGCGAAGGCCTCCCCGCATTGGCGCTGCGGCTACACTTCAAGGTAAACGGATTTGGCCTATCACTTTCAATTACCTTTAATCCCAGGTGTGACTACTTGCTCAAGGAAGCCTCTGATCAAGTTCGGAGCGGAGCGATCAGACCTCAGGTCCCGGGGGCTAAAGCCCAGTTTTGTTGGATTTCCCGATGTCGAGGCTAAAGCCTCGACCTATCCCAGAAGCAAAGGCGGACTTGATCCGGGCCTCCCCAGGGCTCGTAGGGCTGAAGGCCCGACTTATACCAGCCTCGGGCGAAGCCCCAGGTAGGCGCCTCATCATGACCCAAGGCCTGAAGGAGCCGACTTATAGGTGAGCTATCTCTTGAGGAGAATGGTCTAGGCGCCCCAACCTGCCCCGTTGGTGTAACGACAAGTTACCGAGGGCGTATGGCGATCCGGCGCGGCGTCTGGTCTACTTGGGGTTACCATGCAAGCCTTGGCAGTACACGCCGCGCCGTCCACGCCTCGCGATATGCGCGACCGCGTGCCCCAGCTCGACGCCCTACGCGGGTTGGCGGCGGCCACGGTCGTCTGCCATCATTGGCACAACGCCTTCTCCGTTGGTCGCCCGACCTGGTGGCTTGCGCCGTTCTTGGCCGGGCACGAGGCCGTGATTCTCTTCTTCGTGCTCAGCGGCTACGTGCTTTCATTGCCCGTCTGGACCAGCCGCATGCCGCCGTACCCCACGTACCTGGTCCGCCGCATCACGCGCATCTACCTGCCTTATGTTGCGGCGATGCTGATCTCCGCGGTCGGCTGCGCCCTCTTCTTCGGGCACCATCTGCAGGGTGTCAGCTACTGGTACTACCTGACCTGGCAGCAGCCGGTCACGGCGGGGATGCTGTGGAACCAGGCCCTGATGGACCCCGCGCCGCTGCTCAATACGGCCTTCTGGTCGCTCCGATATGAGATGCAGATGTCGCTCATCTTTCCTTTCCTCTGCCTGCTGATGCTGCGCCTGGGCCGCGTCTCCGGCATCACGCTGCTGCTCGCCGTGCGCATCGCTGGCTCGCTGATGAACAGCGCCGGCTTCGCGCAGAACCCCTACCTGCTCACGCTCTACTACGCCTTCTTCTTCATCGCCGGCGCCACGCTCGCGCGCCATCGCCGCATGCTGCTGGACCTTGTCCAACGCGCCTCGCTGCCTATACTCTGGGCCTTGTTCGGCGCGGCGTTAGCGGCTTACTTCTGGGGCGCGTTCCTGTTCAATAACCAGCGGCAGATTGACCTGCTGGCCGGCGCGGCAAGCGTGGCAATCATCCTCCTCATCCAGGACCCGCGCCTGACCGTCGGCCTGCGCAGCCGCTTCGCCGGGTATCTCGGCCGCATCTCTTATAGTTCCTACCTGGTGCATGGGACGGTGCTCTTCGCCGTGCTCGACACGCTCTACGGGCGCGGGCCGGCATGGCTGGTCTTCCTCCTCTACGCGACGCTCAGCTTCGCCGCCGCGCACCTCTTCTGCATCGCGGTGGAGGAGCCCTCGATGCGCCTCGGCAAGCGGCTCACGGCGAGCGCTCGCCGCGACGCGGCCGCCCCGGCGCTCGCAGGCTGACCGCACGAACAATTTATATGCGGCAGACAGCCTTCTGCCCGCACCGTATACTCAGAAGTTAGATGAGTACCGATACAGAGCAGACCGCCATCATCATTGGCGCGGGCCCCGCAGGTCTTACCGCAGCACTCGAGATGCTGCGGCGCACCGGGATCAAGCCCATTATTCTCGAAGCAAGCGATGAAATCGGCGGCATCTCCAGAACGATCCGCTACAAAGGCAACCGGATGGACATCGGCGGCCATCGGTTTTTCTCGAAGTCCGACCGCGTCATGCGGTGGTGGATCGACCTGATGCCGCCGCTCGCGGAGGATGCGTCCCCGTCGCTTGAAACCGAGATCACCTACCAGGGCAAGACCCGCACGGTCGACCTGCCCGCCGGCGCCGCGCAGGAGCCCGTCCTGCGCGGCGCCGCGCCACGCCTGATCACCGATACCGACGAGACCGACGGCGGCGGCACACCGCACCCGGACGAGCACGGCCATACCGAAACCGTCCTCTCCGCCACGCCCGTTGACCCAGACTTGGTCATGCTGATCCGCCCGCGCAAGAGCCGCATCTACTACCTGCGCAAGTTCTTCGACTACCCCATCAAGCTCACCGGCAGCACGCTCGCAAACCTGGGCGCGACCCGCACCGTACGCGTCGGCGTGAGCTATTTCCAGTCGCGCCTGAAGCAGATCGCGCCGGAGAAAAGCCTCGAAGATTTCCTCATCAATCGCTTCGGCCGCGAGCTCTACCTGACTTTCTTCAAGAGCTATACGGAGAAGGTTTGGGGCACGCCCTGCGACCAGATCTCGGCCGAGTGGGGCGCGCAACGCATCAAGGGCCTGTCGCTCACCACCGCCGTCAAGCACTTCGTCCGCAAGGCCTTTGCAGGTAAGCCGAAGAACGCCGGCGACGTCGCCCAGAAGGACACCGATACCTCCCTCATCGAGCGCTTCATGTACCCCAAGTTCGGTCCCGGCCAGCTCTGGGAGCACGTCGCCAACCTCATCGTGCAGATGGGCGGCGAGATCCACATGCAGACCAGGGTCGAGGCCATCCACGCCGCGGACGGCCACGTCACCGCCGTCACCGCAGTCGACGCCGCTGGCCAGCGCCAGCTCTGCAAAGGCGACTATTTCATCTCGACCATGCCCATGCGCGAGCTCATCGGAGCGCTCGACTGCGCGGTGCCGGCCAACGTCCGCGAGGTCTCGGACGGGCTGCAGTACCGCGACTTCATCACCGTCGGCCTGCTCTGCGACCGCCTGAAGGTCCATGAGCCGGACGGCGGCCTGCTGAAAGACACCTGGATCTACGTCCAGGAGCCCGACGTGTTACTCGGAAGGCTGCAGATCTTCAATAACTGGAGCCCGCACCTGGTAAGTGATCCTACCAAGGTCTGGATCGGTCTGGAGTATTTCTGCTACGACACCGACGACTTGTGGAAGATGGAAGACACGGCCTTACAACAATTCGCTATCGCCGAGGTAGCGAAGATAGGAATCCTGGAAGCAGACGCGGTAAGTGATGCGCACGTAGTCCGCGTCCCCAAGACTTACCCAGCCTACTTCGGCACCTATGACCGCTTCGACGAGTTACGCACCTTTACCGACTCCTTCGACAACTTATTCTTGGTCGGCCGCAACGGCATGCACAAATACAACAATCAGGACCATTCCATGCTGACCGCCATGCACGTCGTCGACGGCCTGTGCAGCGGCAAGGTAGACAAGACCGCGCTCTGGGGCATCAACACGGAGCAGGAGTACCACGAAGAAAAAGAAGCGGAGATCAAGTGAAGAAGCTGGTCGGACTCGCCTTCCTCGCGTTTATCGTCTTCGTCCTGATCTACCGCCAGCGCGTCTTTCTGCGCGACCCGCTCGCGACAGTAACCCGCGACGGCCACAAGCAGGCAGGCGTGGGCGTTATGATCAACTACAACAACGATATCCTGATGGATGACGGCAGTTCCGCCCAGCACCGTATCTATCTCGTCGAAGGCTGGAACAAGGTTCCGCAGTTTCTCGTCACGACCCTTAAATGCATCCACGGCATAGCCTGCATGACGGACGCCGACCAGGCCAGGGGCGCGCCGGTGCCAGCAGGCCCGCGCGGTCGCCGGTCAGCCTTTGAAGGAGTTACGATGACCAACAGGAAAGTAGAGTTTGTCGATGAGGACGGGGCACTCGTCGAAGTAACCTTGCGCTAAGACGGAAGAGTCGGACCTGACCAGAAGCGCAGATCCCTACGGAACGACAACAAAAGACACAAGCGCGCTTTTTGTTGTCATTCCGTAGCGAAGCGGAGGAATCTGCGGTTCGGACCAGCAATAAACCCTCTAAGCCACAGTCTCCCTACCAGCACCCTAAGGCTGCATCGGCAGACCCATCCGCGGCGTTTGCACGGGCACCGCCAGCCCGACAAAGTTCACCAGCTTGCTATTCCGCGAGCTCGTCACCCACACGTTGCCACTCGCATCCGCGGCGATCCCGGAAGGCGACCGCAGGTTGACATCCTTGCCCAGCAGACCCGTCTGCCCGACCACCGTTCCCGCCGCCGCGTAGCTCGAGTCATATATCTCCACGATGCCGGCGTTCAGCGAGTCCAGCGCAAACAGGTGGCTGCCGCCGTCGATCGTCAGCGCCTGCATTGCCGACGAGTTGCTGCCCACGACCTGCAGCACAACGCCATCGCTGCGCACCTCTGTCACCGTGCCCGCCGTGCTATCCCCCACCCACAGGTTGCTGTTGCTGTCGATCGCAAGCGAATCCGGCGTGCTGCAGCAGGCAGATTGCAGCAGCACATTTCCCGAAGGGTCCAGCTTCACCAGTGCCCCGCTCGTCCGGTTCGCGACCCACGCATTCCCGGCCGCATCGAGCGCAATCGCCGACGGGCCCGAGAGCACGCCCGCGCCATAGCCGGCGTTCTGCGTCAGCACCACGCCGCTCGCCGTCATCGCGAGCACCTGCGAGCTACCCGCATTCGCCACCAGCACCGCCCCATTGGGCATCGGCGCGATGAAGTCCGGAAGGTTGATCCCGCCCGTCGTATAGCCCGCCGCGCCCGAAAGCACGGTCCCGTCGCCTGCAATCAGCGCAACCGAGCCCTGTGGATGCTGCGCATCATACGCGCCGTTCGCAACCCAGATATTGCCGTTCGCATCCACCGTGGCGGCGCCGGTTTTGCCCATGCCGCCGGTCACGCCCGCCGGAAAAAGCGGCGCGCCCTGCGGGCTGAAGCCCGACACACCCGCCAGAAAGTTCGAGACCCAGACTCGTCCCGCCGCGTCCACCGAGACCTTGTTCGGCCGCGCCAGCCCGCCGCCCGTGTACGCAATCGACATCGTCCAGTCGTGCGGCGCGCTCGCCAGCGCGCCGCCAAAGGCCGCATGCGCCGGTGCATCGTTGAACAGTGCCGCCACGTTGCTGCCCGGGTGCTGCGCCACCGTCAGCGCCACCTGGAACGTGTCCTGCGGCGTCGGGTAGCCGGCCACGCTCGCGTCCGACTGCAGGGCCGTGCAGGCCGTGCCGCCGTCGGAGTTGACGCAGTTGGCGATCACGTTGGCCAGCGTAATCAGCTTCGCCGTCTCGGTCACGGCGTTGGCCGGCAGCACCGGCGCGGGCGCCGCACCGGAGTACGGGCTCGCCAGCATCATCGACGTCTGCATGGCGGAGCGCAGCCCGGCAAGGTTGCTGGCCGAAGCCCCAACCTGCCCCACGCCCGAGGCAAACGGCGCCAGCCCGTAGGCCGCCGCCACCGTCGTCAGCTCGTTGACGGAGATCATCGGCACCGTCGCCAGCGACCCGCAATCGCCCAGCACCGCCATCAGCGCCAGCGACGCGTTGTTGACGCTGCCGCCCAACCCGGGGTTGCCGCCGGTCGCGGTCAGGTAGACCTGCGTCGTCGCGGACGGGCAGGTGTAGTCGCCGGTGATGCCGAACCCGCCGCCGCCGTCGCTGTAGACCGCGGTCGTCAGCAACGGTGTGGCCGCGGACTGGTTGCCCGCCGCGCCCGCAGCCCACAGCTGGATCCGCGCGCCGCTCACCGGCTGCTGCCCCCCGTGGATGTTGCCGTGCACGGTCGCGCTCGTGTTCGGGTTCACATCCGGCAGCATGCGGCCGGCACCGCAACCGGAAAGCAGCAGTGACCCGGCAAAGGATGCCGTGGTAAAGGCAGTCCGCACGGCACGGGCAGTGCGCCGGCGGCCGTGCAGCGAAGACAAAGGGGCGAGGGTAGGAGACGATTTCAGCATGCGGGCAAATTCCTCTAGAGGTCCTATCGGCGGCTCGCTGCCTGGCTTGAGAAAAAAGACTTGCGTCCCGCGCCTCCGAGGTCCACCATCGAACCAGCCAGAACGGAGAGCTACGCGTGCCCAAAGATCCAGCCCCACCCCCCTCGACCAAAGCACTCGTGCTCGAGCGCAAGCATCCCCTCGCCATCCGCTGGATGCACTGGATCAACTTCCCCGTGCTCTTCACCATGATCTGGAGCGGTCTTTACATCTACTGGAACGCCTCGATTCCGCCCGGCCAGTATGCGCACGAGGTCTATCGCGTCGGCATCGGCCACTGG
>CAXUDC010000162.1:0-7584 GCA_964249685.1 uncultured Acidobacteriaceae bacterium
GCGGGAAGCCAGAACGTCGGTGCTCCCACGAAGACTCAGGAAGGGTACGAGACAACATTTGGAGTCAATCATCTCGGCCATTACTTGTTGACTCGACTTTTGCTCCCTGATTTCGCGAGCGGCGCGAGGATCACCTTCGTCGCAAGCGGAGTGCACGATCCAAAGCAGAAGACTGGCATGCCGGAGCCGCGCTACATCAATGCGGAGGAACTGGCGAACGACTTCGAGCCTACTCCGCTTGCAGGCAGGCGTCGATATACAACATCCAAGCTTTGCAACATCTACTGCACGTATGAACTTGCAAGGCGCTTAGCTGAATCGACCGACCGACGCCTCCAATCTTTGCGAGTGAATGCCTTCGACCCCGGTTTCATGGGAGCCACAGGGCTGGCACGTACCTATTCAGCACCGCTTCGGTTCATCTCGAAGTACATTCTGCCCGCCCTGTCACTGGTCAAGAGCAACATAAACAGCCCAGGTAAGTCTGGGAAGCGCCTTGCGCTGCTCGCGTCTGGCGGCGAGGGATCGGCGACTGGAAAATACTTTTCCGACGGGCGCGAGATCCGATCATCTGTCGAGTCATACAGCGTACCGAACGAACTGGATCTGTGGAGCAGCAGCGCTCGGATGACAGGCCTTCCGCTGGCGATCTGATGCAAAGATAAAGCGAATCCCAAGCAGAGCGTAGAGCGTTGATGGCCCCAGGACCTGGGCACCGGCGCAGACGATACCGAAAGATCCATATGAAAGCCGCAGTCCTGAAAAACTTTGGCGAGCCACTTGCCATAGAGATCCTGCCCGACCCCATCCTGGGCACGGGCGAGATCATTGTCGATGTCGTCGCAGCCGGTGTCGCCAGTTACGCCGCAGGTGTCTTTTCCGGCGATAGAAACTACTTGTTGGAGCCGCCGCTTGTGCCGGGGCCGGGAGGTATCGGCAGGGTGCGCGCGACGGGGCCGGACTCAACGAAAGTTGGGGTAGGTGACTGGGTATTCTGCGATCCGACCATCCGTTCTCGTGACGATGCGACCTGTCCCGACATGATTTTGTTGGGCTGGACCGCAGTAGGTGCGGCTGCCCTGCCGCTTTCTCGCTTCTTTCATAACGGCACTTTCGCCGAGCAAGTGCTGTTGCCCACCGAGAACGTAACGCCGATCGGCCAGATCGAAGTTGCGGACGCGGGCCGGTGGTGCGCGCTGAGCAGTCTTGTCGTGCCGTATGGCGGACTGCTGGCCAGCGACCTAAGACCGGGCGAGACGCTCGTGCTGAATGGCGCCACCGGCGGCTTCGGCAGTGCCGGTGTCGCTGTGGCGCTCGCAATGGGCGCGGGTACTGTCGTGGCTACCGGCCGAAACGAGGGTGCACTTAGCGAGTTGGTCCGCCACTTTGGACCGCGTGTACGACCCGCCAGGATGATCGGCGTCGAGGAGGAGGACAGGCGTCGTATTCTCGAGGTCGCGGGAGGACCAATCGACTGTGTGCTCGATCTGCTGCCGCGGGCAGCATCCTCATCGCAGGTGCTTGCGGCCATGCTTGCGGTGCGGCCGGGCGGCCGTGTGGTGCTGATGGGAGGCGTTGGAAGGCAGGGCGGTGACGATCTGGCGATACCTTACCCTTGGCTCATGCGCAACGACATCACCCTCCGCGGAAAGTGGATGTACCCGCGAGAGGCCGTGGCCCAGATGGTGCGATTAATTCGCGCTGGTCTTATTGATCTCGCTCAGTTTGATCTCAGTGAGTTCAGCCTCAACAACGTGAATACCGCCGTGGCCCATGCCGCGGCCAACACCGGACCGCTCCGGCTCACTGCGCTCCGGCCCTGACCTCGACGTGCTTCAGAACGCCGAATCCTGATAACGCTCTTAATGACGCTTGTATGACGTTACTTGTGAGGTTGCCATGCAGAAGGTCTGGTTAATTACCGGTAGTGGGAGTGGATTGGGACGCGACATCACAGAAGCAGCTCTCGCCACAGGAGATCGCGTCGTTGCCGGTGCAAGACGTCTGGAAGAACTTAAGGCCCTTCTGGAGCAATACGGTGACAGCGTGACCCCGGTAGCCTTAGATGTTCGTGATGAAGGAGCAGCGAAAGCGGCGGTGCAGAAAGCCATCAGCCTTTACGGCCGCTTAGACGTGCTGGTTAATAACGCCGGCTTTCAATACAACGCTCCGTTCGAGCAGATCACACCCGAGAGGTTCCGGGATGTCATCGAGACCTGCCTTTTCGGCGTGGTTTATACGACCCGGGCCGCAGTGCCAGTGATGCGCGAGCAGAAGCGCGGTCACATCTTCCAGGTGTCGTCGATCGGCGGGCGGGTGACGATACCCGGCAATTCTCCTTACCACGCAGCAAAATGGGCAGTTGGCGGTTTCAGCGACTCGCTCGCGGAAGAAGTCGCCCCATTTGGCGTAAAGGTTTGCACATTGGAGCCTGGCGGGATGCGAACTAACTTCGCAGAGAGAGCGACTCAGGAGTTGCCAGAGCTGATGCCGGAGTATGCACAGTCAGTCGGACCGATCTTCAAGATGATGGCTACTGAAGCCGGCAACTCGGAAAGTGATCCGAAGAAGATAGCCGGTATTATCGTTTCTCTGTCCGATACCGAGGAAGTGCCAAAGCGGTTGATCCTCGGCACGAGTGCGGCGGCGTTCGTGGAACAGGTTGAGAAGGCACGTGACGAGGAAGCCGCGAAGTATCGTAGCTTAACACTCTCTACCGGCTTCACGCCCGTTGTTTAGTTCTTAAGATATCGGCGGAGCTTAGCAAGGTAACCGCTATCTGGGTTGGAACTCTCCCCCAGCCGATCATCACAGTTGTAAGTTTTGCGGCTCTAGAGCACATGAGGTAAAGATGATCGACGGACAAGTGGTTGCAATTACTGGTGCCAGCAGCGGTATCGGTCGGGCTACAGCCATGTATTTGTCCCGATGTGGCGCAAGAGTGGTGCTTGGCGCGCGCCATGAAGACCGACTGTCGAGACTAGCGGCTGAAATCACGGCTTTCAAAGGTCAAGCGGTCTACCGAGTGAC
This sequence comes from uncultured Acidobacteriaceae bacterium, assembly GCA_964249685.1. Lineage (GTDB taxonomy): Bacteria > Acidobacteriota > Terriglobia > Terriglobales > Acidobacteriaceae > Edaphobacter. The sequence goes on from CAXUDC010000162.1 coordinate 3,031, forward strand.
CGACGTGAGCAGGCGTGAAGACCTGCAAAGCCTAGTGGCCCTTGCGCAACAGAGTTATGGTCGGCTCGATGTTCTCTTCAGCAATGCTGGTGCAATGCCAATCGGTCCCTTCGATGATCTCGCGGTTGATGATTGGGAAACGATGGTCGATGTGAATATCAAAGGAGTTCTCTTCGGTATTGCCGCCGCCCTGCCGGTCTTCCGTCGGCAGAATTCGGGTCACTTCATCCACACAGCTTCTACTGCGGCTCGCAAGACGGTGCCCAATCAGGTGGTGTACGCAGCGACAAAGGCGGCTGTGCTAGCCATCTCAGATGGTCTGAGACAAGAGCTTGCTGGCCACATTCGAGTGAGTACAATCCTGCCAGGTTTCACGGATACCGCATTCAGCGACCATGTCAAGAACTCAGAACTCAAGGAGCAGCTTCAGATAGCAGGCGCAAGATTTGCGATGTCTCCTGAAGCCGTCGCGCGTGCAGTCGCCTATGTTCTTGAGCAGCCGAAGGAGGTCAACATTGGCGAGGTCACTCTTCGCTCCACGGGGCAGCCCTAGACCACTGCGTGCTTAGGTATTGGAAGATGCCCTTCTCACCGGATGGGGAACGCTCATGTTCAACCAACGTCTGAGTCTACAAAGTGGTTCACCTCTCTCGAAATCCACGATGGACGGTCTGCGTCGCAACGGTTGCGGTGACGCGGTGCGAAGGCCGCGCGATACGGACCAGGCGCTCGCTGTCGATGTGCAGCAGATCGCCGGGCGCGGCGTGCTCGTAGCTCACGAACACCGGCACAGGCTCGAGATCACGCATCCGGTTAGCTTCAGGCCCCTGAAAATGAAGCTGACAGTAGGCTGGGTCAGGCCGTGGCGTTAGCGATCCGGAAGCCCGTCCAGCGCTCGCGCAGCAATTCCACCCGCTCAACTAGCAGCGCCTGCGTGGGGTGGCGCAAACGCTGCGACCGCGAGCTGCGATCCACAAGCCCCGCCACGCCATGCTCACGATACCGGCGTACCCACTTGGCCGCTTCAACTTGAGCCCCTGTTCCACAACCTTCCGAACCATCTGCTCTCGCTGAAAGAGAAACGTTCTGGCATTCTGGTGATCGTTCATCTGATCTCCTAGGGTGTACCGACAGATTGTTTGAGGTGGAGGGAAGCGCAGGCGAGTGCGACGGTGGCATGGAAGCAGCAGGCGAGCCGGCAGTAGCGTGTGGCGAGTCGGCCGCCAGTGGCTTCTGGACGGGATCACGACCTGAGCTCCCATTTGCTCAACGCAGGCCACGATCGCGCGCGTGTCATAGCCGCGGTCGGCAGTCACGGCTTCGGCCTTACGACCTTCCAGCAGCGGCAGGGCCTGCGGCTGTTCAGCGGCCTGGCCCGGGGTCAGGCGAAAAGGCCAGCGGCTGGCCAAAGCCGTCGGTCAGCAGGTGAATCTCGGTGCTCAGACCGCCTCGGCTTCGCCCCAGAGCCTGGTTTTCCGAGCCCCTTTTTGCGGCCGGTGGCCGATGGTGGAATCGATCATCAGGTTGGGGTTGCCGCGATACTTCACCAGGTCTGCAAACACCCGGTCCCACACCCCGGCTCGCGTCCAGCGCACAAACCGCTTGTGCACGCTTTTGTATAGCACGTAGCGTTCCGGCAGATCGCCCCAGCGCATCCCCGATGCGTAGTACCCAAAGCACGCCGTTCACAAACCTCCGGTTGTCCTGCGCCGGACGTCCTACCTCCCCGCACGCCCTGGCAGCAACTCCTCAATCCGACTCCACTGCGCGTCCGTTAGCTCCGATCGCAAACTGCACATCACACAAGTCCATCAAAACTAACCTCCTTGCAAAAGTGAATATGTCGATACACACCCTAGGTCGCAGAGTCTTCGCAAACCCAGCATCCCAGTTCTTGATCAGATGGACAACCTGTTGAAACCTCACACCTAGGCTTCGGTCCGTCACCCAAATGATGAAGTTGTGCCCGTTGGATCAGTTTCTTCTCGAATGCCGATGCGAGGATCAGATGCGAGGCGACCCCTAGGTAGTCACCGGGGCGCCCCTAGGGGTCCTCTATGAACCGGCACATGTCATCGCACCATCTGGTCTTTGCGGTTGTCGTGGCAAGCTTGGTACCTAAAGTTGGACTGGCACAATCGGCATCCATTGCCTCCGACAGTCGGCCACGTCCCGGCAACCCCGCCACAGGATGGAGCGGCAACTTTTCATCAGCGGATCCGTATTCCGCGGGCCCCGGTTTGGGTGCCTGGATTACGAAGGCTGGTCTGATACATTCTCGTAGCGAAGTTGCAGCGGCCGCGGTTGGTGGCAAGATGTACGTTCTCGGCGGATACGCCGATGGAAACGTCGCTCAATCTCTAAACGAAGAATATGACCCTAAGACTGACACGTGGCGTGAGCGGGCTCCTTTGCTTCGAGGTGGCAATCACATCGCCGCAATCGGTCTGGATGGGAAGCTGTACGTCATCGGTGGGATGACGTTGCAAAACGCGGAGGCGTTCGCAGATGTTTCTGCCTACGACCCTACAACAGACAAGTGGACCGCGAGGGCTCCGTTGCCGGAGCCGCTCGGTTCTATGGCCGTCGTGGCAACTGGTGGAGTGATCCATGCCATGGGTGGCGCGGGCGGAACAACAGCGGACAATCGCCACACAGTCGCGGTGCATTACATCTATGATCCACAGTCCAATACATGGACGAAGGGTATTTCGCTTCCAGACCCGCGAGAGCACTTTAACCTTCTTGCCTTAGGCGGAAAGATCTACGCCATAGGTGGTCGCATCGAGAACTATTCGCAGAACATGCAGACGATCTTCAGTCTCGACCTTAGCGACAAGAATGCAAAATGGCTTACGTTGCCGTTGATGCCGATCCCCCGTTCAGGCACTCAAGCCGCTGTCCTGGACGGCAAGATCTTTCTTTTCGGTGGAGAGAAGTTCGGTGGGGTCTTCAACAACACCGAGATGTTTGATCCGGTAACACTTCGCTGGAGTGAAATGACACCTATGCCGATTGGACGTCACGGCACTCAAGCGGTCGTACTTGGAAACATGATTTTCATTCCGGCAGGAGGCCCCCTAAACGGTGGTGAAGCGCAAACCAATGCGAACCAAGCGTTTGTCTATCCATAAACAACGAATGCCTGTCCCCGAGGTCAGTATGCAAACCGATCGACGCACATTCCTCAAAACGTCGGCAAAGGTGGTGTTGACAGTGACGACAGTTGGTTCCGTTCGGGTCGCGCGCGCTCATGAGGTAAGTCTTGCAACGCGACCCTGGTCTGCTGCGAGCGAGGCGAAGAGCGCGGATCCGAGGATCAGGGCGATGGCGTATGCAATTCTCGCGCCGAACGCCTTCAACCTTCAGCCTTGGCTCGCCGAGTTGCCGGGACACGATAGGCTCATTCTTCGCTGCGATCCTGCCCTTCGTCTGCCCGAACTCGATGCGGAAGACCGCATGACAGTCATCAGCTTTGGGAACTTCCTGGAGCTGCTGCGTATGGCAGCGGTCCAGGATGGCTACGGTATCGTCGTTGAACCGTTCCCGGAAGGAGAGCCGCTTCCGCGGCTTGACGGCCGACCTATCGCCTCTGTTCGCTTTGTTCACGGAGGCGTAGTCCCGGACCCTTTATTCGCACAAGCGCTGGAACGGCGCTCCTCCAAGCGGCCGTACGAGCCGCGGCCAGTCACCAGCGCTGCGTTGAAACAGCTTTGTTCAGTCGGTCAAGACGGAACATGGATTCGAACGAGTAGCGACACGAAACTGATCACCCAGATCCGCGACTTGGCTCTTCAGGCGTTTGTCCTTGAGAAGCATACTTCACGCATTAATCTTGAGCAGGTGCGGATCACCCGCTTTGGCGAGGAACAGGTCGGGGCCAGCCCGGACGGTATTGACTTACTAGGCGCCGCCACAGAGACGGCCGTCGACGCGGATAGCCTAAATGCCGTGATGTTGGCAGATCCCGATTCGACTGCGTCTCAAGATGCAACAAACGTGTACCGCACTTTATGCGACACGGCTCAAGCATATCTATGGATGTCCACTCCCGGGAATTCTCGGCGAGATCAATTGAACGCGGGGCGAGATTGGCTTCGCGTTCACCTGAAAGCGACGGAATTGGGACTGTCGTTCGACCCTCAGAGTCCGACACTGAACTCCTACCCGGAAGTCGCTCAGCTTGCCCGACGAATGCACGAGACGCTTGAAGTTCCTCCAGATCGGCGCCTCCAGATGCTCACCCGACTAGGATACGCCGCCCAAAGTCCGCCCGCAGCTCGGTGGCCTGTCGAAACGAGGATTTTATCCACATGAAACAGCTACATATTTTCACTCGCGGGCTCCGACCCTTCCTTGTCGTTCTGAGTTGCCTGCCCGCTGCGCTGAGCGCCTCCGGGCAGTTACCACCATCACGGGCGATCGTGGTGGGAGACCTGGAGCTTGTTGCCTCGTTGGTCGGCGATCAACCGGCAGGCGTCGCAATCAGCGGCTCCGGTCGCTTGTTCGTAACCTATCCTCGCCATGATGGCGACGTTGCATTTACGGTGGGCG
>CAXUDC010000163.1:0-7497 GCA_964249685.1 uncultured Acidobacteriaceae bacterium
GCGGCCAGATCATCGGCTACGTCGGCCACTCCGGCCGCACCACCGGCAACCACGTCCACTACGAGGTCCGCATCCACGGCACCCCCGTCAACCCGCACAAGTACCTCCGTACCACCTTGGCACAGTTCGTATCCACCGCCGGCCATGAAGGTTTCTAGCGTAGGAACAAACAATGCGTTCAGGCCGGTGATCTCCCATACTGCGCCCGCCCCGCCTCATACGAAATACTTCGGCATACAGATGCTGCGCGGTCTGGCTGCGGTCATCGTCGTGCTGCATCATCAGGCGGAAGCCGCCGGCGACATCTTCATCCACACGCCTGACCTGTCGATCCTGAATCGTGGAGCGTTCGGAACTGACATCTTTTTTCCGATCAGCGGCTTCGTCATGTATCTCACGGCAACAAGCATCCTCAACCGGCCCCGCCTCGCGCAGGCCTGGAAAGACTTCGCGTGGCGGCGCATTCTTCGCATCGGACCTGTTTACTGGTTGCTTACTCTGCTGAAATTGTTCCTGCTCATTGCAATTCCTTCCGCGATGCTTCACTACAAGTTCCGGCTCTGGAATGCGATCGGTGCCTTTTTATTCATCCCATCCCTAAACTACATGGGTCAACCGGAGCCACCGCTCGTAGTGGGCTGGACGCTGGCCTATGAGATGTTCTTCTATCTCCTCGTCACCATGGCCATTGCGTGGCGCCTTCCCCTGCTGCGTTGGTGCGCGATCGTGATTGGAGCCCTCTCGGTGCTCGGTCTGGTCATCCCTCATACGTGGGGACTGGCCTACCTGGCAGACCCGCTTGAATTGGAGTTCCTTGCCGGAATGCTGATTGCCGCCAACGCCACTCGCCTGCAGGCATTGCCGGCATGGGTTCCGGCATTATGTCTGGTCGGAGCCACGAGCTTCGTCATTGCTTACCCTGCCGTCTCGCTGGCCTTCGTGCCACAACGTGCTTTGCTCTGGGGCGTTCCAGGAGCATTGATTGTCCTGGCGATTGTTGCACTCGAGTCCAGGCTGAAGCTTTGGCACCCCCGTTTTCTCTTGCTCCTCGGCGATGCCTCTTTCTCCCTTTACCTTACCCACACCTTCGTCGTTCCCACCACACGCTTGCTCACCCGTCGCCTACATCTGGGGGGAGATGCGGGCCTGGCTTTTTTCTTCCTACTTGGCTTGCTACTCTGCACAATCACAGCCATTCTGTTTCATCTCTATGTAGAGCTTCCCATGCTGAATCGGTTCATGGGCTTTCGCACGCCTTGGTCGCTACATTCCGGAGAGCGAGAGCAACCTATCTCCAAGTGAGCTGCTCTAAGTGTGCGTACCAAACAATAATGCACATTTTAGCAGGACTCACGATTCACCAACAGAGCAATAGAGGTGATTATGAAGAGCGTTGCTGCGGTCGTGCCGTGCCTGTTCGCCGTTTTCTGCCTTTGTTCGTTTGCTACCAAGACGTCTCGCGCTCAATATAACGTAGTCAACGCCGGAAATTACACCGGCGCTGACATTGGAGCGCAGATCAACAGTGCCTTCCACGCGTCCGGAGGTACCCCAGCTAACCCGTCTCCTTCATGGACGGTAGCTATCTCTCCGGGAAACATCTTCACCTATTCAACCCCAATTGAAATCCCGGGCCAGCAAAGCACTACCTCCGTGCAGGCACCTGTACTCGATTGCCAAGGCTCCGTACTGAACTACACCGGCACCGGGGATGCGATCATCGTCCACGGTGCAAACGCCACAGGGCCCTCAACAACGGGTGCAATCCGTAATTGCGTCATCCATGGATCAACTACCGATGGCGGAGCGGCCTCGCTCATTCACATCCGGGACCGGTTAGGTTTCACGCTTTCACATCTGGAGCTTGAAAATGCCACCGTATGCCTGAACTGGGAGAACACAACCAGCGATGGAGGGCCGGGCTACAACGAACAGGACTACTTTGAACATGTTCACTCAGCCGGATGCCTCAAGCACATTTACGTGCATACTGACTCGAGCGGCGCAGGTAGCTTCCGTTACCATACCGTCGATGATTGGCACTTTTCTCTGCGCAATGACTCCCCAGGTGGAGCAGAGAACGGCTTATATCTAGACGGTCCGGTTTACTACGATACAGCCGGGAGCACCTATAACCTGCGGATGAATTCATCTACCGGCTCCGCTCAAGGTCCTGCCGTTTCCATGGTCTATGTAACAGGCGGTGAGAATTTCTTCAGGTCGAATACAAACCTAGCGGGGGAAAATACCGCCGGCATTCCTACCTACAGCGTCTTTGTCAATGCTGGCACGTTTCACAATGTTGGATCGAATATCGTTGACGCATCGTCGATTCACGGCAACACCTCACAGAGCAATCAATATGTCTTGCATCCGTCTTATATGCAGGTCTCCAACGATGTTGGAACTGACGCGGTCGTACACGTGGAAGGGGAGAATACTCTCCGACAACGCACCTGCAAGACTGACCTAGGAACCATCGGCACGCATTTCTGGCTGGCATCTTATGGCGGAAATGAGAATGACTGTCAGTTTCAGATCCTGGCTCGTAACACAGATAACACAAATCAAGATGTCTACTTTGCGGGTACTGGTGCCGCTCCGGTCAATATCCTGTACGCTGATCCTTTATCAAAGGGAGTTGGCATAGGTCCTGGTTTTGGTACCGCTGCAACAGGAACGTCGGGTGCAGGATACACCCTGGAGGTCCATGGATCTTCGGCTGTGACGAACCCTTTGGTAGGAGCAGGAGGCACACAGGCGGTACGACTGATTGATCCTGCGGGTACCAGCGTCCAAGATTATTTCCATGGGAGTTACCCCGGTCAGCCCAGTATTGCCTACCAGCAGGTCTTCTACGATACCTCTACTTACTCCAACGTATCAGGCCTTACAGGATTTGCGAGTGGTGGCAATGCGTACTATGTCGTTTACTCGATAGCCAACACGAGGGGTACGCCGAGTTCATCAAGCGATGTGTGTCTTACCGGAGAGTCATGGGATGATGCCAACTACCACTATCACTGTGTTGCGACCAACCAGATCAAACGTGTTGCACTTGGCTCTTTCTAACTAAATCAGCTGGAGGCCTGGGCTGCGCCTCCAGCTCTTTTTTCCTACAACGCTGCCTACATCACGGACTTAAGATACTTCTCCGGTGCCGCTACGCTACCACCCTTGTAGCTGGTCTTGTACGTAAACACGCCGCCCGCCAGGTTGTACTCCTCCGCGGCTCCCAGCGCGCCGTGCACGGCGTGGATCTTCGAAGCCACCGCCGCCTTGCCGGCCGGAGTCACACAGATGTTGATGATCGCGTCGCCCGCGTTCATCAGGTACTCGGTCGGGGACTGCATGCGCACGCTCGGATCGCTCTTGCCCGCATACGACTGGTAATTGATCGAGAACGCGATGTGAGTGCCGCACGCTTGGTTCACACGCGTGGCGTACTGCGCCAGCTGCGTTTTATCCTGGTCGAACTTGTCGCGCTGCGCCAGGTCCTGCGCGGACGCAAGTCCACACACTGTCATCATTGCCGCTGTTATTGCGATCACCCTCACGTTCATTGCCCGGTTTTCTCCCGATTGAAGTATTGCCAACCCAACGTGAGATGCAGTCCGTATGCCTCCACACAACCCTTTTTCGACAATTTTTTCGCACCGCCAACCGGTCCGGCCGGCGGAGTCCACAAACCCCGGCAAGCGTCTAAACTAGATAGCAGAGGGCTCCCCCATGAAGCGCGTCAAATACACCAAATTCACCGGCGACCTTGCCAGCTCCTTCGGCCTCGAAGACCTCATGCAGGCCCTCTCGGACTTCCTGCTCGACTCCGGCTTCGACGACCCGATGTCGCGCTTCCAGTCGCTCGACGGCGACCAGACGATGGAGAACCTGCGCGAGGCGGTCCGCCAGGCGCTTGAATCGGGCGAGCTGTTCGACGAGGAAGCGCAGGAAAAGTTCGACGCGCTCGACGAACCCCAGGTTGAAGAACTCATCGACCAGATCATCCAGAAGATGCAGGAGCAGAACTTCATCAACGCCGAGCAGCCCGAAGAAGGCCAGGGGGAGCAGGGCGACGGCAACGGCAACGCGCGGTTCGAAGTGACCGACAAGGGCATGGACTTTCTCGGCTACAAGGCGCTGCGCGAACTGCTGGGGCCGCTGGGCAAGTCCTCGCTCGGCCGACACGACACGCGACACGAGGCCGCCGGCGTCGAAACCAACGGCTCGTCCAAGCCGTATGAGTTCGGCGACTCGCTCAACCTCGACATCACGACCACGCTTTCGAACGTGTTCGCCCGCGAAGGCACCGACTTCAACAAGCACGGCGGCAAGCTCAACCTGGAGTATAGCGACCTGCAGGTCCAGCAGGCCGACTACCAGTCGAGCTGCGCGACCGTCGTCCTGCTCGACTGCTCGCATTCGATGATCCTCTACGGCGAGGACCGGTTTACGCCGGCCAAGCGCGTCGCCATGGCTCTTGGCCACCTGATCCGCACCCAGTTTCCCGGCGACACCGTCGACCTCGTCCTCTTCCACGATACCGCCGAGCATATCCCCATGGGCCAGCTTCCGCGCGTCAAAGTCGGCCCGCACTACACCAACACGCGCGAGGGTCTGCGCGTCGCCCAGCGCATCTTGCAGCGCTCGAACAAGGACATGAAGCAGATCGTCATGATCACGGACGGCAAGCCGAGCGCGCTGACGCTGCCCGACGGGCGGATTTACAAGAACGCGTTTGGGCTCGATCCGCTCGTGATCAGCGAGACGCTGGAGGAGGTCAACCGCTGCAAGCGCTCGAACATCATGATCAACACGTTCATGCTCGCGAGCGACTTCCAGCTGGTGCAGTTCGTCCAGCAGGTCTCGCAAATGTGCCGCGGCAAGGCTTACTTCACCACGCCTGAAACGCTCGGCAGCTACCTGCTGATGGACTTCATGTCGCGCCGGATGAAGACCGTTCATTAGTGGTAGGCGAACCGCAGATTCCTCGCGATGAGTGGGTCCTGCGACCATCCGCTATCATCGAACCAATGATGCAAGACGTACAGCACCTTCTCCAGTCCGGCGCGGCGCTGACCGATCACGCGCTTGAGCGCCTGCTGCCCGGCCCCGAGGTCCAGCCGCACTCCATTCACCGCGCCATGCGGCACAGCACCTTTGCCGGCGGCAAGCGGCTCCGGCCCATCCTGGCGATCGAGGCCGCGCGGATGGTGCTCGGCGACGCCATCGACGCACGCGCTGCGGCTGAACTCGGCGCCGCGCTCGAGATGCTCCACACCTACTCGCTTATCCACGACGACCTGCCCGCGCTCGACAACGACGATCTTCGCCGCGGCCAGCCCACCTGCCATGTCGTCTTCGGCGAAGCCACCGCAATCCTGGCCGGCGACGCGCTGCAGACGCTCGCCTTCCAGACCATCGCGCGCCTGCCCATCGCCGCGCACTCGGTCGTACACATCCTGCGCGAGATCTCGGACGCGATCTCGACCGGCGTCGGCGAGGACCTGCCCGGAGGCTTGCCGCCCGGCATGATCGGCGGCCAGGTGATGGACCTGGAGGGCGAAGGCGCAAAGCCCACCGCGGAGTTAGTCGAGCGCATCCACCGCGCCAAGACCGGCGCGCTGATCACGGTTTCCGTCGTCGCCGGCGGATATCTCGCGGCCGCTCCCGAGGACACCATCGCGCGCCTGCGCACGTTCGGCCAGAAGGCCGGGCTCGCGTTCCAGATCGTCGACGACGTGCTGGACGTCACGCAGGATTCCGCGCAGCTAGGCAAGACGGCCGGCAAGGACACCGCGTCCGACAAGGCCACATGGCCCGCGGTCTTTGGGCTCGAGCAGAGCATCCACGATGCGGAAGAGCAGATCGCCGACGCCTTTGCGGCGCTCGAGCCGTTCGGAAAAGCGGCGGCACCGTTGAAGGCGCTCGCCACCTACCTGACGACGCGGAAACACTGATGCCGAGCGAAACGGACATCCTGGAGCTGCTGCGGGCCTGCTATGACCTCGGCAATCCGTACGGCAAACCGGCGAACCTGGTAGAGCTCGGCTGCGTGGAGTCGCTCGCGTTGACGCCCGACCTTGACGCTCCCGGAGCGGGCATCGCAGGCGTGCCACCGCGCTTCCAGCTTGCCTTGACCGTCCTGCCCACCACTGCCGACGAGGACACGCGCGCGCAGCTCCGGGCGCAGATCCTGAACGCGCTTGCAGGCCTCGAGCAGCTCTCGCGCACGCACCTCATGCTTGCCGCCGAACCTGTCTGGACGCCGGCGCGCATCACGCCCGAAGGCCGTCGGCGGCTAAAGCTCGACCCCGCGCCGTTTGCCATCCTGAACAACCGCCGGTGAGCCCGATGCCGCCCAGAATCCGCCGCAAAGTCGTCCCGATTCACGCTCCGCAGCCGGTGCCCGTGCATCCGTTCGACCGCGAGTACGCGACCGAAACCGGCGGGTTGATCCCGCGCGCGGGCCTGGTTACCGGCCACGCGAACGATGCGCACGTGACCGCCTACTACGCGGTTGCGCCTTCGATCCTCGACGGCATGATCGATCTCTGGCTCGCCACGAAGCCCGCCCTGCCGGTCGATCGCTATACGTTTCTCGACGTCGGCGCGGGAAAGGGCCGCGCGATGCTGGTGGCCTCGCTGCACCCGTTCCAGCAGGTGACCGGGATCGAGCTGAACCCGGCGCTCGCTGCAATCGCCAGGGCCAACCTGAGGAGCTTTGCGACGCACGCGAGCGCGCTGGCTCCCGTGGAGCTGATCGAAGGCGACGCGCTCGAGGCCAGGCTGCCGGAGACACCGACGGTCGCCTTTCTCTTCCACCCGTTTGAAGCGCCCATGCTGCGGCGCTTCCTGGCGCGGATGGTGCAGCACTTCAGCTCGGGCACGCTGGACGTGCTCTACGTGAACGCTGAACACGCGTCTGTGTTCGACCGCAACGACGCCTTTATGCGCGTCTTCCACGGCATGGTTCCGATGAGCGCGCTGGACCACCTGGCCGACTTGGCCGAGATCGCCAATCAGACCGAGTATGGCTCGACCGGCGACGAGATCTGCGCAATCTACCGGCTGCAGCGCACGCGTCCAACCGAGGTCCCCTTGGCAGCGTCTTAGCAGCAGGCCCTTAAACTAATCCTCGACATAAAACAAGGAATCCATTCATGCAGATCGACCCTGTCCTGCTTCACGTTGTCCTCGTGCTCATCCTGGTTGGCGTCTTCCTCGGCCTGGTCAATCGCTATATCCCGATGGCGGGCAGCATCAAGTCAATCCTGAATGGCGTCGTGATCATTGTCACGCTGATCTACGTGCTGCAGATGTTCCATATTATCGGAGCGATCGGCGGGTTGCACTTCTAGGGTGGTTTCGACCGAGTGCTTGCGTGCGACTCTAGACCGTTCCCGAAGGTGGACTACCGCGCAACTCGACCGCAGATCCCTATGGGATGACAACAAAAGACAACTGCCAGCTTTTTGTTGTCATTCCGTAGCAAAGCGG
>CAXUDC010000164.1:0-5116 GCA_964249685.1 uncultured Acidobacteriaceae bacterium
AACGCCACGCCGGAGTAGCCGGCGGCCGCGATCAGGCGGCCCCAGTTGGGATCGGCGCTCGACCACGCCGTCTTGTTGAGCGGACTGTGGGCGATGGCGCGCGCGACCTGTCGGGCCTCGTCCTCGGTCTCACAGCCGTCGATCTGCAGCGTCACCACGTGGGTCACGCCCTCGCCATCGTCGATGATCTGGTGCGCGAGCGAGCCGCAGACCAGGCGCAGCGCATTGTCGAACGCCGGACGAACACGATCGTCGAGCGCAATGCCGCTGGCACCGCTCGCGAGCAGCAGCACCGTGTCGTTCGTGCTGGTGTCGCCGTCGATCGAGATCGAGTTGAAGCTGCGGTCACAAGCCGGCTCCAGCAACTCGGCGAGCTCGCCAGCCTCGGCCGCAAGATCGGTAAAGAGGTAGACCAGCATGGTCGCATGCTTCGGCGCGTGCTTGATCGCGTCTGGCGGACCGAGCTGCGGATGGATCATGCCCGCGCCCTTCGCCACGCCGAAGATCCGCACCTCCGTGCCGTCGACATCGACCGTCGCGCGCGCGACCTTCTGCCGCGTGTCCGTGGTCATAATGGCCCGCGCGAACATCTCCGCGTGGCCCGGCGTGGTGCCGAGCGAGGCCGCCGCGGCAGGCAGCGCGGCAATCAGCTTGCTTACGGGCAGCGGCACGCCGATGATGCCGGTTGACGAAGGAAAGACCTCGTCGAAGATGCAGCCGAAGGTCTCAGCGGCCGCGCGGCAGCTCTCGATGCAGGCCTTGACGCCCGCCTCACCCGTGGCGCAGTTGGCGTTGCCCGCATTGACCATGACGGCCGAAACCCGCCCGCAGGCGGCCGCGAGATGCCGCTTCCCAACCGTAACCGGCGCCGCAACGACCTGGTTTCGCGTGAACATCGCTGCGGCGCGCGCGCCCTTGGGCGCAAATGCCACCGCCACGTCCAGGTTGCCGCTCGCCTTGATGCCCGCCCGCGTCGCGCCCCACACAAACCCCAGCGGCAACGCTCCCGTCTGCTTCACGTCCTGCATTTCCCCTCCTCCATCTAAACCGCTATCGTTCTGCCTTCGCTCGAGCTCACCCGCGCCAGCTCCAGCAGACGGATCACCGTAAAGCCTTCCGCCGTCGGCACCGCGAGCTTGCCCTTGCCCTGCACCGCGTCGCGCACGTTGGCGTAGTACTGGCGGTAGTCGCCGGGCTCGGTTCGGACCTTGCTCTGCATCAGCGTCCCGGGCTCGGCCGGCACGGGCGCGATCGTCAGCGTGCCGAACAGCTCCTCGGGCTCCTGCAGCCACTCGCCTTCGCCAAGCCGGGGCACCTTGCCGCCGGCCACCAGCGTGGGCTCCTGCGGGTCCACGCCGTACTTGCGGAAGCTGCCGTGGGTGCCGTGGACCAGGAAGCGCGGCGCGTTGTCCGCCGCCAGCATTGACGAGCGGCACCAGAAGCGCAGGCCCTTGCCGCCGGGCTCCGGGTAGCCGAAACAGAGGTCGAACGCATCCTCGATCGCGCCCTGGTCGCGGTCCGTGCGGACGCTGGCGTAGATCGTCTTCGGCACGCCGAACAGCGCGATGGCCTGATCGACAAGGTGCGGACCGAGATCGAAGAGGAGCCCGTTGGCGGGGTTGCCGGTTTCCTTCCACGTGTTCTCGCGCGGGATCGGGCGGAAGCGGTCGAAGTGCGACTCGACCGTGACGACGCGCCCCAGACGGCCTTCGGCGAGGATCTTTTTCAGCGTGAGAAAGTCGCCGTCCCAACGCCGGTTGTGGAACGGCGTCAGCACCACGCCCCTGGCATGCGCGAGCTCGATCAGCTCCGCGGCCTGCGCGCTGGTGGCTGCGAAGGGCTTGTCGATGACGACGTGCCGGCCGGCCTCGAGCGCCTGCTTCGCCAGCGCGAAGTGCGTCTCGTTCGGCGTCGCGACCACCACGAGCTGGATGGCGGGGTCACGCAGCAGCTCGTCGGTGCTGCGGTAGATCGTCGTTTCCGGATAGGCCTGCGCGGCCTCGTTCCCCTTGCGCTGTACGATCGCGCGCAGCCGCAAACCTGGCACCGCGCTCACAAAGGGGGCGTGAAACACCTTCGTCGCCAGCCCGAACCCGATTATGCCAACGCCAGTCTCCGTCATCGTTCTCCCAAGTTTACGCACATTTTTTGAAGCCCTGAACCCTAGGATGCATCGAAGTCACAGCAGACAAAACAACTTCCACTTCTCTCGCAGGTACAGTTACCATTAGACATATGTGCAAAATCTCCGCTGCGGTCTGTGCGAGTCCCGCTGCCCGCCGCCTGAGCCTCGCCCTCGCCCTAGCCGCCATCTCGGCGTTTCCGGCCGCGGCGCAATCCTCCGGGTCCTCCCGCCAGAGTGGCTCGAACACCAACCAGTCGTCGGGTGCCTCCTCGGCCGGCAACCAGACCGCGATCACGGCCGGGCAGGCACAGCTTTATAACGCCACGGGTGCCAACGGCGGCCCGGCGACGCAGGACTCCTTCAAGGGTTCGCTGATCTCCGGCGTCAACACCGGCTCGGTGCTCGACCTGACGCTCGACGACTCAATCTCACGCGGACTGCGCCAGAATCTGGGTATCATCCTGCAGTCCTCGGCCGCGCAAACCGCCAACGGCGAGCGCCTGGAGCAGCTCCAGCAGCTGCTCCCGACCATCACCGCTGCCGCCTCCATCACGGTCGAGCAGGTCAACCTGGCCGCGTTCGGGCTCAAGTTTCCTGGCATCAACCCCATCATCGGACCTTTCCAGGTCACCGACTTCCGCGCCTACCTGACCCAGAACGTGCTCAACATCGCCGCGCTGCAAAGCTACCTGGCCAGCAAGCATAACTTTGCCGCGACGAAGTTTACCGCCGAAGACGCACGCGACATGGTCGTGCTGACGGTCGGCAATGCGTACCTGCTGTGCATCGCGGATCAGGCGCGCATCGATTCCGTCAACGCCGAGCTGCTGACCTCCAAGCTGAGCTTCGACCAGGCGACCGCGGCGCACGACGCCGGCACCAGCCCGCGGCTCGACGTGCTGCGCGCGCAGGTGGACTACCAGAACGAGCAGCAGACGCTGATCTCCACGACCAACCAGCTCGCCAAGGACAAGATCGCGCTCGCCCGCGCGATCGGCCTGCCGCTCGACCAGCAGTTTCGTCTGACCGATACGGCACCCTTCAAGGCGCTCGACAACCTCGATCCCGACGCCGCGTTCGCCCAGGCGGTGAACACGCGCAAGGACCTGAAGGCCTCCGCCGAGCAGCTTCAATCCGCCTACGCGCAGCGCAAGGCTGCGCTCGCGGACCGCTACCCGACCGCCAGCATCTCGGGCGACTTTGGCGATCTCGGCACGACCGTCGGCCACTCGCACGGCACCTACACCGCGACCGGGTCGGTCCAGGTGCCGGTGCTGCAGATCGCGAAAGACCGCGGCGAGAAGCAGGTTGCCGACGCCCAGGTCGCGCAATCGCAGGCGCGCTTCTCCGACCAGGCCCAGCAGGTCAACGCCGACATCCGCTCCGCCATCCTCGACATCCAGTCCGCCGCCAAGCTGGTCGACACCACCCGCTCGAACGTGGACCTTGCGACCGAGGAGCTCTCCGAGTCGCAGTCCCGCTTCCACGCCGGCGTCAGCGACAACCTTCCCGTCTCGCAGGCGCAGACCACGCTCGAGCAGGCCAACGACCAGTACATCAGCGCGCTCTACCAGCACAACGTGGCGAAACTCTCGCTGGCGCGCGCGATCGGCGTCGCCCAGACCAACTACAAAGATTATCTCGGAGGCAAATAACCATGCCAACTCAAGACTCGACCACGACGGACAGCACCAGCATCGACCAGACCACGCCGCAGAACACCGGCCAGAGCGCACCGCAGCAGGGGGTCGCCGCGCAACCAGCGGCCGAGCAGGGCGCGACCCAGTCCGCGTCCGCGCAGAAGCCTGTCGACTCGCCCGCGAAGAAGACCGGCCGCACGGTGCTGATCCTGCTCGTGATCCTGCTGCTGCTTGCCGGCGCAGGCTTCTGGTACTGGCACTCCACGTTCACAGAGTCGACCGATGACGCGCAGGTGGACGGCAATATATACCAGGTCAGCTCACGCATCGCCGGCCAAGTGATCGGCGTGCACGTGCAGGACAACACGGCGGTCAAGAAGGGAGACCTGCTGATCGAGGTCGACCCCAAGGACCTGCAGGTAACGCTCGAGCAGGCGCAGGCCACGCTCGCGCAGGCTCAGGCCGACTACACCCAGGCAAACGTGAACGTGCCCATCACCTCCGTCAGCACCAGCACCACGCTGCAGAACGCGGGCGTCGATGTCCAGAGCACGGGCACTAGCGTCACGCAGGCCCAGCAGACCGCCGCCGCCGCCGCCGCGCGCGTCGAAGAAGCCAAGGCGAACGCGATCAAGTCCGTTAAGGATGTGGAGCGTTACACGCCGCTGGTCGAAAAAGATGTCATCAGCCGGCAGCAATACGACGCTGCGATCGCCGCCGCTTCCTCTGCCAATGCGCAGGTGCTGGAAGCGGAAAGTCAGCTGGTCGCGCAGCAATCTGCCGTGACGGGTGCCCAGCAACGCTTGCAGACGGCACGCAACCAGGCGGCGGAGGCCACCAAGAACGGGCCCCAGCAGGTCGCCGTGCAGCGTGCCCGCGCTACCTCGGCACTGGCGAACGTGAAGCAGGCGCAGGCCCGCGTCGATCAGGCACTGCTCAACCTCTCCTACACCCGCGTGCTTGCGCCTACCGACGGCATTGTGAACAAGAAGAACGTGGAGGTTGGCGGCAACCTCGCCGTCGGCCAGGATCTGCTGACCATTATTCCGCTCAACGACCTGTGGGTCACGGCCAACTTCAAGGAAACGCAGTTGAAGGGCATGAAGACCGGCCAGCACGTCGACATCAAGGTCGACGCGCTCGGCGGACGTCACTTCACCGGTCAGATCGAGCAGGTCGGCGGCGCCACTGGTTCGCGTCTGTCGCTCTTCCCGCCGGAGAACGCAACCGGGAACTACGTGAAGGTCGTGCAGCGCATCCCGGTTCGGATCAACTTTACAAACCTGGACAAGGAAAACCAGGACCACGCGTTGCGCGCAGGTTTCTCGGTGACACCGGATGTCGATGTGAA
>CAXUDC010000164.1:5216-7388 GCA_964249685.1 uncultured Acidobacteriaceae bacterium
AAACGGGTTAATCCTTCAGGAAAGCGGTTCGGTCGCTGAGTTGAAGCGTCGGACTGCAGAAGAGCCCGTAACGACTGGAATGCAAGACCCGGCCTTCAATCCTTCGAGTTCTCGCTCAAATCGTCCGCCGGGGCGTTGCGCGCGGTGCGAATCCAGGCAGCATCCCGCCTAGCGGCAAGCCGCGTGCGTGGGATCATCCACAGCTTCCAGGCAATGTACCCGGGCACGGAAGCGAGCGCGCTCAGCGCCGCCCCAGGGTCCGGCCCCAGGGTCGCCGCAACGAGGACGTAAAACCCCATCGCGCCTAGGCCGGTCCCGGCATAAACAACAAGCCAGGACAGGTGCGCGGCCAGCGCCAGCACCAGCGCGGCGACCAGAACCAGGGCCTGGGTGGCGAGCGGCAGGGCGCGCAGATCGAGCAGCGGTTCGACTAGCGCCAGACGCCCACGCAGGATCTCTCGCAGCAAAGGGCCGGACCAGGTGCGGCGCATGAGGATACGGCCGCCCTCCCAGCGGGCTCGCTGCGAGATGGCGGCAGCGGAGCCTTCGGGCATCTCGCCAAAGACGGCGGCGTCGTCGACGAACTCGACGCGGATGCCGGCGCGGATCAGGTTGAGGTGGTATTCGAGGTCTTCGACCAGCGAGTTGGCCGTGTAGGGAACCGCGCGCAGCGTGGCGGCGGAGAGCGCGAAGCCATTACCGAAGATGCCGCAGGAGAGCCCGAGCCGGTCGCGGCCGCGCGGGCGCAGGACGTTCATCCCCAGGAATGCGAGCGCGGCCAGGCGGGTGCGGGGGGTGGCCTCAGTGTTTGAGACCTGGTAGCGGCATTGCAGCGCGGCGGCCCCGGCCCCCAGGCGCGCGGTGATGGCGCGGATCAGGTTTGGGCCGGCGAGCGAGTCGGCGTCGATCACGAGCACGCCTTCAGCGCCGTGGTCGAGCGCGTGCGCGAAGCCGTGGTCGAGCGCGACGCCCTTGCCTCCGGTCTGGTCGTTGAGTACCAGCACGGTCGCACCCGCCTGCTCGGCCAGGGCGGCGGTCTGGTCGGTGCAGTTGTGGGCTACCACGTAGATGCTTGCAGGGGGCTGGATGCTGCGGATGCAGGCGGCGATGAGCTGCTGCTCGTTGTGGGCGGGGATGATGACAGCGAGGTGGTAGGGTCCGGTTGCGCGGCGAGGGATGCGTGCGGGGGCGAGCGCGGCGGCGGAAAGGACGAGGAGCTCGAGCGCGAGCGGGAGGGTGGCTGCGATGAGGACGAGGCCGAGGATCGTGAGGGCGGCGTGCAGGATGGGCATGGGAAGCTCTTGGGTGATTGTAGTTCGGAGGAGAGACTATCCCCACGATAACCGCGATGGGCCGCGGTGATCGTGGGGCACCCCGGGGTGGTAGTTTGGTGGGTGTGAGCTGGGTGGCGGAAAGCGACGTGCGAGCGGCGGGGGTGCGGTTGTTCTGCCTGCCGCATGCGGGGGCTGGGGCGGCGGGGTTCTACCGGTGGAAGCGTCTGCTGCCGGAAGGGATTGCCGTTTGTCCGGTGCAACTGCCGGGGCGGGAGCGGCGCGCAGGCGAGCCCTGTGCGGAGGACGCGCGGGTGCTGGCCGGGGAGTTGCTGGCCGCTACGGCTGGGTTGCTGGGGGAGCCGTACGCGGTGTTCGGGCACTCGATGGGGTCGCTGCTGGCATATGAATTGACGCGGCAGATTGCGGCGGCGGGGCTGCCCGGGCCGCGCTGGTTGTTTGCCTCCGGGCGCAACGCTCCGCAGCTTGCGCCGCCACACCGTAAGTTGCACCTGCTCGGGGATGCGGAGTTTCTGGCTGCCTTGCGGGAGCGCTTCGGCGGGGCCCAGGAGGACGTGCTGGCAGATCCTGAACTGCGGGCGTTCTTCCTGCCGATCCTGCGTGCGGATTTGAAGGTGTTAGAGACGTATGGGCATGTCGCAGGTCCGCGCCTGGCCTGCCCGATTGCTGTGCTTGCCGGGGTGGAGGACCGCAGCGTGAGTGACGCAGGACTGGCGGCCTGGGGGGAAGTTACGTCAGCGGAGACCACGGTAGAAAGGTTCGCGGGGGATCATTTCTACTACCCGGGGTTGGGGCAGGCTCAGTTGCTGGCTGCGATTGCGGGGCGGTTGGTGGCTGAGGTGACGATTGGTTGAGGAGGATCAGCTATGAGCTATCAGCT
>CAXUDC010000165.1:0-7335 GCA_964249685.1 uncultured Acidobacteriaceae bacterium
ACATCATCACGGCAGAACAGGCCTATGTACACGCGGCCAACACAGGACGCTTACGGTTCGTTTGAAGAGTGACACAGTTCTGGGTCCACGCTGGGCACCGCACGGAATAGCAGGCACCCATTTCAGCGGTGATTACACGGCGAGTACTCCATAGGCACCCATTTCAGCGGGCACGATGCAAACGGCACTTCATAGGCACCCATTTCAGCGGTGATCCCTAGACACTCGTTCTGCGCAGGCACCCATTTCAGCGGTGAGAACTCGCCCTGTTGCAATAATCAGCCACTAGCGTTGCTTGGCAGACGCGGCGCTGCCGGCCTATTCGGGATTGCGGGGATGCCGGGCTTCACGCAGATGCCCGTTTCAGACGTGCTCACTTCTAGACCAGCGAAGACCTTTTCAATCTTTGGAAGCGCTTCCCTGATTTTCTCCTTGAACCGCTTCATACTTTTGTATTCGGAGCCGATTTGCTCCTTCAATCCCAACCAGGGGATGGTTCGTGCGTTGCCACTTTCAGTTGCTCGCCAAGTTTCATAGGCCAGCAACGTGTACAGATCGAGGGCAAGCGAGGAGCTTCGCAATCCTCGTAGCGCTCTCAGGTCTACGGGCACTGGTGCTGCTGTGATTGCGTCATAAAAGTCTTCGCTGAGCATGATGTAGCTCTCGAACAAAGAACCTTGCGTAGACTTTGGGTCGGACGAGTCCCACCATACGACCGCCTTAGGCGCGATCTGCATGTCTATCCAGCTTTTGCGCTTGCTTCCAGGTGTCGTCTGTTCAAAGCTGATTGTGGCGCGAAGCAGACGTTCAAGCTGATCTCTGAGCCGAACGGTGTCGCTACGCTTACCTCCATTGCTCGGATTCAGGCCGAGTAGGCGAAGAAAATCTGAAAAGCTCTTGCCTAGGTGAATGCGCCGACTCCTCGTGCGGACTGCTTCCGTCACCAACCAGCTCAGGAAAACCCGTGGCAGAGTGCCGTAGGGATACACCCGCGGACGGCGTAGTGGCCCGCGCGGTCGGCCCGCGTGCGGAGAGTGACGTCCGCACCGAGGACGCTTACCTGGGTGCCCGGAACCATCGCGCCGGTCGCATCCCGCACCACGCCCTGCAGTGTCGCGTTGCCGGCTCCGGCGTCTTCTTGCGCGGGCAGCGAGGGCGTCGTCACAGTGACCTGGCCGGGAGCCCCGACGCGCAGGACGTGTCCGCCCCACGGGGACTTTACGGCGGTCCAGTGCCGGCCGGTATCCTTGCTGAAGAAGACCGTCCCGGCGGAGTCGGCCGCAACCATCCGCTTGCCCTGGGCGTAGCTGGAGACGGTCTGCAGATGACTGGGAAGCTCCGGCAGCAGCTGGGAGAGCGGAGCGTTGACCGCAACCGCGTTGTCTGCATTTACTTCCACCGTGGACGCAGCCGCCTGCTGCTGTAGGGCAAGTGCTTGCGGCGCAGCCTTGGGGGCAGGCGCAGGCGTAGCCTTCAACGCTGCTAATGACCCGCCCACGGAATCCTGGGCACTATGGACCTGGCTCTGCGGGGACGATGGACTTTGCTCACGCAAGGTCAGGCTGCGTCCGTTGAGAGGCAGGTCCTGCAACTCTTGAGCCGAGATGACAGCTCCTGCAACAGGGTCAGGAGCCTGGGCCACGGGAGCCGCGTCTGCAACCGAGGGAGCTCCCAGAACGTTCGCCGGCTTCGACAACGCGGGCGCGGGTGGCGGCGAGGTCTTGGCGGGCGGAGCAGCGGCAGCCGCGCGTGCGGGAGCCTGCGGCGGTGCCGCCGGTGCGGCGGGAGCCTCTACACGTGCGACGGCGATCTCCGCAGGCGCCGGCGAGGCCTGGTGGCCGACCCACAAAGCCGATCCAAGGGCGAGCCCGGCGCACATCGCGCCTCCGGCCCAGAGCAGTCTCCAGCCCTTGACGCGGCGGCGTGCGGGCAGCACGTTGACGGACTGCAGGTCTTCGAGCGGCGGCAGGGAGAGCGACACGAGCTCGCGGCACTCGCCACAGAGGGCCAGGTGCGCGAGCGTGGACTCACGCTCGTGCAAGGGCAGCGCGCCCTCGGTAAAGGCCGCGAGCTGGTCCGCGTCCGGGTGCTGCGCGGGTTGGAGGGTCTGATTCATGCGCGCCTGTCCTGTGGGTGGAACGCCGCAAGCTGCGAAGTTTGCAGAGCCGCCCGAAGATTTACTTCGACATCGCGAGGGTCGGCGCTCAGCCGCTCCTCGGCCGCGCGGCGGCTCAGCCCCGCACCCAGGGGCGGCGCGGCCTGCAGGTTCGCGAGCAGCGCCTTGCGGACGTCGTCGGACAGCCGTTTCAGCCGCCGGCTTATGGTGGTCTCATGCACCTTCAGGATACGGCCGAGTTCGGCCAGCGTCTGCCGGTCCAGGAAGTAGGCCGCGAGCAGAAAGCGGTCCTCGGCCGGCAGCTTGGCGAGCGTCCGGGTAACGGCTGCAGCAAGCTGCGCCAACTCCGCGTCAACAGGTATGCCGGTCGCAGCCGCAGCGGCAGGCTCCACGTCGTCCAGCGGCTGCTCGCGATGCGTGCGGCGGTGGCAGTCCACATGCCGTTGCGCCAGCGTGGTGCGCAGCCAGCCCAGCAGGGAGCCGCGGCCGGAGTAGGACGCAAGCGGCGACTGCCGCGCACCGTCGCGTTCGCGCAGCCCGAACAGGTCCGCGATGAGGGAGTCCGCAAGCTCATGGCCCGCCGTTGCAGAGCCGCTGATCGCGATGGCCGCCTGCAGCACGGAGGCACGGTATAGCTTCAGAAACCGCTCCCAAGCCAGCCCGCGGCCCAGGGCGCAGCCTTGAGCCAAGGCCAGCTCGCCCAGCTTAGCCCGCGATAAAAAGCTTCTCGCGTACCCACGTCTGCGGTTTGCCCGGCGGGCAGCCCGTAGGTGTACTTGGCCCCCACTCGCTCCAGCGCAGCGCAGAACTCAGCCGGGGCAACTCCGCACAGGGCTGCCTCGGCGAGGTGGTAAAGCTCGTCCGCGAGCCGGCCGTCCAAGTCCGCAGCCGACGATTCGCCGGGTTCGAGTCGAGCTCCGTTCACCCTTTGAAGATTCCTGCCGCGCACCGTCTTTGGCACCATATCGTTGCTGAAGTTACCAACGCAGACGACAAAGCGCGTCTCACCTCCCTGTCAGACGAAGCAAGACGCATTCGAAGGAAACGCTAGGGCGTTGTGCGCACGCGCTTCTCTGCGTCGCCGAGCCGGGCCCTTACGGCGTCATCGTCGGACTCAAGATCGTCCTCGTCTTCATCTTCCTCCTCGTCGTCATCGTCATCGTCATCGTCATCGAGCTCTTCTTCGTCGTCCTCATCCTCCTCGTCGACGTCTTCGTCCTCCTCGTCCTCTTCTTCGTCATCGTCTTCGAGGTCGTCGTCGTCGTCCTCATCCTCTTCGTCGTCGAGGTCCTCGTCCTCTTCCAGTTCTTCGTCCTCATCCGGCTCCGCGGCGCCGGCTACTCCGACGTTCTCGCTGCCGACATGCTCGGTGGGATCGCTCGGGGTGCCAACGGGCGCAAAGCCGGCGGTCGCGTCGGGACCGACCTTGCGGAAGTCATCTTCGAAATCAGGGGTGTTGGTAAAGGCCATCGTAGCTCTCCTGTGTCCTGCTCTGGGGTTGGATGCCGGAGCAGGCGCGAGGTTTTCCGGCCTCCGGGCTGGCGGAGGAAATATCTGTTCAATTTTGAGGGAGATGGTGCGCCCGAGAAGATTCGAACTTCTGACCTACAGCTTCGGAGGCTGCCGCTCTATCCAGCTGAGCTACGGGCGCATACCTTTATCCTATCACCGCGCCCGGGCCGCGGCCAGCATTTCAGTTGACAGCCGGACCCCCGCGGTTCACTCTCAAGACAGCCCAGCTCCAAAGCCGGGAGAGAGAGGTTCCATGCTTCGTCGTACGATCTCCGGTATCACCCTCGGCCTCGCCTTGTTTGCCGTCGCGGCCAGGCCGTCCGCGCACGCCCAGATGAGCGGCATGAACATGGGGCCGCAGGACGGGAAAAAGCTGCCCAGCCCACCGGCTACGGCCAACGTCTCGCTCGCCGGGCAGACGCTCACGATCAAGTACAACGCGCCGTCCCTGCGTGGACGCCACCTGGGCGGTCCGGAGATTGTGCCCTACAACCAGGTCTGGCGTACCGGGGCCAACCCCGCGACGACGCTGATTACGCCGGTCTCGCTGCACATTGGCAGCCTGCTTGTGCCGGCTGGCGAGTACACCCTCTACACCTTGCCGACCGAGAAGAAGTGGATGCTGATCGTCAACAAGCAGACCCACCAGTGGGGCACCGAGTACCACCAGGAGCAGGACCTAGGCCGCGTGGAGCTGACCGCGCACAAGCTGCCGTCGCCCCAGGAGGTGATGAGCATCTCCTTTGATGACCTGAAGAAAGAGTCTGCGGTGCTGCACATTCGGTGGGAGAACGTGGATGAGTCGGTGAAGGTTTCGACGCCGTAAGACAAGAACGGGGAGCCTGCCGGCTCCCCGTTCTGCTTACCACTCATTGGGTGCGGTCACCGGCTCCAGCCCTGGCTCCGCCCGCCCGTGCCAGCGCAGGATCGGCTTGCGCGCCGCGGTGGTCTCGTCGAGACGCTGGATGCGCGTCGTATGCGGAGCTGTCGTCACCAGCGTCGGATTCTCGGCGGCCTCGCGGGCGATCTGCTTCAGCGCGTCGATCAGCAGGTCAAGCTCCTCGCGGCTTTCGCTTTCGGTCGGCTCGATCATCATCGCGCCCGCGACGATCATCGGAAAGCTGACCGTATAGGCGTGGAAGCCGTAGTCGATGAGCCGCTTGCCCATGTCGCCCGTTTTGACGCCGTTCTTCGCCTGCAGCTTGTCCGAGAATACGACCTCATGCAGGGTGCGCGTCTTGTATGGCAGCTCAAAGGTTCCCTCGAGCTTGGCACGGATGTAGTTTGCGTTCAGCACGGCGTCCTCGGTGGTCTGGCGCAGGCCGTCCGGACCGTTGGCCAGGATGTACGCGAGCGCGCGCACGAACATGCCGAAGTTGCCGTAGAACATCCGCACGCGGCCCACGGATTGTGGCCTCTCGAAGTTCAGCGCGAGTTTGCCATCCGCTCCCTGAACGACCACGGGCTTGGGCAGAAAGGGCTCGAGAATCGCCTTGCAGGCCACCGGACCTGACCCTGGACCACCGCCACCGTGCGGCGTCGAGAAGGTTTTGTGCAGGTTCAGGTGCATCACGTCGACGCCAAAATCACCCGGCCGCGTCTTGCCGACCAGCGCGTTCATATTCGCGCCGTCCATGTAGAGCAACGCGCCCTTGGCATGCAGGATGTCGGCGATCTTGTGGATGTCCGACTCGAACACGCCGATTGTGGAGGGGTTGGTAAGCATCAGCGCGGCGGTATCTTCATCGACCAGCCGCTCCAGCTCTGCGAGATCGACCATGCCCTCGGGGTTCGACTTCAGATTTTTTACCTGGTAGCCGACGACCGCCGCCGTAGCCGGGTTGGTCCCGTGCGCGGAGTCCGGCACGATGATCGTCTTGCGCGCGTTGCCCTTGCTCTCATGGTAGGCCCGGACCATCAGGATGCCGGTGAACTCACCGTGTGCGCCGGCAGCCGGCTGCAGCGTGATCGCGTCCATGCCGGTGATCTCGAGCAGGCAGTCCTCGAGCGTCTTCATGATCTGCAGGCAGCCTTGCGAGAGCGACTGCGGCTGGTACGGGTGCGCCTCGGCGATGCCTTCCAGGCGCGCTACGGCCTCGTTGACGCGGCCGTTGTACTTCATCGTGCAGCTGCCCAGCGGGTACATGCCCAGGTCGATGGCGTAGTTCCAGGTCGACATCCGCGTGAAGTGCCGGATGATCTCGATCTCGGACAGCTCGGGCATAACGCCCAGGTCGGTCCGCAGCGCGGGTCCCAGGAGCTTCTTCGCGTCCACGGGAGGCACGTCGAGCTCTGCCAGGCGATAGGCTTTCTTGCCCGGCGAGCTCTTCTCGAAGATCAAGCCTTCGTTCTGGTTGACGTGGGTCGTAGCCTTCTTGGGAGTTCCTTGAAACAAAGTCTCTGACATTTGCTACCTCTTTTTGTGCTGCCGATGTTATTTCAGGACCGACTCGATCTCTCCTGCAGTTCGCTCCATGGCGGCTTCGATCGCCAGCGCTCCAGCGACCAGGCCGACCACGACCGAGGTCCGGACGGCCATGCTCTTCGCCGTCTTGCCGCTTCCAATCCAGAGAACGCCCGGCAGCAGCAGCAAACCGATCAGCGCCACCAACCCGCCTTCTTCCAACTCGATTCCCATCCCGTTGTTCATTGCATCATCCTTGTCCTTCCCGTGGGAAGTTGCCGCTGTTGAGAGCTACTGTTCGATCGGCGGAATCATCGCCTGCACTCCGACACTGTCCCGCGTGTTCTTCTGCACCGTGATGGAGGCGAACAGGCTCAGCAGGAACGCCATGCTGTAAAAGCCCTTCTCGGCCGGGGTCAGGCCCGCGTTCCACAGGCCGATGCCCATCAGCAACATGCTCAGGCCCAGCGAGATCCAGGCCAATCCGTAGTAGATGTTGGTGACGGGAATGCCTTCGAGCCGGTCGCGCACGCTCTTTTGCACGCTTACCGCGGAGAACAGGCCGTACATGAGCAAGGTGAAAAAATAGCCCTTCTCATTCAATTGCAGCGTCGCGTTGAACAAGCCGATGACGAAGGCCAGCGCGCCCAGCAGCAGCGCCAGCCAGGCCGCACCGATAAACGCCGCCGAAGGTTTCTTGTACGCCACGCTCATCGCGATCCTCCCTATGGTTGCCTAAAACTCTTCCGCATCCGCCGCATCGCCGCTTTCGGAGTAGTTCCCCGAGACCGGTGCATCCACATCCTCCTCGCGGAGGCTAACGCCGAGCACCACGGCGTTGGCAAGCTCGATCGTAAGCGCCGAACCCTCCTCAAGCGAGGCTTCCACCACCTCCTCGCCGATCTGCGCGCAGAGAGCATTGCGGTACTCCGGCTCGCCGTACGCGACTGAAAACTCCGTCAGCAACACGTGCGGCCAGGCAAACAGCGTGATCTTCGAGTCGTTGAAGCAGAGCTCGAGATAATCCTCAACAAAGCAGACGGACTTGAGCTCCGTGCCGATGAGCGCGGTGACATCCATCCGCTAGTTCCTTCCCGCGACGAGCACTTCGCTCATCCGGTGAACAGCGGGGGCAAGCCCTTCGGCGGCGGCATCCATGTCCTTGCGCTTCGTGACCTCGGTCGCGCACCAGAGCGAAGCGCCCGGGCCAAGCTCCGGGTACCCCTCCTCGAGCCCCCCCCCCCCGATGACCTTCTGCTCCCCCACCCCGGCGTTGGCGGCCCCCGCGCCCTGCTTCAGGCCG
>CAXUDC010000166.1:0-7318 GCA_964249685.1 uncultured Acidobacteriaceae bacterium
TGCGAACGATCGGCTTCTGGTTGATGCAGGTGTTCTGGTTGGAGCGCTTGAACTTCGTCAGCTGGTAGATGTCCGAGCCAACCTCACGCGACAGCTGCGTGGGGTGGTGCTCGCCTTCGACCCGCACGATGATACGCTCCGAGTCTACCGAATCGATGATCCCGTTGCGCTTGGCCAGGATCACGGCACCCGAGTCGCGGGCCGTGACGCCTTCCATGCCGGTACCGACGAACGGTGCTTCGGCGACGAGCAGCGGCACGGACTGGCGCTGCATGTTGGCACCCATGAGCGCGCGGTTGGCGTCGTCGTGCTCGAGGAACGGCACGAGCGAGGCGGCAACCGACACGAGCTGCTTCGGGCTGACGTCGACGTAGTCGACCTCGGCCTTTGAAACCAGCACGAAGTTGCCCTGGCGCCGCGCATCGACAATATCCTGCACGATATTCAGTTGCTCATCGAGCTCGACGTTGGCCTGCGCGATCGTGTGGCGATCTTCTTCCCACGCGGAGAGATAGAAGCTGAATGGCTCGAGATCCATCGTGCGCTTGCCAGCCGCGCGGAGCTCTTCGTTCTTC
The DNA here is from genome assembly GCA_964249685.1 of uncultured Acidobacteriaceae bacterium. Classification (GTDB taxonomy): domain Bacteria; phylum Acidobacteriota; class Terriglobia; order Terriglobales; family Acidobacteriaceae; genus Edaphobacter. The sequence goes on from CAXUDC010000166.1 coordinate 576, forward strand.
GCAACAGCATCGGCCGTAACGAGGTGATCGCCCTGACGCAGACCGGACTCACCGGCATTGGTGACGGCGACGAAGTCAAGCGCCTGCCCGTCCTTCACGCGGCGATATGGGCTCTCGATGAAGCCATACTCGTTGATGCGCGCGAAGCACGACAACGATGAAATCAGACCGATGTTCGGGCCTTCGGGCGTCTCGATCGGGCAGATGCGGCCGTAGTGAGTCGGATGCACGTCGCGGACTTCAAAGCCGGCACGCTCACGCGACAGACCACCAGGTCCGAGCGCGGATAGCCGGCGCTTGTGCGTGATCTCCGACAGCGGGTTGGTCTGATCCATAAACTGCGAAAGCTGCGACGAGCCGAAGAACTCGCGGATCGCGGCCATGACAGGCTTGGCGTTGATGAGGTCGTGCGGCATCGCCGTCGACATCTCCTGGTACACGCTCATCTTTTCCTTGATGGCGCGCTCCATGCGCACGAGTCCGATGCGGAACTGGTTCTCCATCAGTTCGCCGACTGCGCGCACGCGGCGGTTGCCAAGGTGATCGATGTCGTCCACCACGCCGATATTCTTGCGCAGCTTGAGCAGGTAGCGGATCGTGCCGTAGAAGTCCTCAGGCGTCAGCGTGCGCTTGTCGAGCCCGGCAGGCGACTGGTCCTCGTACAGTTTGATGTTGAACTTCAGCCGGCCCACGCGTGAGAAGTCGTACTTACGCGGGTCGAAGAACATGCCCTCGAACAATGCCGTCGCGGTGTCGAGCGTCGGTGGGTCGCCCGGGCGCAGCTTGCGGTAGATCTCGATCAGCGCTTCCTCAGGCTTGCGCACGGAGTCGCGGCGGAGCGTGTTGGTAATGATGTTGCCGACGTCGTCACGCTCGGGAAAGAAGACCTCGAACGAGGTCACGCCGGACTGGAGGATCTTGTGCAGCTTGTCGGCGGAGAGCTCCTGGTTGGCCTCGTACATCAGCTCGCCGGTCGCCATATCGACTACGTCCGCGGCGGTCATCGCGCCGTCAAACTCGGAGGTCTCGACGTCAACGGCCGCGATCGCGTTCGCACGCAGCGCCTTCAGCACGGAGGGCGAAACCTTGCGGCCTGCGACGCCGATGTCCGTGCCGTTATGCGAGACCGCATTGGCGGGCTTGGTGCCGAGCAGGTTCGTCAACTTGCCGTCTTCGGCAACCTTCCAGGTCAGCTTGCCTTCGGCCACATTGATCGTGTCGACGGTGTAGAAGGTCTTGAGGATTTCCTCGTCCGTGCGCAGACCGAGCGCGCGCAGGAAGATCGTGCCCAGGAACTTGCGCTTGCGATCGATGCGGACGTACAGCGTGTTCTTCTGGTCGTATTCAAACTCGACCCACGAACCGCGGTATGGGATGATCTTGCCGAGGAAGTAGGTGCGGTTGTTCGCCGTCTCAAAGAAGACGCCGGGCGAGCGGTGAAGCTGCGAAACGATGACGCGCTCGGTCCCGTTCACGATGAACGTACCGTTCTGGCTCATCAGCGGGATATCGCCGAAAAAGACTTCCTGCTCCTTCATGTCGCGCAGGGTCTTGACGCCGGTCTCAGCATCCTTGTCGTAGATTTTCAGCCGGATTGTCACCTTCAGCGGAGCCGAATACGTCATGCCGCGCTCTTCGCACTCGGCCTGGTCGTACTTCAGCTGCAGCCCGACTGGGTCGCCGCACTTGGTGCAGAAGTCAGGCGTGTTCTTGTTGTAGGTTCCGCAGAAATTGCAAAGCACATCGCCCGGGTGGAAGGGGTCCGTGATGACCATGTGGCCGCAGTTGGTGCAGGCCGTGCGCAGGTGGTTCAGGCCCTTCAGATAGCCGCATTTGCACTCCCAGTTGCCGATTGAGAAGTCGACAAACTCGAGCTCGGAGACATTGCGAAAGTCGGTGATGGGGAACACGGAGGTGAACACGGACTGCAGGCCGTTGTCCTCGCGCTCCTGCGGCAGCTTGTCCATCTGCAGGAAGCGCTCGTAGCTGCGGCGCTGGACCTCGATGAGGTTGGGAATCTGAATCGCGGTCGGGATCTTTGAGAAGTCGAGACGGCTGCGAATCGCGCGCATTTCTTTCCCCTGAGACGTGCTGGCGGGAAGCTCCGCCGTAATCTCGTGGCGGTCGCCTTCGAGTACTGCGACCTCTATGGAATCCTGCGTGGTCTGTTCGGACATGCTGTCTCCTGTATGAGAACTGGTGCATCGGCGAAGGGAGGGTGCGCTTGCCGGTTCGTGACGAATCGACCCCGGGTGCCACCGCCCTCGCCTGCGGTGCGCCCTGTGCGCGTTGGTTTGTATCTGCTGCTTGCCGGGGATCTCGAAGCACTCTGAGGATCGCGCGCGGCTGGTGGTACTGTGCTGCTTCCAGACGTTACGCAGTCAATCTGGAAATCTCATTGGCATTGCTAAACTTTGGCCCGGCTTGTTGCGCTAACGATAGAGACGACAAAACCGCCCAGGGGATAGGTCCTGCCGAGAGCGTCACGTTATTAGAATCGTGTTGGTACCTTCTTTAGGAAAGAAATGCCTGCCACCCTTCAAGGCTCGCCTTGCCCCGAAGATTGCCGCCGCTTGCCCGTTTCACGCTATCAGTCCGCCGCTTGACCGATAGCGTGGCCGGCCCCTTAGCCCGCGCGCTGGCGGGATGGACCGGGTACTTCTGTAGACAGACTTACTGGATTCTGAGACTTCCGCACACGTAGGCAGAAGCGATATCCCCAAGAAAGAGGATATCGCGTTCTGCCTTTCCATGCAACTGTGGTAAAACTACTTGATTTCTACGGTCGCGATGCCTTCGAACTTCTTCGCAATGGCAGCCGCGTCATCCTTCGAGATGTTCTCCTTCAGAGGCTTCGGGGCGCCGTCGACCAGGTCCTTGGCTTCCTTCAGGCCTAGGGCCGTCACTTCGCGCACAGCCTTGATGGTCGAGATCTTGTTCGCGCCAGCATCCTTGAGGATGACGGTGAACTCGGTCTTCTCTTCCACCGGGGCCGCTGCCGCTGCGCCGCCGCCGCCAGCCGCGGGGGCCGCGACTGCTGCTGCTGCCGAGACGCCGAGACGCTCTTCAAGCTTCTTGACCAGTGCCGAAGCCTCGAGCAGGCTCAGGCTAACGATTGCATCTTCCAACTGCTGAATGTCCGCCATTGTGTTTCTCCTTGAATCAAATTCGGTTGCAGATCTTGTGGGTCATTGAGTTACTCCAGGGCTTGACTTTGTCCTGGCTGCCCGCACACTTCGGGGTTTCCGCTGCGCCCAGACTGGCGCACCCCGAAGCGTGGAGCGAAACTGGTTTAGCTGCCTTCGGCCGGATCCGTGTTCGCGGCCTCACCGGCCTGCGATGCGGTTCCGTTCTCAGGCTGAGCGGGATCGGCCTCCGCGGCCGGATTGGCGGCGATGGTCTCTTCCGGGGTAGGAGCCTCTTCGGCGTGCGCGGCTGCGATCTCGGGCTCGGCGGCAACGGCCATTTCAGCCGATGCGACGGAATCGGACGCGGGCGGCTCTGTCGGCTCGGCAGGTGCGGGAGCAGAAGTCGCTACCGGCGCAGGACCGGCGGCAAACTTCTCCTTCTCGACTCCCTGACCGAGAACCACCGCTAGGTCGCGGCCGGTTGCGTTGATCACCGTCGCCAGGCGCTGGGCCGGCGACTGGATCAGGAAGAGCAGCTTCGAGAACAGCTCTTCCTTGCCCGGCATCGTCGCCAGGTCGGAGATCTCCTTCACGCCCAGCAACTGGCCATCGACGATGGCGAGCTTGAACGTGAACTCGGAATTGTCCTTGACCCAGGTCGAAAGCGCCTTGGCGAGCACGACCGGGTCGCCCGAGGTGTACGCGACCGCGGACACACCCTTCAGGCCCTGCAGCGCTGCTTCGATCTTTGAACCCTGGCTGGCGCGCGCGGCCAGCTTGTTCTTGATCACGTGATAGCTCGCACCGGCAGCACGCACCGTCTTACGCAGCTCAAAGTCCTTCGACGCCGTGAGGCCCGAGAACGTGCCGATAATTGCAGACGTCGAGGTTGCCAGCTCCTGGGTAAGGACCGTCACCTTCTTCGTCTTGGTTGCCCTGCTGATTGCCATAACAAACCTAACCTTTAGCTGCCGAGCTGTCTCAGATATCTGAATCAGCTGGGCGATTACAAATCTTGGAGAAACTAGGCCTTGCCGGCCAGGTCCATCACGGAGCTGTCGAGTTGCACGCCGGGGCCCATGGACGACGAGAGCGTGATGCCCTTGACGTACTTGCCCTTGGCGGCCGAAGGCTTGGCCTTCATCACGCTCGTGATGACCGTCATGGCGTTGTCGATCAGCTTCTGCGGATCGAACGAGAGCTTGCCGACCGGAACGTGCACCAGCGCGGTCTTGTCGGTGCGGAACTCGACCTTACCAGCCTTGATCTCCTTGATCGCCGAGACTACATCGGTCGTCACGGTGCCGGTCTTTGGGTTGGGCATCAAGCCCTTGGGACCCAGCACCTTGCCGAGACGACCAACCGAACGCATCATGTCCGGAGTCGCGATCAGCGCGTCGAAGGCAGTCCAGCCTTCCTTCTGAATCCGCTCGACCAGCTCCTCGCCGCCGAAGAACTCGGCGCCAGCCAGCTCGGCGTCCTTGATTTTATCTCCCGACGCAATGACAGCCACGATCTTCGACTTGCCCAGGCCGTGCGGCAGAACGACGGTGCCGCGGACCATCTGGTCGGCGTGCCGCGGGTCGACGCCAAGGCGGAGCGTCAGGTCGACGGTCTCGTCGAACTTCGCGTACTTGGCCTTCTGGAGCAGCGGAACCGCATCGATCAGCGTGTAAGGACGCGGCTCAACCATCGCGCGCGCCTTTGCCAGATTCTTCGAAATCTTCTGTGCCATGAGTTTACTCTTCTCTCTTTGAAACCAGATCTACCACCCTCGATGCCCTGCTGCCACATCAGCGTGGTTCGATCGCACCGACAGGGAGTCGACGCAACCTTTATAGTATGACACGACTTTTTTAGGAGGGCAAGATCGTTATGCATTTGCGACGCAGACCGATCTCACTTCCTGCTCCCAATCCTCCCGCCATGCCCGTCCGCTTCCTTGCCAACGAACGCCGGGGAGGCCAGTCCTTCCGTTGACTACCAGGCAATCCAGACCGATGCGTCCTGCCTTGCGCTCCCGATCTCCTACTTCCGTCAGGTACGGTCCGAGACCAACAGGGCATCAAACCCGTTAGATCGCAGACACCTGATAGGTCAGGACCAAAGCCTTTCTAGGAATGTTACTACCCTGGTAGTTCAAGAGCCTGCCAGCGACTTGTGCCTGCGCCGTCAGGACCTTCTCAAGAGTATCAAGATGCTTCTTCTGTAGAGGCATCCCGTCTAGCCCCAAACCCGGCTCATCACCAACTCAAATCCACGGACCGGACCTTGCGCCTGAACCGAACTTGGATTGGCGTGGAACTCTGTCTCTTCCCCTGGGCGGTAGACTTCAACCATCTTTCGCTCCGGGTCGATCAGCCAGGCTTCCTGCGCTCCATTGGCGATCCAGACAGCCATCTTCTCACGAAGATCCTTCAGCCGGTCCGAGGCTGAAGGATCTTCAATGATGAAGTCAGGACAGAGCCGCGCGAAACTGTGCTGCTGATCCGTGGTGAGCGCGTTCCAGCGATCCCACAGGATCCAGGCTGCGTCCGCGGCCCGCATCGAGTTATCCGCCAGCGTAAAACCTGAATTGGACCCGAAGCACTTTCCCCTGCCGTCGCCCCTGGCCCAGATGCCTAGTTCGATCAGTACGTCGGTTTCGATACCGCCGCCGTCCGAAAGGGTAGGAGACATAACGATCAACTCTCCGCTTGCGTCTCGCTCAATGCGAAGAGGCTCATTATCCGCACAGAAGTCGGCAAGCTCCTGGTCGGTGAAGTGGCGCTCAAGACGCAACCGCACCGGGGACTCGGAATCTGCGACACAGAGATTCATAGCAGGATTGTAACCCTACTTCGCTACCCGGCGGCGGCCTTTTACGAGTACGTCGACACCCTCGGGCTGGGGGTCCCAGAAGTCGAGGCGGATGCGGCCGTCGGGCTGCTGGGTCACGGTGGTAGGCTCGGCGCTGGCGGTGCAGTACCAGCCGCTGGGCAGGACGACGGCGTTGCGCGGGCGGCCGAGGCTGCGGTCGAAGGTGAACTCGTCGGCATCTAGCCGGTAGCTTACCGGGTCGGTGTAGGTTTCGGAGATGCGCAGACGGCGGCTTTCGCCCTGGACGACCGCCGGGAACGGGATGACGACGACCGTGGCTTTGTCTTCCACCTCTTCGCCGGCGTTGAGCTTGGCGGCCTTCATGGCTTCGCCGAGCATGACCTGGGTGCGGAGCTTTTCGCCCGTGTCGACAATGTAGGCGGAAGGGTCGCTGGCCTTGCTCCCGGTGCGGACGATGTTGGCGTAGGCGTTGATGCCGGGGCGGCTCTCGGTGTAGTCGTGGTAGAGGGCGAACGCGTGGGTTTCGGGCTGCTGGAGAAAGTAGACGATGTCGCGGTCCTGGTGGGCGCGCTCGGCCAGCCGCCCACGTTCGGACGGGCTGGTCAAGGGCGACTCCCAGCTTGGTTTGGTGCTGGCGGGGTGGGGCTCAGCGGGCTTGCCGGTGGGGGTGTCCTTGACGGCGCGCAAGATCAGCGGGGCCTCGCCCGCGCCGGCGTGCATGAAGCTGATGGCGAGACGTCCGTCCTTTTCTAGCGTGATCTGGGAGGGTACGGTCAGGCCTACGACCTCGTAGCC
>CAXUDC010000167.1:0-7230 GCA_964249685.1 uncultured Acidobacteriaceae bacterium
TGCTCGACCGCGGACCAGTACTTGACATCCGCGGGTCTGGCGGAGGGCACGGACTGGCGCATGCGCGCGTACCAGAGGCTCCACTCGAGCTCCTTGTGGTTGTTGTTGTCGATCGCCGCCTGCACGCGGCGAACTTCGCTCGGGACGGCCATCGTCAGGCCGCCGCGGTGCCGGGTGCTGGTGCGAGGCCGGTCGCTTCTGCCTGCTCCTGCGCGTGGTAGCTGGAGCGTACGAGCGGGCCGGATTCGACGTGTTTGAAGCCCATGGCGAGCGCCTCGTGCTTGAGGAAGGCGAACTCGTCAGGGGTGTAGAAGCGGCTCATGACGAGGTGGTCTTTGGACGGGCGCAGGTACTGGCCGATGGTGAGGATGTCGACCTTGCGGGCGGCCAAGTCGCGGAAGACCTGCAACAGTTCGTGCATCTCTTCGCCGAGGCCGACGATGATGCCGGTCTTGGTGACCTGCTTCGGGTTCAACTCTTTGGCCTGCTCGAGGAAGCGCAGCGAGCGCGGGTAGCGGCCGCCGGATTTGGCGATGCGGTAGAGGCGTGGAACGGTTTCGATATTGTGGTTGAGGATCTCGGGCGAGGCTTCGACGACGCGCTCGAGGGGCTCCTGCTGGCCCTGGAAGTCCGGGGTGAGGACTTCGATGCGGGTGCCTGGAGACTGCCTACGAATTTCCTGGATCACGGAAACGAAGGCCTGCGCGGCGCCGAGATTGTCGTCGTCGCGGTTGACGCTGGTGACGACCGCATGCGCGAGGCCGAGCTGGGCGACCGCATAGGCGACGCGGCGCGGCTCGTCGAGGTCGATGGGCTCAGGACGGCCCTTGGGGACCGCGCAGAAGCCGCAGCGCCGCGTGCAGAGATTGCCGAGCATCATGAAGGTGGCGGCCTTCTGGTTCCAGCACTCGCCGATGTTGGGGCAGTGGGCGGACTCGCAGACGGTATGGAGGTTGAGCTCGCGGGCCATCTTCTTGAGCACGTGGAAGGTCTCGCCTGCGGGGGCTTTGGCTTTGAGCCAGTCGGGCTTGCGCGCGGGAACGCGCGGGCCGAGGTCGATCTGGACGAGATCCGTGAGTGCGGTTGCGGTCGCCATCGTAGCTATTGTATGCCTAACTGAGCACGGGAGCAGGCAGGAAGGATGCGGGACTATCGCCGATCGCTTTTGGTGTGGTGGCGCTCCCAAACGCAGATTCCCTGCGGGAATGGCAGACAAAGAGCAAACACTCTACACTCTCCGTATTTGGTCCAAACGGGAGCGAAGTTGTGGGAGAGCCCGTCTTGAATCTCGCGTGTGGCCCGTCTTCGTCCTGCCCGCTCTTTCTGTCTGGGCTACAGCATGCGGTCGCGGACTTCCGGGCGGACGAGGTAGAGGAAGAAAAGCAGCATGAAGAAGCCCTGGATGAGCGCGGGCAGGACGTGCGTGTGGGCGAAGAGATAGAAGTAGCTGGCGCTGAGCAGCAGGCAGCCGGCCATGACGATCGCGTGGCCCCAGCGCCGCATCTTGAGCAGGCCGAAGAGGCCCGCGACCAGAATGGTGCAGAGCGCGAGGATACCGTACTTGTAGATGCCGATGCCGAACCTGCCGGAGAGCGCGGCGAAGACGTTGAGCAGCGTCAGCAGGAGCAGGAAGAGCGCGATGCCGGCGACGCCGGGAAGCATCTTGCCGCGGGGCACCGGGGGCTGTGCGAGTGGGGGCGTCGTCATAGGTTTAGAGGGTGTGGAGGTAGGCGAGCAGGTCGTCGAGGTCGGGTTGTTCGATCTGGTTGCCGAGCGCGGGCATCAGGTTGCGGCCGTGGACGATGGTGGCGGTGACGCGCTCATCGGTGGCGGCGGCTCCGCTGGGCAGCGCGGGTTTCTTGAAGAGGCCGACGAGCGCGGGGCCGTGCAGCGCGTCGTCGCGGCGGTCGTAGTGGCACACGGCGCAATGCGCCTGGAAGACGCCGTGGCCGCTGGTCTGCTGCGCGTTGAGCTGGTCGAGCGGCGTCGGCGGCGGGACCGAGCGGCAGCCGGCGAGAAGAAGGACGGAGACGACGGCCAGCGTTTGCGGGAGGAACTTCATTTCCTTTATTCTCTCATCCGCGCTGGTTCGGTGAAGGCTGATTCAAGTGAATCATCGGCTTCCCTTTAGAGCGCCGGGGTAAAGCCCCTTCATTCCCCTTGGGCTTGTTCGTGGGACTAAAGTCCCACGCTTCCACACAGGTATCTGGGCGATCTGGGACCCCTTTGATGGCTCGGCGCGTGATCTCCGTGACACAGCCGCGATGATCCTGGGCTGGTGCTGATACGAAAATGTGCCAGTTTCTGCTGGAGGATCACTCTGCTCTAGGCAGTACTACACTTGACCCGTTACAATCGACCGCAGCGGCGAGCCTGTTCCGATGTATGATCAACCGACACCCTGTCGTGCCCTTCTTCCAAGGAGAAAACTGCCCCATGAAATTGACCGCCCGTGTACCGGTATCTGCCGGACTGACTGCGCTTCTGTTGCTTTCCGCTACGGGCTGCGCGCGACTTCGCGCCAACGACCAGATCAATAAGGGCGTTGCGGACTTCAAGAGCGCGCGGTATGAGTCTGCTACGGTGCACTTTCAGAACGCCGCAACGATCGATCCCGATAACCCGAACCCGCGGATCTACCTGGCGACGACGTATGCCTCGCAGGTGGTTCCGGGGCTAAAGTCGCCTGAGAACGACAAGCTGGCGCAGGAAGCGCTGGACAACTTCCGCCAGGTGCTGGACAAGGATCCGAACAACGTGATCGCGCTCAAGCAAATTGCGTCGATCGATCGTTCGATCGGCAAGATTGACGAGAGCAAGGCGGACGAGAAGAAGGTGATTGCGCTGTCGCCGGACGACCCGGAAGCGTATGACACAATCGGCGGCGTGGACTGGTCGATCACGTACAAGAACGCGCTGATGGCGTTGCAGGGCGCGGGGCTGCAGGACAAGAGCGACGGCAATCTGAAGCTGCCGAAGGCCGCGTGCGACGCGCTGACGGCGAAGAACGCGCCGTTGATCGCGGAGGGCATTAAGTACCTGCAGAAGGCGGTCGACCTGAACCCGACGTACGAGGAAGCGATGACGTATATGTCGTTGCTTGAGCGGCGCAAGGCAGACACGGAATGCGGCAACGTTGACGCAGTGAAGGCAGACCTGAGCGCGGCGGATATGTGGACGCAGAAGGCGATGGGCGCACGCAAGGAGATCGAGCGGCGCAAGGAAGAGAAGTCGCACGGCGTGACGCAGTAAGGGATTGCTATTTGCGCAGTGGCCCCATGTCTGGGGCCACTGCGCGTTTATAGGCTATTTTACAGGTTATTGCAGAGAGCGTCTGGCGATCTGAAGGAACTTTCCAGCATTGACGATCCGGCAGGAGTTCAGTGGGTCGAGACAAAGCAGATCCTGATCTCCGGTAACGAGAATGTCCGCCCGTCCGTCCAGAGCGAGGTTGAGGAATTTGTTGTCAGAGGGATCTCGGCAGCTTCGCAGGTCAGACTGCACGTCGACGAAGAGTGCCTTTCCTTTCAGGATCGCAAGCGAAGTTCGCCGAGAATCCGGTCGCAGATACCGATCGAACTTTGCTCTTCCCAGGACCGCCTCCAACTCGGCAAACGTGTCGTGACTCTGGAGGATGATGCAGGAAGTGAGTGCAAACAGAAGAGCCTGAGCAGTGACTGAACGCCGCCAGACCATTCCGCTTACCGAGGTATTTGTGTCAAGAACAACTCTCATTTGCCAGCGTGTGCCGCTAAGCGCTCAGCCTTTGCTTCCGCAAGGATTTCGTTCAAAATTTCTTCTGTCAAGCCATTCGCTTCTGCCGTTGTGCCCATCTCGTCACAAAGCCGGATAAGATCCTGTGTTGCTGAGGCCTGAAGGAGCCGATACTGCTCCGGCGACAAAACGACTGCGGCATCGCGATTATTTTCGCGAAGCGTGATGGGCTCAGGGTTCTCTCCTTGTAACAGTGCTACGAGTCTCTCGCTGCTTTGCACTTCGTCTAGAAATCGCATGGTGCCACCCCTTCTTAAGATTACTCTCCTTGTCATCTCGCATTCCAGAGCAAACTCGCTATCAGCGGGGAGTTGATCCTGGAGGTGGACTTTGACCTTGGAGGTGAAGTTGATCCTGGAGATTGCGCGGCGTCGGAAAGATGGGACTGGCGGTGAGTGGGATACTCCCCCACTCATCGCGGTGAGACTGCGATGAATGGGGCACCCTAGGGTGGGATCGCGCGGGTTAGGATATTGGGATGAGTGTGGCGATGGCGGTCGATCGGCTTCATCTTGGTGAGCTTGCTCCGCGGACTGTCCAGTCCGAGATCCGGGCCATGACGGTTGCGTGTACGGAGTTGAACGGCGTCAACCTGGCGCAGGGTGTGTGCGATACGGACCCGCCGGCGGTGGTGGCCGAAGGAGCGATCCGAGCCATTCGCGAGGGGCACAATATCTACACGCGGCTGGACGGGATCTTGCGGCTGCGCAAGGCGATCGCGGCGCAGCTGGAGCGGACGCATGGGATTTCGGTCGACCCGGAGCGGGAGATCCTGATCACCTCGGGCGCTACCGGGGCGTTTCATGCGGCGGCGATGGCGCTGCTCAATCCTGGAGACGAGGTGCTGCTGTTCGAGCCCTACTACGGCTACCATGCGAACATGCTGCTGGGGATGCGAGTGGTGCCGGTTCCGGTCGCGATGGCTGCGCCGGGCTGGTCGTTGCATATCGCCTCGGTGCGGGCGGCGATTACGCCCAGGACGCGGGCTTTGATCGTCAATACGCCTTCGAACCCGGCAGGAAAGGTGTTTACGCGGGTGGAGTTGGAGGCGCTGGCCGGGCTCGCCGAGGAGCATGACCTGTTCCTGTTGACCGACGAGATCTACGAGCATTTTGTGTATGGCGGCAGCAGACATGTGAGCCCGGCGCAGCTGCCCGGGATGCGCGGGCGGACGATCCTGATGTCGGGCTTTTCGAAGACGTTTTCGGTGACGGGCTGGCGGATCGGGTACCTGGTCGCGGATGCCCGGTGGGTGGGGGCAATCGGGTATTTTCACGATCTGTCGTTTATCTGCGCGCCTTCTCCGCTGCAGCATGGGGTGGCGGATGGGGTGGAGCAGCTGCCGCCGAGCTTCTACTCCGGACTGGCGGAAGAGCACCTGGTAAAACGCACCGTGCTGGTGGAGGCTTTGCGGGCCGCCGGGCTTACGCCGCATGTGCCGGATGGGGCTTACTATGTTCTTGCTTCCACGGGTGCTCTCAAGGGGGCGAACGCGGCCGAGAAGGCTCGGGATTTGCTGAGGCGGACGGGGGTGGCTTCAGTGGCGGGGTCGGCGTTTTTTCGGGCGGGGAGTGCGGCGGGGGAGGGGCTGCTGCGGTTCTGTTTTGCGAAGAAGGATGCGGAGTTGGCGGAGGGGTGCCGGCGGTTGCGGACGTTGTCTTGAGTACGTGCACGGATAAGAACGGATAGAACACGGATAGGTGAAGTACAAGAGCGAAAGACTGTAAACCTCTTGCTTCTTTTATCCGTGCCCTATCTGTTTATATCCGTGCCCGTACTTGCCTTGCCGGAAAGATTTAGAATCACAGAGGCGCATCTACGCCCGTGAAGGAAGACACATCATGGCATCAGCAATGGCGAGTATCGTGGCGCTCAAAGACGTTCACGCGCAGCTCAAGCAGCGGTTTGACAAGACGATTGACGACTTTCGCGCCAACCTGCTCTCCGCTCGCACGGGCCGCGCGAGCGTGCACATGCTGGACCAGGTAAAGGTGGACTACTACGGGACGGACACGCCGATCTCCGCGGTTGCGACGATTACGACGCCCGAGGCGCAGCTGATCCTGGTGCAGCCGTACGAGATTTCGCTGGTGCCGATGATCGAAAAGGCGATCCGGACCAACTCGCAGGGCTTCAACCCGATGCACGACGGGCGCGTGATTCGCGTGCCCATCCCGCCGATGAACGAGGAGCGCCGCAAGGAGGCCGTGAAGGCGCTCGCGGGCGTGCTCGAAGGGCACAAGACGAGCATGCGCAACATCCGCCGCGAAGGCAACGAGCAGATCAAGAAGGCCGCGAAGGACAAGCTGATCTCCGCCGACGACGAGAAGCGTGCCAACGACGAGGTGCAGGTGATGACCGACGGCGAGATCAAGCGGCTGGACGAGCTGTTCAAAGCCAAGGAAAAGGAACTGATGACGGTTTGATTGCGTAAGAGTTTTGAGGAGTCAAGAGTGAAGGGCCCCCACGATCTCTTCGGGGGCCCACGCTCTTTTAGCGATTCAGCCCTGGTTCCCTTGTAGAGCCTTGAACCACAACGTACCAGCAAGGACCTCCCCGACGTATGGCTTATGCTTCTCGTCCCAGATTTTCCTGGCGGCTGCGCACGCGCTCGCTTCCACTTGGCCGCCACACGCTTTTGATGGGCATCCTGAATGTGACGCCGGACAGCTTTTCGGACGGGAATCACTTTCTGGAGCCGCGCGCCGCGCTCGACCAGGCCCTGTTCTTGCTGGACGAAGGCGCGGATCTGCTGGATATCGGCGGGGAGTCGACTCGGCCGAACGCGACGCCGGTCGCCGGGGCGGAGGAGAGCAGGCGCATCCTGCCGGTGATCCGGGCGCTGCTGAAGATGCGGCCGGAGACGATTTTGTCCGTCGACACGTACCATGCAGAGACGGCGCAGGCGGCGCTCGACGCGGGGGTGGAGATCATCAACGACGTGTCGGGCCTGCTATGGGATCCGGCGATGGCGGGCGTGCTCGCCAAGGAGAAGCCCGGCGCGGTGCTGATGCATACGCGCGGCGCGCCCCGGGTGTGGAGCACGCTGCCGCCGCTGCCGCACGCGGAGATCGTGCCAATGGTGCTGTCGGGGCTGACGCACTCGCTGCACCTGGCGCGGACGGCGGGTGTGCCGGGGGATCGGTTGGTGCTCGACCCGGGATTTGGCTTTGGCAAGATGGGCGACGAGAACTTTACGCTGCTGGCGCACCTAGCAGAGTTGCAGCAGTTCAAGCTGCCGCTGCTGGCAGGTCTGTCGCGGAAGCGCTTTCTGACGGCCTGGCTGCAGCAGATCCCGCTGGACCTGGAATCGATCCGGCGGGATGCGACCTCGGCGGCTAATACTGTTGCGATTCTGAACGGGGCGCATATGCTGCGCGTGCATGATATCGCCGCTGCCCGGGCGGCGGCGCAGGTGGCGGATTCGCTGCTGCAGGCCTGGCGGGAAGATGAGCC
>CAXUDC010000168.1:0-7206 GCA_964249685.1 uncultured Acidobacteriaceae bacterium
CAGCAGGATTCGAACCTACGACTTCCACCGTGTGAAGGTGGCACTCTACCGCTGAGTTATGAGCCCGGCACGTACTACTTGTGCTCTAAACAACGCCACACACCCAACGGCGGCCGGCGTTGCTCTGTCTTCCAACAGAATACCATCCCATCCCCGTCCGCGCACGCGCTCCCGGGCAAAACGATGACGCGGCAAAAAGCTACAATAACCGAGAGCATGTACGGCACACCCAGGTCTCCCCGCATCGCCACCGGTCCGCCTTCCAGCCGGCCCAGGCAGGCCCGCGCCGGTACGCCAGAGCAGACAGACCCGCTCACCGAGCCGATCAACCCCCTGCCCTTCTCGCTCGAGGAAGACGCCGAAGACCCTGCCGCGGAAATCGACGGCGACGCGCAACCCTTCCACGAAGATGGGGTTATAAAAGGTGGGGTTACAGACGATATGTCGACGATGGCGTTCAACCCGGCACAGCTCAGCATCGCGGAGTTCCCTTCTTCCGGCTTCAAGTCCTCGGACCTCGAGCGGCTCGCCGAGGCCGAAAACGCCCAGGCGCTTCACCTTACCGGCGACTTCCATAACATGGAAGACTCCGAGATCATGCTGGAGCTCAAGGCCGGCAACATGGCCGGTTTCGACTTCCTGCTGCAGAAATACCGCAAGCCGATCATCAGCTTCATGTACCGCATGACGCGCAACCAGGCCGTCGCCGAGGAGCTTGCCCAGGAGGTCTTCCTCCGCGTCTATCGCTCGCGCGAGACCTATCGGGCCGAGGCTCGCTTCAGCACCTGGCTCTACCGCATCGCCACCAACCTTGGCGTCAACCAGGCCCGCGACACCCGCCATGAGCGCGCTGCCTCCACCGTTTACCTGGACGAGCCGGACTCCGAAACCGGAACCTCGCCCGACGTCGCGGACACAACCCCGGGCGCCGAGGCCCGCCTGCTGCGCGATGAGCGTATGGCGTCAATCCGCGATCACGTGATGGCCCTGCCCGAGCGCCAGCGCATGGGCGTGCTGATGCACAAGTACGAAAACATGGACTACAAGCAGATCGGCGAGGTCCTGAAGCTCTCCGAATCCGCCACCAAGTCACTCCTCTTCCGCGCTTACCAGACGCTGCGGGAAAAGCTGAAAGATCTCATCTAAATCAGCAAGTCCCCTGTACCACGCATCAAAGTAAGGAGCTTTCCATGGACTGCAAGACCTTCCAATCCGAACTGCCCGACCTGGTTCTCACACCCGGTGCCCGCCCCTCGGTCACTGCCGTGGCGCACATGAGGTCCTGCCCGCCGTGCGCGGAAGAGTACACCTCGTTCCAGCAGACGTTCGCCGCACTCGACTCCTGGCAGGTGCCTGAGCCGACCCCCTACTTCGATCAGAAGCTCGGCGTCCGCCTGCGCGAGGAGCAGGCCAGCCCGCGCATGGGCTTCTTTGAGCGGCTGTACACACGCAGCATGTTCAACACGGGCCGCAACTTCCGGCCGGCCATGGTGGGCGCACTCGCCCTGGCGCTGGTCGCCGGTGGCGGCAGCTATGTCGGGGTCAACGGTCTCAGTTCCAATCAGCCAGTCCCGCAGGCCTCGGCCGCAGTCACTGACCTGCAGATTCTCGACCGCAACGAGCAGGCCTTCCAGCAGCTCGACGCTCTGCAACAGGACGACGACGCTCCCGACTCGGGAGCAGCCGCGGCCGATGGTGGTCCAATCAGCTAACCTAGACGTATCTGCAACTGCAAGCTCCAAGGTTGATATGAAGAACGTCCGATCAACGCGCACGCCGCTCGCCGCATTGCTGGGCGGCCTCGCGTCGGTCGGCTTCCTGCTTTGTTGCGCCCTGCCTGCGCAGCCACCCACCCACCAGCCTGCACCCATCGAGCGGCGCACCCCTCCCGCACAACCTCGCAACAATGCCCAGGCCGGCATGGTTCCGGGTCGTCCCGTCAAAAATCAGCAGCACCTCGCCGAGTGGATGGACTCGCATCGTAACCTGCCCCTGGCACAACAACAGTCCGCGCTTGAGAACGAGCCTGGGTTCCACAGCCTGAAGCCGCAGGAGCAGCAGCGCATGCACGATCGGCTGCAGCAGCTCAATGCGCTGCCACCGCAGCAGCAGCAGCGCGTCATCGCACGCACGGAGGCCATGGAGCGCCTCGCGCCCGCGCAGCGCCAGCAGATCCGCGGTGCCGCCGCGCAACTCGGAAGCCTGCCGCCGGACCGCCGCCAGGCCGTCGCCAGCGCCTTCCACTCCGCGCTGAACCTGCCTGAGGGGCAACGTCAGGCCTGGCTCAACTCCCCCCAGACCCGTGCGCAGTTCAACGACCAGGAGCGCGGAACGCTCGACAACCTGCTGCAGGTAGCGCCCGCCGCCGGACAGGCCGGCCTACCCGGCTTCACTCCCCGACCCCGCCAATAACCTAAGCACCGCGATGAAGGGGGTTGCTCACTAGAGTAGCCACTACTTCCGAAAAAAGTTCCGCGCCAAAAACAACACATTCGCCGGCCGTTCCGCTAGTCGGCGCATAAAGTACGGGTACCACTCCGGCCCAAACGGAATGTAAACCCTCACCCCATACCCCTCGCTGGCCAGCGACCGCTGCAGATCCCGCCGAATCCCGTACAGCATCTGAAACTCGAACCGATCTCTCGGCAGCCCTGTCTTCTCCACAAACCGCCGCATTGCGTCCACAATCGCTTCGTCATGCGTCGCCATCCCGCAGAACACGCCACTCGAAGCCAGGTACAGCATCAGGTCCGTGTAGTTCCGGTCCACATCCGCCTTGTCAGGAAACGCAATCTCCGCCGGCTCCTTGTACGCGCCCTTGCACAGCCGGATGCGAATGCCTTGCTCCACCAGCCGCTTGGCATCGTCCGCGGTGCGATACAGGTACGCCTGCAGCACCGTTCCCACGCGCCCGGGCCAGCGCTGGTGCAGACGCTCCGTCATCTGCAGCGTCGCCTCCGTATACTCGCTGCCTTCCATGTCGAGCCGCACAAACGTATCTGTCTCTTCCGCATGCACCAGCATCCCGCGCACAATCGACTCCGCCAGCTCCGGGTCCAGATCCATCCCGATCTGCGTCAGCTTCACGCTCACGTGCGCCTTCAGCCCGCGCGCCTCGATCTTGTCGAGCACCTCATGGTAGATCGCCGCGCTCGCATGCGCCTGCGCGGCATCGGTCACGCTCTCGCCCAGCGAGTCGAGCGACACCGTGATCCCCTCCGCATTCATCTCCGCCGCCGCGTCGAGCGCAGCCTCCACCGTCATCCCCGCCACAAACCGGCTGGAGAGCTTCTGCCCCACCGCCGACCGCTCGGAAAACCGCCGCAACCCCTTGTTCCGCGACATCGCAATAAAGAAAGAACGAAGCACAAGCACCCCTGAATAGTTCCCTTCCATCTTATCCGCTACCATCGGTTCATGTCTGAACTCCGCCAGGCCCTCCTTGCCGACAGTGCCCACACGCCGCCCGCGCACATTCTTGAAGCGCTACCCGAGCCACTCGCCCACGCGCTTGTACCCGGTGCCCCGCACAGCATCTACGCGGAGCTCTGGCACATCACGTTCTGGCTCCAGAACACGCTCGACTGGTCCTACGGCATCGAAACGCCCTACCCCGAGGACCCCCACACCGCCTTTCCCACGGAAGAGCAGACCCATCTGGAACCCTGGGACAACCTCCGCAGCCGCTTCGAGGTCCTCCTCAGGGAAGCGGCCGGCCTGACCGACACTCCCGCCACGCTCGCCACCGAGATCGCCTGCCCCAGCCGCCCCGGCCAGCCCACCCGTACCATGTCCGTCGCCGACCAGCTCCTTTCGCTCGCCGCGCACAACAGCTACCACTTCGGCCGCATCGTCCTGCTTCGCCAGCTCCTGGGCACCTGGCCACCGCCCAGCGGCGGCTATACCTGGTAGGCCGTACCTCCGGGCCCGGCTACTCAGACCTGGAACACTTGCTGCAGTCCTGCTCAACAAGCCTGCCCAAAGCTCACAGCTCTCGGCCGAAAGCTGTCAGCCGAAACAGGCCCCTTCCCCCGTTACTGCCGGTCGTCGCCACACCAGCGTGTACCGAAACAGCACCCGCCGCCTCACCTTCACTCCCGGTAGCAACTTCCCTGCCTCCTTCCGGATCTCCCTCAGCGTCTGTTCAGGCGACGCCATCCTCGCCGTCATCGGGTGCCACCCGCGCACGCACCGCATCGCGAGACTCGCCACCATCCCCACCGCACTCCAGGCAGCATCCACCAGGCCGTCGGCCCGGTATAGCCCCACTACCACCAGCATTCCACCCGGCACCACCAGGTCGCGCAGCCGCGTCAACCCGGCCCGCAGTGGTAAGTGATGCAGCACAGCCACCGCTGTCACCAGGTCGAACGATCCCGCCCCCAGCGGTAGCACCATGACGTCGCCGGCAAGCAGCGTGACGTTCGCCGGGACAGGCTCTGCCCAAGGTCCGTGTCCAGATCCACGCCGACAACAGCGCCACAACGATCGGCCAATTCCCGGGTCAGCAACCCTTCCCCGCATCCCACATCCAGCGCGCGAGAACACGGCCGGGGCATGCTCCGCAAGACGAGCCCGTAGTAAGCAGCGTTATGGTTCCAGGTTCCGCGAGGCAAGCCTAAAAGCTTCCCGCAAAGATCGATCGCAGTTTCGCCTTCAGCCCAAACTCTTCCCCGGCCCGGCGAATCTGCGTGCGATGCGTATACAGCAGCATCCCGATGGCGGCCGCGAACTCCGGCTTCGCCAGCTCCGCCGGCATGCGCGAAAGCGGTACCGGCGACCCGATCCGGGCGGGCACTCGCAGCAAACTTTCGGCATTGTCCAGCAGTCCCACCAGCCTGGCCCCGCCCCCCGTCAGCACGCATCCAGCGCCCAGCGCCTCCAGCACTCCACCCTGTCGCAGGTTATCACGCAGCATCGTAAACAGCTCGCGCGCCCGCGGCTCCAGGATCTCCGCCAGAAACCGCTGCCGCACCAACCGAGTCGCCGCGCCGTCCGTCACCTCAATCTCCGCCAGCTGCGGCACGCTCGTCACCACGCAGTTGCCGAACTCCTTCTTGAGCCGCTCCGCCTCCTCGACGCCCACATGCAAGCCCACTGCCAGGTCGTTCGTAAAGTGGTCTCCGCCGATCGGCAGCACGGCCGTATGCGCAATCGAGCCCTCGAAAAAGACCGCGAGCTCCGTCGTCGACGCGCCAATATCCGCCAGGCAGACCCCCAGCTCGCGCTCGTCGGCTGAAAGCACCGCCTCCGCCGCCGCGATCCCCTCAAACACCGTGTCCTGCACCTCGAGCCCGGCGCGATTCGCACACGTGACCACGCTCTGAGCTATACCGCCCGAGCACGTCGACAGGTGTAGATTCACCTCCAGCCGATTCCCCACCATCCCGATCGGGTCGTGGATTCCCGCCTGATCGTCCAGGATAAACTCCTGCGGCAGCAGGTGCATTACCTCGCGGTCCGGCGGCAGCGGCACGCTGCGCGCCCGGTCCACCGCCGCCCGCACTTCTTCGCGCGTAATCTCGCGCATCCGCGAGCCCATTGAAATGCCGCCGCGCGAGTTGATCCCCCGCACATGCGTCCCACCAATCCCTACTACGGCGTTCTCGATCACCGCCCGTGCCGACTTCTCCGCCGTCATCGCCGCCCGGTTGATCGCCTCCGCCGCCGGCCCCAACTCCGCAATCAGCCCCTTGCGCATCCCCAGGGAGCGCTCCACACCATGCCCGCGGTAGCGCAGCACGCCGTCGGCAATCTCCGCCACCAGCACGCAACTCTTCTGCGACCCCGCATCCAGCACCGTAATCAGGTTTTCCGGCTTAGGATTCATCGCACCCCCGCCTTCTTCGAATGCACCGCAAACGCCGTCGTCAAATGCCCATGCGCAGACGAGGACCGGCCAGCCTTTGAGCTCGCCTTCTTTGGCTTTTCATCCCGCAGGGATCTGCTTTTCGCCTTGTCCTTCGCGCCCTTCACTTCAACGGGCGCAGCCGTCATAGCCTTCTCATCAACCGGCACCGCGGTCCCAGGCTGCATCTCCAGCACCACATTGTGCTCGTACCGCATATCGACCGATGCCAACTTCGGATACGTCTGCTTCCATCCCGGCAGGTTCGCGTCGAAGTTCTGGTAGCGCTTCAGAAAATCATCATCCCCAAAATGTACCAGCACATCGCCCGCGCCACTCGGAATCAGCGCTTTCACATCCTCCGGGCTCGACAGGTCCACCTCGGACAACTTCGCCGAAACTGCACCCAACTCTTCCATGAACTTCGCGAACAAAGCCATCCGAGCCGCCCGCGTAGACTCCGGATCCTCGCTCGTCACGCCCGTCACCACCGGAAACGAGTAGTGCGCATCCGCCTGCCTGCCGTTCACGGAAACATCCGGCGACAGGTCCAGCAGCACACCCCTCGCATCCACCAGCCCGATCCGGCTTCCCTGCCGCACAAACGCCACCGGCGTCCGCTCCACAATCGCCACCCGCACGCGATTCGGCAGCAGCCGCATCACCGTCGCGTGCTCCACCCAAGGTAGGCTTTCGAGCTCACGCCGCCGTTCCGCCAGGCTTACGGTCAAAATATTCCGGTCTACATCCTCGCCGAAAACGCTCAGCAACTGTGGCCGCGTCAGGTGATTGTTGCCCGTAATTTCAATCGATTGGGACGAAGCGATCACCAGCCGCGGG
The DNA here is from genome assembly GCA_964249685.1 of uncultured Acidobacteriaceae bacterium. Lineage (GTDB taxonomy): Bacteria > Acidobacteriota > Terriglobia > Terriglobales > Acidobacteriaceae > Edaphobacter. Next base: position 6,689 of record CAXUDC010000168.1, read on the forward strand.
TCATGCAGCAGCAGCGACCGCGCCTCCCAAAGCACCGCCGTAAACCCGCACAGCATCCCCAGCAGCAGCGCCGCGCCCGCAATCCGGCCTGTAAGGCTCTTCGGCACGCCCCCGCGCAGCCGAAACCGCAAGCCACTGAACCGCCGCGACCGCACGTACCCCGCAACCTCATCTTCGTCGTCCCCGACCGCGATCACCCGCCCGCCGGCAAAGTCCTCGGACATATCCCGCCGCAGCGAAGGCGCACCCGGCACCCGGCGCGGAGCCGCCGTCTTCAATCCCTTCGCCCCACGACCTGTAACAGGCGCTTCAAGCACCGGAGTTCCACCCTTCAACCAGACCCATCGTCATCACAGCCCTGAGCAAAGGCCGCGGAGAATCGCCACCTTCACTATAGCCGGTCCCCACCCCCACAAAGCAGGGGGGTACCCGCCAAGCAACCCGCCGAGCCCGGCACGTTCCAAGCTGATAGCTGATAGCTGATAGCTGATAGCTGATAGCTGATAGCTGATAGCTGA
>CAXUDC010000169.1:0-6635 GCA_964249685.1 uncultured Acidobacteriaceae bacterium
CTCTGAAGGGGTTACCTGGGCACGACTCCTGCAACAATCAAAATCCACTGCCCCCTAAAAGTCAAGCTCTCTCTACCGCGCACCGCCAAAGCTCTCCATCTTCACCTCCGGATACGTCGGCACGCTGCCCTCACCTTTCAGCTCTTCATCGAAGAACCCAAGCACCAGCCCGCGCGTGATCGCGCGAATCCGTTCGCCCTGGATCGGGCCCGTATGCGTCAGCCGCTGGATGGGCGAAAGCAGGGTCTGATCGGTGAAATCCAGGTGCTGCGTGCCTGCCACAAACGCCCTCAAGCCGCCGTACTTGGCCAGCGAGCCATCCACCGCCGCGTTGTCCGCCGCGTCCACCTGCGCATCCACATCGACCGGCGCGCGCCGCACCTCGGACACCTCTTCATAGACGAACAGCACCGGCTGCGTCGTGCGTGTCGCCGTCCCGTTCAGCGTCCAGCCATCCAGGTTCACCGCGCACTTCACGCGAGGATCGACCCCCAGCAGCGCCATCGAAGCCGACCCGCCAAACGAGTGCCCGAACGCGCCGACCCGCGTCAGGTCCATGCGCGGCGTGCCCCACGGAAAGCCGGTTCCCGAGCCTTCCGCGCCTATCTGCGCCAGCTGGTCGAGCACGAAGCGGCTGTCGGCGACCCAGATCGCAAGCTCCTTTGCCCACACCTGCTCGAGCGCCTCCGCGCTGCCGAGCTGGTTGAGCGAGAGCGCGTTCACCCGGTCGCTTGCCACGACGCCCGCGTCCGTGTCCACCAGCGCGCCGTTGTACGGATGGTCGATCGCGACCACGATGTATCCATGGCTCGCGAGGTCTTCGGCCAGAAACGTGTTCTGCACGCGCGACCCGGCCCAGCGCGGGTTGAACAGCAGCACCGGAAACGCCTCGCTCAACACTGGTTTTGCCTGCACGAGCGAGTTCGTCCGAATGGCCGATTCGTAGCTGAATTTCGCCTTCACCTCCGTGACCTGCGCATAGCGGCCGAGCCCGATCCCGGTCTTCGCGACCGCGGGATACCAGAACTGCACGACGACCTCGCGGTTGCTCTCGCGCGTCGGGTGCTCGACCGCGTCGGGTCCGCGCGTGCGGTCGTGCATGGTCCCGCTGTAGACGCCGACCGCGTACTTTCCGGTCGGTTTGGGCAGGTCGAACATGGGCAAAACCCAGCTGAGCGCGAGGCTCGCCGCGCAGCAGAGCAGCGCGATCCAGGCGCTCGCGCGCACGACCGGCGCGCCTTCGCCGTCGTGCAGCATGGCGAACTGAACGACCACGAGCAAGCCGAGCGCAAGGTAGAGCGGGAAGACCTGCCAATGCACGCCTTCGACGTTGAAGTGTTTCCACAGCACGATCGCCGCGGCGACGCAGTAGATCCAGCGCATCCAGGATTTGGGCTGGATGAGCAACACGGCCGCTGCTCCCACCACGATCAGCCCCAGCAGCCCGAACTCATACCATTGCATACTGTGTAGGATAGCGCGGCGACGGAGAGGCCCTGGCCTCCCTCCCCGGTTCGATCCTAAGATTTTCATTCCAGGCGGGTTAGGTACAAGGCGTACCCGCACTTTTCCAGAGGATCGTTACACGCGCGAGATGCGCCCATCGCGCAGACGAAACGTCTCGCCGCGCCAGACAACCGTGTCGCCGGCGAAGCTCCAGGCCCAGAACAGGAGGCCGAACAGGTCGCGCAGGGGCAGCAGCCAGAGGTCGCGCAGGACCTGGTCGTCGCGCAGCAGGCCTACGCCAATGCTGAGCGCGACGGTGACGCGTGCCAGCAATGCGAGGCTCAGCAGGCTGAAGCTCCACAACGCGCCGCCGCTTGCGACGACTGTCATGAGCGCCCAGGGCACGCAGTACGTGACGCCCAGCCCGACGTAGCCGGCCTTACGGGAGTCGCGCGTCGACCGCGCCCAGCGCATCTGGTGGTCCCAGAAATCCCGCAATCCGTAGGCGGGCACGGTGGTTTCGACGCACTCGCCACAGAGCTCCACGCGATAGCCGGCGGCGGCGATGCGCTTACCCAGCTCGTAGTCGTCGGCCAGGTACTCGACCAGCGGGGCCAGTCCGCCGGCCTCGGCGAGCGCCGTTTTTGTCATCGCGAGCGTGGACCCGAGCCCAAAGCGGATGCCGCCTTCGAGCTTCCGCGCGGTCAGCACGCCGGGCATGAAGTCGGTCGAGATCCCCAGCGCTTCCAGCCTGGCCCAGAGGGTCTTTTCGCGGCCGCCGGCGCCGGTGCGGCCGAGGTACGGTGCCGTGACCATGCCAACCTTCGCGTCGGTGAAGAGCCGCATGACGTCGGCCAGATAGCCGGGCGCGACGAAGATGTCGCTGTCGTTGATGATGACGTGCTCGTAGGTCGCGTGGGGGAGCATCTGAACCAGGTTCGAGACCTTGCCGCTGGTGCCGAGCCGTTCCGGACACTCGACCAGCTGGATGGCCGCCGCGGGAAACGCCGCGCGTAGCCGCTCGACCTGCTCGACCGCGGGGTCGGCCAGGCTGTGCACGCCGAAGACGAGCTCCACCGGCCCGCCGTACTCTTGCCGGCAGTGGCTTTCGAGCCCCGCATACATGCGCGGGTCAACCCCTTTGAGCGGCTTCAGCAGCGTCACGCCGTGCGTTCCCGCCTCGGCCGAGCCTGCCTGCCGGACCGCCCGGGCGTAGGATCGCGCCCCCCACAGCGCGAGCAGCATGTAGATGATGCCGGCGACGGTGAGCAGGGCCACGATCGCTTCGACAAGGGTACTCATCCGCATAGTCTATCGAAGGTGCAGGGGTTTCGAAGGAGAGAGTTCTGGTTGTAGGTGGATATGGGCTGGGGAGTAATCCCATTCATGACGGTGAAGCCGTCATGAATGGGGCACCCTTGGGGTTGGTGGGTGCGTGGAGGTTACTCGTAGCGCAGGGCTTCGATAGGGTTGAGGTTGGCGGCTTTCCAGGCGGGATAGATGCCGAAGACCAGGCCGATGGCGCAGGCGCTGCCGAAGCCGAGCGCTACCCAGAAGATCGAGACCACCGATGGCAGCAGAAAGCTCAGCCCCGCGCCGATGGCGCTGCCGACCACCACGCCGATGACGCCGCCAAGCGCGCAGAGCGTGACCGCCTCCAGGGTGAACTGCGCGAGGATTGTTCTCCGGGTTGCGCCGATGGCCTTGCGGATGCCGATCTCGCGCGTTCGCTCGGTCACGCTGACGAGCATGATGTTCATGACGCCGACGCCGCCGACCATGAGGGCGACGCTCGACAGGCCGAAGAGCAGCAGGAAGAGGCCGCCCGAGACCTGGTTCCAGAGCCGCGTGATGGAGTCTGTGCCGAAGACGGCGAAGTTGTCCGGGGACTCGTTCGGCACCTTGCGTCGGCGGCGGAGCAGCTCGGTGACCTCGTCGGTGACGACGGGGATGTTTTTGGGGTCGTCGTATTTGAGCGTGATCCAGTAGTCGAGGCTTTCGGGGTGGAGCTTGTGGAAGGTGGTGATGGGGAAGTAGGCAAAGTTGTCCTCCGGGTTTTTGCCGCCGCCGAAGGCAGTCTTCTTCTTGTCGACGACGCCGATGACCTGGAAGGTGATGCCGCCGACGACGACCTCCTTGCCGACGGCGGCGTCGACGCCGAAGAGCTGGTCTGCGGTGTCGAAGCCGAGGACGACGACGTTGCCGGCGCGCTCCTGGTCGCCTTCGTTGAAGAAGCGTCCGTCGGCAAGGAGGAGCGAGCCGATCTCCTGCTGGGCGGGGGTGAAGCCGCCGAGGATGGTGTTCTGCATCTGGCGTCCGCCGCCCGAGATTGCCGTGGAGCCGGCGCCGAAGCCGGTGCTGCGATCGACAAAACGCACCTGCGGAGAGACCGCGACGACGTGCGGCAGGTCGCGCATGGCCATTGCATCCTCGAAGCTGAGCTGCTTGCGGGTGAGCATCTCCGTGGTCGGCTGCTTGCCGAAGACGGGGAAGCGGAAGACGAAGAGGACGTTCGAGCCGAGCGATTCGACCAGGCCGGAGACGCTGGCGTTGAGCCCGTTGACGACCGACGAGATGACGATGACGGTCATGACGCCGATGACGATGCCGAGAACGGTGAGGCCGCTGCGCAGCTTATTCTCGCGCAGAGTATCAATCGCCATCGTTACGGTTTCCTTGGTCGAACCTGCCATGTGTGCTGCTCCCGAAAGACAAAGATTACGTGGATAAGATGGATCAAGACGGATCAGTGCGGAGGACGGCTTGGAACGAAACGGGTAATTGCTTTCTATAAAATGTCTTATCCGCTTTGATCCGTCTTATCCTTGTAATCTTTGTCCTTAGTCGGCCCGTAGAGCGACGATTGGGTCGAGGTCGGCGGCCTTGCGGGCCGGGTATACGCCGAAAAAGAGGCCGGTGGCGGTGGACATGACCAGGCCCAGCAGGACGCTCCACAAGGCGACCGACGAAGGGAACCCGGCGAAGACGGTGACAGCTTCCGCGATGGCTACGCCGCCGATGACGCCGATGGCTCCGCCGACGAGCGACATCAGGGCCGACTCGATGAGGAACTGCAGCAGGATGTCCTTGCGGCGCGCGCCGAGCGCCTTGCGGATGCCAATCTCGCGCGTGCGCTCCGTCACGCTGACGAGCATGATGTTCATGATGACGATGCCGCCGACGACGAGCGAGATGAGCGCGATGGCGCCGGCAACCGCGCCGAAGGAGTTGGTGAGCTGCGAGGCAAAGCCGACCAGGGTGTTGTTGGTATCGAGCTCGAAGTCGTCCGGCGTTCCGGGCAGGTCGTGGCGATGCGCGCGCATGAGCACGCGGACTTCGTCGGCGGCGGCCTCGAGCGGCGGCCCCGGCGTGGGGGCCTTGACGTAGATCATGATGGCGGACTGCGTGCCGTAGGTCTTCTGGAAGGTGGCGAGCGGGACGCCGATCCAGTTGTCCTGGCTCTGGCCGAAGGTGCTGCCCTGCTTTTCGACGACGCCGACGACGGTGTAGGGGACGCCGTCGGCGCGGAGCTCGAGCCCGATGGGATCGACGCCGGGGAAGAGCGTCTCCTGGATGTCGGTGCCGATGATGCAGACGTGCGAGGCGTGGTCGTCGTCGACGGCGGTGAGTCCGCGGCCTTCGGTGATGTCGAGGTTCTGCAGCTGCGGCATCTGCCAGGTGTAGCCGCGCAGGTCGGCGTCCGTGATGGACTGGTTGCCGCGGACAACCTTGCCGGTGCGGGTCTGCTGGCCGCCCATGCCGTCGCATTTCTTGCAGTTATCTTCTAGATACTTCAGGTTTTCGCTTAGGATAGGCTTGCGCTTTTGGAAGCGCCGATAGTCTTCCGCGCTGGTGGGCAGGGCCGGGAAGCGGGTGATGGTAAAGACGTTGGCGCCGTAGCTCGAAAACTTCTGGACGACGAAGGCGTTCGCGCCGTTGACGAGCGTGACGACCGCGATGACGCTGGACACGCCGATGACGACGCCGAGCAGCGTCAGGACCGTGCGCATCTTGTTTGCCCACAGCGACTGCAACGCGAGCTTAAGGGCTTCCCTGAAATCCATCGTGCGTATCCTATAGCGTTTATCTTACGCGCTAGGGAAACTACGCAGAGCGCGCGGGATGGTTCCGTCAACATGCAACAGCAAGTACGTGCGCGGGCAAAACGGATAAGGATGGCTAAGAACAAGCGATGACCAGGGCTATGTGGGTTTCGCCTGCAATGAGGTGTGCGGGGCGGAAAGGCTGTGTGGCAAGCAAGCGGATTGTGTGCGTCTCGTTCCAGCTTTTAGCCCTTGTGATCCGTGCATTTTCCGTTTTATCCGTGCACGTCCTTGCCTTGGGATAGACTCAAAGATGCAGGCGGCCGGACGATCGCTGCCGGCTCGGTCGCGCAAGCGGCGTTTGCCGGGGGAGGAAAGTCCGAACTCCGCAGGGCAGTGTGCCGGATAACGTCCGGGAGGCTCGCTTGAAGGCGAGTCGACGGCCAGTGCAACAGAGAAGATACCGCCCAGGCAAGCGCAAGCAAGCAGGGGTAAGGGTGAAAAGGTGCGGTAAGAGCGCACCGGTTTGCTGGTAACAGCAAACGCATGGTAAACCCCACACGGAGCAAGACCAAATAGGCAGGGAGTCCGGTCGCCCTCTTCGGAGCGATCGGCGCGCGTCGGCCCGGCGCGCCCAGGCGAAGAGTGCTGTCCCGAAACCTGCGGGTAGGTTGCTGGAGCCTGTCGGTAACGGCAGGCCTAGAGGAATGATCGTCTAAAACAAAATTCGGCTTACGGGTCGCCTGCAAAACCTCTCCCCGGAAGCCACGTCCAAGCGGCGTGGCCTCGGCTCTCCTGGCAGGAATCATCCTGTTTACAAAACCGCTCCGAACTAAATAAATGTGTTGTGTCGCCGTTAGAACGATCATCTAGCGGCCAGAAGTCGATCTCGTCCGTACGGGGCGGCTCTCTTGGAGAGGATCCCAATCATCGCACCCCAGCCTGAAGAAATCGCAGCCGTGGCGCGCCTGAAGTTCAGCTTCGGCTAAGGTAAGCAGAGAATGAGGGTCCATGCGGGAAGGTCTGGCGGGCGGTCTGATCCAATGTAGCTCAGTACGCCCCGCCAGCTTGCCTCCGCTGCATGCTTTGCTTACTGGATCTTCGGCAGCTCCATCAGCATCTGGCCGTTGCCGGTCTGCACGGTCG
>CAXUDC010000170.1:0-6609 GCA_964249685.1 uncultured Acidobacteriaceae bacterium
ATCACACTGCGGAGCCGTACATGGTTCCAACCGTCAACTGCAATGCGTCTACTCCGTCTACATGCGCAGTAGCTGTCCGGCTCTTCCAAGGCGTGATCTACATGGCTTATTCGGACGCGAGTTCTGGGACACTCGACGTTATCACAGCAACTCCCATCGCGAACAACGTCGGCTACACACTCAGTCAGGTGTACCACGACAGCACCGGTATCGGATTGGTGACCGCACCTGAGATGGAGGTCATCAACGGCCGGCTCGTGATCGTTTATGGATCAAATGCTGATTCGAGAACTAAGAACGCTTTCTACTCCGTTACATACGATGGCACAACCTTCACTAACCCGTCCGAACAGCATCTTGGTATTGCAGGCATCGCCAGTGCGTCCAAGCCTGGCCTTGCAGTTCTTGGCACAAACCTTTGGATGTGCCTCCAGCAAAATAACAATAATCATCAACTGTTCACCTATTACACCAGTGACGGGATCACCTGGAACTTCGGCGCCCAAGTCTCATCACTTGCGATGGGCAGCGGCGGCTCAATGGTGACATACAACAATTCGCTCGTGCTGGCAACCGCACAAAACAATTCCAATCATTCGCTTTTCATTTTTAGTTCTGTAGATGGCATTCATTGGGGAGCACAACAGTACACAAACCTGCTGTATTCCTACGACGCTGGGATCGGCCTTCTCAACGGAGGTGTAGCTCTAGGCTTTAAGAGCAAAACTTCCGCCAACTACTTCAGCACTTTTGCCAGCCACTAACATCCAAATGCCTCATCCTGATTGGATCCGAGATAACGAGCAATCAGGATGAGGCAGCATCGCACCCAGTATTCTGGAGGTTGGCTTGGAAAAGATGACCGTAATATGCTTGCTAGTCTCAGGTATTCTACTGCATACGCAGCCTCTGACCTGCCAAGAAGCACACTCTACAATCTTCGGTGAAGTTGTGGGTGCTTCCCGTACTGAGGGCTTGCAATTAAGGCTTTACCGAGTTGCCGTCACCGAAGGAATACAAACCCTCGTGGGAGCATGCTCTACTCAAACTGACAGTGCGGGACGATATCGATGTGAGCATCTTACGCCCGGACGATACTTACTTTCAGTGGCCAATAACAACACCGCCACTGCGCCAGTCACCTATTATCCGTCCTCGATATCCTTGGATACTGCTGAGTTTATACAGCTTCGTGATGGTTTACAGGAAGTTGCAAATGTAGCACTCAGAACTGTTCAGACCGGCACTGTTGAACTGCGACCTCTGGTCGACCCCATTTCTTCATCAATCATCAGCTTCGAACAACAAAGAAGCTCCGACACGACTTTGTCCCTTCCTGTTGCTGCGGCTCGGAAGCGGCTTGATAGTGGACGTTGGTTGTTGAGCGGAGTGCCAGTCGGCGACTATGTTGCACGTGTCGCTTGGGTTGTAAACGGAGAAAACAAGGAAAGTCGTGCAAATGTATCGCTGCATGTCTCCGGGACAATCATCGTTCCAATAAGAGATCAGATGAGCGGTACCGTTTCGATACACTTACCTGCTGACACGCCATCAAGTCTCCCCGGATCTGTTCTCCTGACTCCAGAAGATCCCACTTTTCCGACCCAAACAATGCGTGTAGACGGTGCCGGTTGCGCTACAACCAAAAACATTCCAGCAGGCCTTTACTCGCTTTCTTCTGCGTCGGCGGGCGCCCTCTCTTCTATTACAGTCAATGGAGTTGCGCAGGATTCCATTGAAGTAAGAATACAGCCTGAAGCATCTACGGTCATGTCTGCTTCTCCAGATTTTAATCTAACTAGTCTACAAGGCATTACTGAAGACGAGTACGGAAAAAGGGGAAGTGCCATTGTCTGGGTATATGGAGAGAATAGACGTAGTGAGCGAGTAGTGGTCTCTGACGCAACCGGACACTTTGTGATCAGCTCATTACCGCAGGATCAGTATCTACTCATCGCGTGGCCACCCGAGCAAGACATGGCTTACAAAAACCGCAAGATTAAAGAGGCCCTCACAAAGTACGCGATTGAGGCCACAACAACTTCGAATCTTTCCGGCCCAATCACAATACCGATTGTAAGAGAACCGCTTCGCCCAGAGTGAATATTTTCATCAGTTGGTACATAAAGTCACCTATAGGAGACGACTGGCAACGAGCCAATTTAGGCAAGACGGTCTGCAGAGCGAAGTTCTGCGGACCACATAGCCATTTTTGTCGTATATCAAGCTACATATTGGTCAACCCGCCGCGCATGTCTTCGTTGAAGCTGGGTTTGATGAACTGCATCGCACCCAGCACTTCCGCGTCGTAGTGGTCCTTCTTCCCCAGCAGCGCGGGCGTAGCGGTGGCGTAGGCAGGGTCGGTTGCAAGCTGCAGGACGCCTTCCTTCACCAGCAGGTCGGCCGAAACCTTCAGGTCGGCGACCGTGCAGTTCAGGTACTGCGCGTCGCGCGGGTCGAGCAGCCACACCGCGCCGCCCGCGCCGAGCACGCCTGAAAGCCAATAGACCTTCGCGGCCAGGAAGGCGCGGCGCTGGGGCTCGTCCGTATCGTTGAAAATAAAGCGGTTCTGCTTGGAGGAGTAGTACCGCGTCGTCACGGGCACGGGCTGGCGGTTGCCCGATTTCACCAGCTCCAGCTGCCCCTGGTCGAGCGTCTTGCGCACCGCGTTCAGGATGAAAGACTCCGCGAACGGCTGCTCGGGCGCGCGCACGACCTCGCGAAAGGTGACGGTCATTGAAGCGGAAATCTTGGCATGCAGGGTGCTCAGCTCGCCCGTCTCAAGATTCACCTGTCCGTGTACAAGCGACGTGTCGGCGCCGGCGGTCGATTCATGAAACGGCCACGCGAAGTTGTCATAGCTGAGCGGCAGCCCGCCGAGCGTCAGGAACGTGTTCGGCCGCGGGTTCAGCAGGCGCCGCGCGGTGTCGGCCAGGAACGCGGAGAGCTGCGCGGCGAACTCCGGGTTGCCGGCGTCGAAGCTCTGCGAGAGCTCCAGCTGCGTGGATTTGGCCGGGTCCGCAGCCAGAATGAGCGCAAAGCGCGTGGTGGGCGTGCCGTCGAAGCTCGTAGCCGGCTCGCTGGCCAGGACTTGGAGCCCCGCGGCCACGGCGGCCGTGGAGACCTGGGCGGGCAGTGCAGCGTTCGGTGCGATGGGGGTTGCAATCATGGTGGTCAATCCTTCTGGCAGATCTATGCGTATCTCCATTCTACTTTGCGCGTGAGAAAGGTCTCGCATGACATGCTCATTTGCATCCAAGGGAACAACGATGCCGAGTCCCCGCTCATCTCGTTCCGCGTTCGCCGCCAAGGCAACTCTGTTGGCAACCCTCGCGTTCGCACTCCTGTCTTCGGCCCGCGCGCAGGATGCGATGCAGTTGATGAACACGCTGATCGCGCACGAGACCGACGCGGGCAAGGTGCGCGGGCACTACACCTATATGTCGGAGGAGCGCTCCGACCGGACCGGCGGCCACACCTGGGTGGAGCGAACGGTGGAGACGCAGTGGGGCAAGGTGCGCTTCCTGGTCAGCGAGGACGGGCACCCGCTGAGCGCGCCACGCGAGGGCGCCGAGCGCGGCCGGCTGGCCCAGATCGTCAACGACCCCGAAGGCTTCAAGAAGACTGAAGCCGCGCGCGTCGACGACGAGCAGCACGCCAAGCAGATGCTCACGCTGCTACCCAGGGCGTTCCTCTTTGACGGACCGCACCCGGACGGCGACACGCTGAAGGTCTACTTCCGGCCCAATCCTGCCTACCAGCCCCAGGGCATGGAGGAGAAGGTCCTGCACGGCATGAGCGGCACCGTCACGATCGACGCCAAGGTAGTGCGTCTGCGCGGCATCGAAGGCCACATGCCCACGGACGTCAGCCTGGGCTTCGGCCTGCTGGCGACGATTAAGGCCGGCAGCAACTTCTCCACCGTGCGCGAGCCCGAGGTGGTGCCCGACTGGAAGACGCTCTTGGTCCACACGGACATCAACGGCAAGGCCCTCTTCCTCAAGACCATCGCCCGATCGGGCGACTCGAAACGCTGGGATTACCGGAAGATTCCGGAAGGCATCTCCATCCAGGACGCGGTCGCCATGGCCGAGCAGTAGGGTCTTGATGGAGTAAAATTTTGCCATGAACATCTCTCTCAATGCCCCGTTTGAAGCTGTCCGCATTCGCTTCGAGCGTCCGATCTCGGACGAGCAATTGATGGAATTCTGTTCTGACAACGACGTATTGCGCGTTGAGCGCGAGGCGACTGGAGAGATCGTGCTGATGTCGCCGTCGGGGTTGGAAAGTGGTTGGATCGAAGGAGAAGTCCTGCTGGAGCTTGGCATCTGGGCCCGAGCCCATGGCCGTGGAACCCAGGTGGGGCCAAGCGCCGGCTTCACTCTTCCAGATCGCTCCATGCGGGCCGCCGATGCTTCCTGGATAAGCTGGGATCGGTTCCACTCCCTTACGGACGAGCAGCGGAAATCGTACGCGCCCGTTTGCCCGGAGTTCATCATTGAGGTGCGCTCACAGAGCGATCGCTTGAGGCCGCTGCAAGAGAAAATGCACATGTGGCTCGCGAACGGAGCTGAACTGGCCTGGCTGATCGATCCGCAGCGCAAGGTCGTCGAAGTGTACCGTCTGGGAGAAGAAGTCGAGATCCACGAGAATCCGACCTCCGTTCTGGGAACAGGGCCGGTGCACGGGTTCGAGTTCGTTTTGAGCCGTATCTGGGCGTAAACTCTCTGCATGAACATCTCCCTCAACGCGCCGTTTGAAGCCGTCCGCATCCGATTTGAACACCCGATGTCGGATGCCGAGCTGATTGAGTTTTGTTCCCAGAACGAGCTTCTGCGCGTAGAGCGTGAGGCGAACGGAGAGATCGTGCTGATGTCGCCGTCGGGTTACGAGGGAGGCTGGGTTGAGAATAAGGTAGCCGCCCAGTTGGACAGGTGGGCTGAGAAAGATGATCGCGGAACCGCTAGCGGCCCAAACTCCGGTTTTTCTCTGCCTGACACGTCGATGCGCGCCGCCGACGCTAGCTGGACAAGCTGGGAGCGGTTGCATTCCGTCACCGACCGGCAACGCAAAGCCTACGTTCCACTTTGCCCCGAGTTCATCGTCGAAGTGCGTTCGCCGAGCGATCGCCTGAAACCGCTCCAGAAGAAGATGCAGATGTGGCTCGCCAACGGCGTGCAGCTGGCCTGGCTCATCGATCCGCAACGCCGCGTCGTCGAAATTTACCGAAACGGCGAAGAGCCGGAGATCCACCAGAACCCGACCTCGGTCCACGGCACCGGCCCGGTCCAGGGGTTCGAGCTGATCCTCGACCGTATCTGGGCCGGCATCTCTAAACTGTAAAGATGTCCTTTGAAGTCCTCAACACCACCGCGCAAGGCGGCCGCCGCGCCCGGCTCACGCTCCCGCACGGCCCGGTCGAAACCCCCGTCTTCATGCCTGTCGGCACCGCCGCCACCGTCAAGGCGGTCCCGCAGGAGACGCTCGAAACCCTGGGCCGCCACCGCACCGGTGCCCGAATCATCCTCGCCAACACCTACCACCTCTACCTCCGTCCCGGCCACGAGCTCATCCGGCGCATGGGCGGCGTGCACAAATTCATGGGCTGGTCGCGGCCCATGCTGACCGATTCCGGCGGCTTCCAGGTCTTCTCGCTCGCCAAGCTGCGCAAGATCTCGGACGAAGGCGTCGAGTTCCGCTCGCACCTCGACGGTAGCAAGCACTTCTTCTCGCCCGAGCACTCCATCGCCGTCCAAATCGCCCTCGGCGCCGACATCGCCATGGTCTTCGACGAGTGCGTCGAGCACCCCGCCAGCTGGGAGCGGACCAGCCAGTCCATGGCCCTGACCCACGCCTGGGCCGCGCGTTCCGCCGCCTACTTCCACGCCCACGCCCACGAGGTCCCCTGGTTTGCCGAAAGACAGGGCAAAACGCAAAACCTCTTCGGCATCGTCCAGGGCGGCATGTACCCGGACCTGCGCAGGCAGTCGGCCGAGACCCTCGTCGACATGGACCTGCCCGGCTACGCCATCGGTGGCCTGGCGGTCGGCGAGCCCCGCGAAGTTACCCGCGACATCATCGCGCAGACCCTCGAGTGGCTTCCCCGCGACAAGCCCCGCTACGTCATGGGCGTCGGCTACCCGGACGAGATTGAGGAGTACGCCCGTATGGGCGTCGACATGATGGACTGCGTGCTGCCCACGCGCGCCGGCCGTCACGGCCTGGTCTTCGCGCGGGTCGAAGGCAAGGCCGTCCGGGTCAATATCAAGAAAAAGGAATTCGCCGAGGATCCCGGCCCCATCGATCCCACGTGCCCCTGCCCGGTCTGCGCGCGCTACTCCCGCGCCTACCTGCGGCACCTCTACGCCAGCGGCGAAGCACTCGCAAACACGCTGCTCTCGGTCCACAATCTAAACTTTTATCTGGACACCATGGACAGGGTGCGGGGTGAGCTGGCCTGACCAGCACCGAGGGCGGGCAGGACGAAGGCACGAAAACAACAGGACAAGAACACAAAGACGCACTTGTATTCTGTTGTCATCCCGTAGGGATCTGCGGTTCGACTGATGCCGAACCGCAGATCCCTACGGGATGACAACAGAATACAAG
>CAXUDC010000171.1:0-6591 GCA_964249685.1 uncultured Acidobacteriaceae bacterium
GCGGATTCTTCTTCCCAGGCCAGGACGGTTTCTAGGCCCTGCTCGCGGGTGGTTTGGGGGGTCCAGAGGATGACGCGGTGGGCCTTGGTATTGTCGGCTACGAAGAACTTCTGGTCGGACTGGCGCCAGGGCAGGTGGCTGTAGTTGAGCTTCAGGCTGAGGCGGTCTTCGAGGAAGGCGAGCAGCTCGAGGAGCGACATGCTGTTCTCGATGCCTCCGCCGATGTTGAACGCGTGGCCTCTTGCGGTGCCGATGTGCTCGTAGGCCGCGACGTAGCAGCGGACGGCGTCCGAGACGTGGAGCAGGTCGCGAACCTGCTTGCCGTCGCCCGAGACCGTGAAGGGGGCCTTTGCTGAGTTCTGTTTTGCTTCGAGAGCCTGGCGGCAAAACCAGCCTACCCAACCCTGGTCGAAGGTGGCGAACTGGCGTCCGCCGTAGATGGTCGAGTGGCGGAAGACGACCGTGTTCAGGCCGAAGCCGCGGGCGTAGTCGAGCATGTACTGGTCTGCGGCGCCTTTGCTGCAGCCGTAGGGGGTGTGGAATTCGATGGCGGTGTCTTCGTCTACCCCCAGCTTGTTGGTGCGGGGCTCCCAGCGGGTGGCGGCCTCGACCAGGTCCAGGTGGCCGAGATTGCCGTAGACCTTGTTGGAGCTGGCGTAGATGATCGCGGTCGCGGGGGTGTACTGGCGGACGGCTTCGAGGACGTTGATGGAGCCCAGGACGTTGATTTCGAAGTCGCGCCGGGGGGATTGCATGGAGGTCGTCATGGCGACCTGGCCGGCGAGGTGGAAGATGACATCGGGTTGCAGGTCCTTGATAACGGCTTCGACGTCGAAGGCGTTGCGGATGTCGCCGTGGAGGAAGGTGATGGGGTTGTGCTCGGCCTGGGCGAGGGTCTGGAGCCAGGTGAGGTTGGCGGAGGCACCGTGGCGGGAGAGGTTGTCAAAAACGGTGACCTTGTTGTGGGGGTCGAGATCGACGAGGTAGGCGGCGAGGTTGGAGCCTACGAAGCCGCAACCTCCGGTGATGAGTGCTTTCATTTGTGGTCCTTTTATGGCAGGGTGGCTTTGGCGAAGGCTGGATCGAGTAGTTTTAGTTTGCTAGTCTCTAGTTGTTAGTAGAGGCAAATACTAGAGGTTGCGTTTGGCTTCGGCCTGGAACTTGCGTAGGCGTTGGAGGGTGCTGAGGTATTTGAAGGCAAACTCGACGAGGTTGCGCTTGGATTCGCCGGCCTTGCGACGCTCGAAGGTGACGGGGACCTCGCCGATGGTGGCGGGCGGGCGGTGGGTGACGGCCTTGATCAGCAGCTCTTCTAGGATGTCGAAGGCGTTCGATTCGAGGCGGATGGGGCGGAGGATGTCGGTGCGGTAGAGCCGGAAGGAGTTGGTGACGTCCTTGGCCTTGATGTTGAAGGTGAGGCGGAAGGTGAGATTCAAGACCCAGGACATGAAGATGAGGATCTGTGGGTTTTCGGTCTGGCCGCCCTTGGCGTAGCGGCTGCCGATGGTGATGTCCCAGGAGTCGCGCATGGCCCACATTGCGGCGAAGTAGATGGGGTTGTGCGAGCCGTCGGCGTCCATGCAGAGCAGGTGACGGCCGCGGGCGGCGGCGAAGCCGGTGCGGATGGCGTCGCCGTAGTGGTTGCCACCGGTGCGGAAGAGGTGGCGGGCTGCGTTGGCCTGGCAGACCGCGAGGGTATCGTCGAGCGGCTCCTGGGTGTCGACGATGAGGATCTCGTAGGCGGGCGTGAGGGCGGCGGCGGCGGTGTGGATTCTGGGCAGGAGCATGCGCAGGCTCTCGGCCTCGAGGTAGGCCGGGATCATGATGGTCAGGTCTAATTCATTAATTCCACTCATCGATACTGCTCCGGCTGTTTGACTGGCAGGTCTGGGAACTGCGATTGCGCGAGCTGCCAGACGGCGTAGGCGAGGTTGGTGCGGGGGCGCCAGCCGAGGGATTCGGCGAGGTGGATGTCGGCGACGAGGTTCATGGGTTCCTGGGGGTGGAAGGGTTTGGCGCCGAGCTCGAGTGCGACTTTTAGGCCGAGCTGGCGGCAGACGGAGCCGACGATGCCGCGCAGGGAGACGGACTGGCCGGAGCCGAGGTTGAAGATGTCGCGGCCCGGGAGGGTGCCTTCTTCCAGGATGAGGACGACGGCCTCTGCGACGTCCTGGACGGCGCAGAAGTCGCGAATCTGGGTGCCGGCAGACATGGGGAAGGGTCGGCCGGCCTGCGCGGCGCGCAGCAGCGAGGGGAAGAGGCGGTCGCCGCCATCGTGCAGGCCGGTGAAGGAGAAGGGGCGGACGACGGTGAGGTGGCGCTTGAGCCGCTCGGCGCCGGCGCGGAGGAGGCAGTCGGCGGCGGCCTTCGAGGCACCGTAGGGGTGGAGGGTGTCGATGGGGTCGTGCTCTCTGCACGGCCGGGCTTGTGAGGAGTAGACCAGCCCGGTGGAGATGTGGATGAAGTGGCAGTCGGGCAACTCGCAGGCGGCGTGGAAGAGGGCGACGGTGGCGGAGACGTTGAGGTGGATCTGCTCGAACCAGCCGATGTGCGAGGGGCGGACGCCGGATGCCGCGCAATGCAGGATGGCGTTGGGGGCGAAGGCCTGGACGGCGTGGTGCATGGCGGGGAAGTTGGCCATGTCGAGCCGCTCGAGGGTGATGTTGGGCAGGTCGTGGAAGAGGGTTTCGTCGAGCGTGCGCATGAGGACGCGGACCTGCGTTTCCGGGTGCGCGGTGCCGAGGTGGCGGACGATGTTGTAGCCCAGGGTGCCGGTGGCTCCGGTGACGAGGACGCGCTCTAGATGGGCCTGGGGCATCTAGAAGAGTTTACTTGGTTTGCGGGGGAAAACCTACCACGGATACGAGGGATAAGGAACGGATAAGGACAGATGGAGATTAGGGAAGACTGTCGTTCTTTCCGTCCCTTGTTCCTATCCGTCCTTTATCCCTGTTATCCGTGGTGAGTTTTAGCGAGGTGGGAGCTGGAAGGGGCTGCAGGCGGTGGGGAGGCAGTGGAGCGGGGTGGCGGGGTTTTGCTGCCAGCGGAGGGCCTGCTGGCGGAAGGGTTCGGCTTGCCAGGCGCCCTGGTCGCGGAAGGGGAGCAGCGCGTAGTCGATGGCACCGGAGATGAGGGCCAGGGCGAGGAGGATGCGGATGGTGAATGACCTGGTGAGGGTGAAGGCGGCGGTAATCAGGGCGAGCTCGATGAGGAAGTTGGGCGTGAAGGCGTAACGCTCGCCGCCACCGGGGCCGACGTGGTTGAGGCCGCCGTTGAGGGCGAGCGCGGACTCGAGCAGCGCAAACCAGAACGCCGTGCCGAGCAGCAGGAGCGCGGTGCGGTTGCGGCGGAGGAGCCAGGCGAGGGCCGCGGCCAACGTAATCGCTAGGGCCCAGGTGGTGACGAGCGTGGCGGTGCTGAAGTGGAGGCGATTGAGCAGCACGAGGTAGGTCAGTTTGGCGACGAGGCGGTCGCAGAACAGCAGGACGAACTGCTTGTTGAACAGCACCGGGCCGAGCGTGAGGGGATCGAGCCGGACCTTGCGGTTGGCGGTGTGGGTGGTGAGGGCGATGCCGACCTGGAGCAGCGCGCCGGCCGAGACGATGGCGGCCTGGGTGATCTCGCCGCGCCTGCGCGTGAGAACCGCGCGCAGGAAAAAGAGAGGGGCGAGCAGCGTGGTGAGGGGGCCGCTGACGACGGCGAGCGCGAGCATGAGCGCGCGCGCCAGGCGATGGCGTGCGGGGTCCGAAAAGAGGATGACGGCGGACGCGATGCCGAAGAAGAACTCGCTGTTGATGAGGTTGAGCCAGGTTTCTGCGCTGGGCGGGACGAGCAGGAGCGCGAGGACGGCGAGGGTTCTGGCGGCGCGGGTGGGGAGGAACTCGGCCTGGTAGAGGAACCAGCCGGTGACGAGCAGGAGGACGACGGCGGACCAGGTGAAGAGGAGCGCGGCCCAGGGCAGGGGGACGACGTGGGCGGAGAGCGCGGCGAAGAGGTTGTCCCAGAGCGAGTAGTAGCCGAACTCGGGGGCGAAGAGCTCGGTGAGGAAGGGGCGGGACCAGGCACCGACGAGGAAGATCGAGGATTCTTCGGCCCAGATGCGGCCGTGGAGCAGGATGGGCGGGCAGCGGAGGAAGGCCCCGGCGAAGAGGAGGGCGAGCGCGGGGAGGAGGCCGGACGGCTTGGGGGGATTGTGCTGGACCGGCGATAGCGGGCACATTCTGGCCTTAGCTGGCTTTGCGGAGCGCAGCGTGAGTGCTTACGGGAGGAGCCACATCTTCAGTCCACAGGCCGCTGTCGGAAAGAAGTTTGCGTGCCTCGGCCAGATCCAGTGGACTCACGTCAGCAGCGGGGACCGGCGTGTGCTCGCCCGTGCGTGAATTGCGCCGAAGTAAGAGTCCGGCGGCGGCCTTGACCAGGAACTCCGCTTGGATCAGGGCGCGATGGTCATAGAGCCAGTCAGCCTCTTCGGACTCAGTCTTATGTTCGGGCTCTCGCAAGCTCATGATCGTCGTCGCTCCTTTTCGCTCTGCCACTCTGCCCGTGCGTCTCTGTCGGCATGCCAGGCAGTGACGACTCTGATTTTATATCCGCGAGCGACGCTGACGACAAACAGAACTCGTCCGGCTGCAGTCTCGCCGATCTCTCTTCGCCTGATTTCACCAGAACGAAAGTCTCTGCTTTCTACCAACGGACTACACTGAATGACTTCTTCCGCCTCAAGCGGCGTGATGCCATGACGGGCGAGGTGGGTGACGTTGGCATGGTCCCACTCGAAAGGTTCGTCAATAGGACTCATCATATCTTCTGGACGCGTTGGACGTCCCTTACGCCGGGCACCTTTTTCAGATTTTGGGTGAGCTTGGTGAGGTGGCGGACGTCGACGGTTTCGATGACGAAGTCGACCACGAAGGTGCCGTCGGTGGCGGGTTTAGAGTCGACCGAGCGGATGTTGGTGCCGTCGTCGGAGATGATGGCGGTGAACTCCTTGAGCATGCCGGCGCGGTCCTCGCACAGGATGATGAGCTTGACCGGGTAGGTGGTGGGCTTGGGCGCGCCGGCGCCGGTGGGGGCGTCGGCGCCCCACTCGACCTGGATGCGTCGGTCGGACTCGTAGAGGAGGTTTTGCACGTTGGGGCAGACGCGCGCGTGCACCGCGACGCCCTTGCCGCGCGTGACGTAGCCGATGATCTCCTCACCGCGGATGGGGTTGCAGCAGCGCGCGCGGTAGACGAGCAGGTCGTCCTGGCCTTCCACCTGCAGCGAGTCCGAGCCCTTGCCGAAGTAGACCTTCTTGACGGTGTCGGACATGTTGGCGATGGAGTTGCCGGGGCCGATTCCGACGCCCGGCTCGGGCTCGTCGGTTTGGCTGGAGGTGGTGCCGGGCTGCAGCTTGTTCAGCACGACGCGCGCGCCGTACTTGCCCAGGCCGACGCCGGCGAGCAGCTCGGGCTTCGATCCCAGGCCGTACTCGTTAGCGACGCGGGTGAAATCGTTCTCCTTCAGGTCCTTGAGCGGGATCTTCCAACGCCGTGCCTCGCGGTCGAGCAGCTTTTCGCCGATCTCGATCGCGCGCTCGCGCTGGTGCTCGGTGAGCCAGTGCTTGATCTTGTTGCGCGCGCGCGAGCTCTTGGTGAACGTGAGCCAGTCGCGGCTGGGCGCGTGGCCGGTCTGGGTATTGATTTTGACGATGTCGCCGTTGCGCAGCTTGGTGCGCAGTGGAACGATGCGGCCGTTGACCTCCGCGCCGATCGTCGTGTTGCCGACCTCGGTGTGGACCGCGTAGGCGAAGTCGATGGGGCTCGCGTCTTTCGGTAGAACTACGACTTTTCCTTTCGGGGTAAAGGTGTACACCTCCTCCGGGTACAGGTCGATCTTGAGCGTCGACATGAACTCGTTGGGGTCGGTCATCTCCTTTTGCCATTCCATCAGCTGGCGGACCCAGGCGAGGCGCTGCTCGTCCTTGGCGCTGACGGTGTCGCCGGCCTTGTACTTCCAGTGCGCGGCGATGCCCTCCTCGGCGATGCGGTGCATGTCTTCCGTTCGCACCTGGACTTCGAACTGGTGGCCGCCGGGCGCGATCAGCGTCGTGTGCAGCGACTGGTAGAGGTTCGGCCGGGGCATGGCGATGAAGTCCTTGATGCGCCCGGGTACCGGCCGCCACTGCGCGTGGAGGAGGCCCAGCACGGCGTAGCACTCCGCGACCGTCTTGCAGATGACGCGGATCGCGAGCAGGTCGTATACCTGGTCGACGGGGATCTTCTGAGAGTCCAGCTTCTGCTGGATGCTGTACAGCCGCTTGATGCGCGACTCCACGCGGCCCTGCACGCCGGCCTCGTCGAGCTTCTGCTGCAGCGTGGCGACGATCGATTGCAGGAAGTCCTCGTTGGCGTTGCGCAGGCTCTCGACTTCCTGCGCGACCTTCACGTAGGCGTAGGGATCGGTGTAGCGGAAGGCCAGGTCCTCGAGCTCGCCGCGCAGCTTGCCCATGCCCAGCCGGTGGGCGAGCGGCGCGTAGATGTCGAGCGTCTCGCGGGCGATCTTCTGCTGTTTTTCCGGCTTCAGGTGCTCGAGCGTGCGCATGTTGTGCAG
>CAXUDC010000172.1:0-6509 GCA_964249685.1 uncultured Acidobacteriaceae bacterium
AGCTCGAGAAACTTGCGGTAGGCGTCGGAGCTGTTGTTCAGGTCGCCGGTATCGGCAAAGGCGCGGGCGACACCGATCTCGGCCACCGGGTACACGTTGCTGCCGACGATGAACGTGACGCCGCGATGCGCGAGCACCGTCTGGTAATCGACGATGCCGATCTGGCCCTGGCGCAGGGCGACGTGGGCTCTGCCACGCAGGAACGGCGTCAGCGAGATCAGGTCGAACTGCCGTGCCGGCTTCAGCACCTCGAGCGCCGCGGCGGGATCGTTGGCGCGCAGGGCGACTGCGGCCTCGATATCCGCGACGTAGAACGAGTTGACGTTGAAGCTCTGCGGATAGGCTTTCTGCAGCGCGGCGACCGCGGCGCGCGCGTTCGCCGTGTCGCCGCACAGCGCGGCGGCCATGCCGGAGTTGAACGTTGCGGCCATCCCCTGGGGGTTCGCGGCGGACTCTCGCGCCATGGCCAGGCCGCCGGCGCAATCGCCGATGAGCGCGTGGTCGAGCGCACCCTGCGAGAGCAGGAAAGCGGCGGCGGAGGCCAGCGATTTGACCTGCAGGCCGGCCGCGGCGTTCCTGTGCCAGAGCTCGCTGGCACTCGCGAGCTGGCCGATGTTGTCGAGATAAAGTCCGTAGTTCCAGTCCGGCTTGTAGCTGGAGGTGGGTGTCTGGAAGTTGGCGACCGCGGCTTCTACCGCGTCCTGCCGGCCTTCCAGGTAGGCCGAGGTCAGCACGCCTCCGGCCCTGGCCAGGCCCAGGCGCTGCTGCTGGCCCTGCAGCTGGAACGCGGCGTCGTAGCGGTCCATGCCGATGAGCGCGCTGTCGGCCTGCGTGTACGCGTCGCCGTTCAGCGGGTCGAGCGCGTAGGCCTGCTGGGCCATCTGAAGCGACTCCGCCATGCGGCCCTGCAGGCGCAGCACGCGGGCCAGCTTTTCAAGCGCATCCGCGTCGTTCGGGTTGTTGGTGACGAGCTTGCGAATCTGGCTGGCGGCGCGGTTGTAGTCGCCACTCGAGTTCATCTCGTACTCGTACTGCGCGATCGTCCGAACACGCTCGCTGGTGTTGTCGGCCGTCGCGAGCGCGAGCTTCGCAGCTTCGGCCGCCGCGACCTCCGCGCGCTCCTTGCGGTAGAGCACCGTGAGCCTGAGGTAAGCGAGGGTGAAACGCGGCTCGAGCGCGACGCTCTGCTGGTAGAGCCCGAGCGCGTCGAGCGTTCGCCCGGCGGAGAGCGCATCTTCCGCAAGCGAGTAGGTGCGCAGCGCTTCCACGTTCGAGGTCGCCTCTTGGCTGAGCGCGTTGTGGCTGCGCGAGATCGAGTCGGAGTCCTCGCCGATGGCGGCGCGCAGCTCGTCGGCGAGCCGGTCGATCGCGGCCGGTACCTCCTGCTGGCTGGGCGCGCGCTCGTCGGCAGAGCTCATCACGTCGTTCGTCGCCGTGTTGAGCAGCGAGACGTGCAGGAGATACGGAGGCGTGGCGCCCCTGATCGAGCCATAGAGGTATGCCCGCGTCCCGAGCCGCTGGGCCACGGTGCGCGCGGCCTGCTCGGTCGCGACTTCGGGCGCGTCCGGCAGGAAGGAGAGCACCTGGTGACGCATCAGCCGGTAGTCGTCGCTACTGCGCAACATCAGATAGGGTGACTGCGCGAGCGCGATCTGTAGCCCCTGCGCGACCGCTCCATCCAGCGCCTTGTTGCCGGTCGTGTTCTCGATTTCAGTCAGCACCACCGGGTCGCGCTCGGTGAGCATGGTGGGGCCAAAGTGCCCGCGATTGACGACCAGCACGGCCGCGATCACCAGCACGACGAGCAGGACGAACCCGCCGAAGAGATAGACCGGGCTTAGGCGGAAGCGCACCTTGCGCGAGCCCGGCGCCGGCTCCTCAAGCTCAGCGCTGAACTGGTCGCTCGGCCTCTCCGGCGGAACCGGGGCGGCTACGGCGGCGACGGCCGCAATCGCTGGCACGCCGGGCACGGGAGTTCCCACGCCCGAAGCCGAAGCCGGCGTGGCAGCAACTGCAGCGGAGGGCGCCGCAACGATCGGGCTCGCCGAGGACGCCGGCTCCCGGGGCGTCAGCGACACGACCTCCGACGAAGGCCGCGGCATGGCATGGCTGGGCACACGGGCGACCGGACGCAGAAACTGCGGCTGGTCGTTGGACGGGTTCGACTTGGGCTTCAGCTGGACAGGCTCAGCAGCGACTAAGTCCGGGTCGGAGGGCCGCCGCTTCTGCGAGCGCCGCTCCCGCACCACCGGCTCAGCCGGCCGTGCCGCGGGCATGGACGCCGTCGTGCCGACCGCCTTGCGCAGCCAGCCGCCGGTGGACTTCTCCCCCACACGCGACAGCGCCTCATAAAGCTCGTGCGCGGTCTGGAAGCGCTGCGTGCGCTCCTTCGCCATCAGCTTCATAATGATCTTTTCGAGATCCTTCGGGATCGCCTCGTTCCAGTCGCGCACCGGCTCCGGCTGCTGGTTCAGCAGCTTCACGAAGACCAGCGCGCTCGTCGCTCCCGGGAACGGGATCTGGCGGGTCGCCATCTCGTACAGCGCCACGCCGAGCGAAAACAGGTCCGAGCGCGAGTCCAGGACCTCACCCCGCGCCTGCTCGGGCGACATATACGCCAGCGTCCCCACCGTCGAGCCGATCGTGGTGATGTCCATCGTCCGCGACTGCCGTGCGCCCAGCACGCCGCCCTCGATCTTGGCCAGGCCGAAATCGAGCACCTTGGATTGGAACCCGGAGTGCGGTTTGGCGACAAGAAAGATATTTGCCGGCTTGATATCGCGGTGGATGATGCCCTTGGCGTGCGCAGCGCCCAACGCCTCCGACACCTCCTTGCCGACGCATAGCATCTCCTCCACCTGGATCGACCGCTTGTCGATCCGGTCCTTGAGCGTCTCGCCTTCGAGCAGTTCCATGACCAGGTAGGGATCGCCGTCCTGCTCGCCAATGTCGAAGATGGTGCAGATGTGCGGGTGGTTCAGCGCGGAGGCGGCGCGCGCTTCGCGCAGGAACCGCTCGCGCATGCCCGGCATGGCGTACTCGTTGTGCAGAAATTTGACGGCGACCTCGCGATGCAGGCGCGCATCCCACGCCCTGTAGACGTGGCCCATGCCTCCGCCGCCAAGGCGGCCGAGAATCTCATAGGGCCCGAATCTCCGGCCTGCATCCGGAATCATGCTCTCCGCTCGCCTTCCTCGTTCGCGTCGTGCCCGTCTGCAACGGGCCAGCAATGTAACTCTATCGTATCCAGCATGATAACCCGGCAGGACAAATACATGTTGACGGGCATCATGTTGCAACCAGTCTGGTAAACCCCGGGCCGGCGGCCGCGTTGCTCTCGCAAGATGAAAAAGTGGGACTATACTGCAGACGAAAGGAAACAGCCGCCTGAACGCCACCTCCACGCCCGCGCCGAGCTCCGGCCCACGTGTGTCCGCTGCCGCGGCACGCGCAACCTGCGGACGAGCCCTGGGCCGCGCGTGCGAGTGGCTGGAAACGCACGCCTGGGTTCCGCTGTTGCTACTGGTGGGGCTCTTCCTCGCCGCGGCCCTGGACGGCTCCCACGGCAAGCCGCTCTGGCACGACGAGCTCTTTACCTCCTATCTGGCCCAGGCGCCCTCGCTCGGCGCGATGTGGAGAGACCTCAACACTCATGACCTCAACCCGCCGCTCGTCTACCTGCTCACCCGCTGGTCGTTCCAGCTCTTCGGTGTCAATACGCTGGCGGCCCGGCTGCCGGAGATGCTCTTCTTCGTCGTCCTCATGCTCGGCGTCTTCCGCTTCGTGAGCCGCCGCATGGGCGCAGTGTTCGGCCTGTTCGCGGTCGCGCTGCTATTGCTGGGCAAGACCTTCGAGCTCGGTTACGAGGCTCGCCCCTACGCCCTGCTGCTCGGCTTGCTTTCGCTCGCGCTGGTCGCCTGGCAGGAGGCCGCGGGGGGCAATCGCCGCCTTGCACTGCCGCTGCTGTTCGCCGCGAACGCCGGCATGCTGCTCAGTCACATCTTCTCCGTTCCCGCCATCTGCGCGATCGTCGCCGGGGAGTTGTGGCGCTGGCGCCGTCGCTCCGCGCCGGACTGGCCCGTTCTGGCCGCGCTCCTGCTTCCCTTCCTCCTCACCGCGCTCTACCTCCCCATGCTGCGCAACCACAGCGACGCCATCTACCCGCAGGCCTTTCAGCCCACTGGCGAGACCATCTTCGAGTTCTATATCGGCCTGGTCGAGCGCGAGATGATTGGCCTGCTGCTGACCTCACTCGTCGTGCTGCTCGCGCTCGGCCCGACCGCGCTGCGAGGACGCGGCGGCTGGTCGTTCACCCAGCCGGAGTGGGTCGCGATCCTCGGCCTGCTCTCGCTGCCACTCGCGCTCATGCTCCAGCTGATGGCCTCGCACGGAGCCTTCTTCGCACGCTATGGCGCGGCCGCGGCGGTCGCCGTCGTCTGCCTGGCGGCGGCGCTGCTGGGCCGCTGGACCTCCGCCGCCGGGTCACTCGATCCGCGGGCAGCGCTGCTCGGCGTCCTGATCGCGCTCGCCATCTCGGACCACACCTTCAACGGGATCGCCGCGATTGTCTCCGGCGAAGCCTTCCTGCTCCCGCGCCATGCCGACCCCGTCCTGCCGGTCTGCGGAGCCTGCGCCGCGTCTGCTCACGCCGGCCCCGGCGGCACCGCGCTGCCGCTGGTCGCCGCCAGCGGCCTCACCTTTCTCGAGCTCAACCACAACGAGCCGCTCGCCACCGCCCAACGCGTCTTCTATCTCATCAATGCAGAAGCCAGCAAGCACTACTCCAACGCCAACATCTTCGAGCAGACCCCGCAGCTCGTCGCGCGCTTTCACCTGCCCGGCCACGCCGTCGACTATCGCGAGTTCACCCGCGCCAACCCGCACTTCTTCGTGCTCGGCAAATACGACTGGCCGGAGGACTGGCTGCTGCGCAAGCTCGTCGACGACGGCGCCACCGTTCGCGTCGTCGGCCGCACCCAGGACGAGTACCGCGACCGCGAGCTCTACGAGGTCACACCGCGCATCCCGTAAAGCCGAATCCCGTAACCGGTAAGCTCTCAGTTATGCTCATAACTAACAGTCCTTATTCCATCGTTAACAAATCGGAAGGACAACAGCAGGAGCCTTTGTATTTTTTTGTCATCCCGTAGGGAGATGCGGTTCGACTGCTGCTGTACTAACCCCAAGGCCACATGCTCCAGCACACCGCCACACCCAAACCTAGGCCCGAGTGACCCATTCATGGAATCGAAGCTAACCACACCTCAGACCCTGCTCTTCGACGCCGACGACACCCTATGGGAGAACAACATCTACTTCGAGCGAGCGATCAGCTCCTTCATCTCCTACCTCGACCACCGCATCCACAGCCCGGAGGAGGTGCGCGGGCACCTCAACGTCGTCGAGCGCGCCACTATCGACGCCGAAGGCTACGGCCTGAAGAGCTTCCGCAAATCGCTCATCCGCTGCTTTGAAGATCTCGCCGACGGCCCCGCCACGGAAGAGAAACACCAGCGCATCGTCAGCTTCGTCGACTCCATCGCCCAGCAGGAGATCGAGCTGCTGCCCGGCGTAGCGGAAGCCCTGCCGAAGCTCGCGAAGCGCCATCGCTGCCTGCTCGTCACCAAGGGCGACCCCGGCGAGCAGCAGGACAAGCTGGTCCGCTCCGGCCTCTCCGCCTGCTTTGCCGCGGTGGAGGTGCTGCCCGAAAAGCTTGAAGCGGCTTACCGGGTCCTCGCCCAGACGCACGGCTGCCAGGCAGAGACGACCTGGATGATCGGCAACAGCCCCAAGTCGGACATCAACCCCGCACTCGCCGCCGGCCTGCACGCCGTGTTCATTCCGCACGACTTTACCTGGGTCCTCGAGCACGAGGTCGTCAACCAGCCCCCACCGGGCCAGCGCCTGCTCGGCCTGCACAAGTTCTCGGAGCTTCTGGATCACTTCTAGGGAAACTCTGATCAAGTACTTGGGTGGAAGCGTGGGACTTTAGTCCTACGAACAAGCTCAGTTGGAAGAAGGGGCTTTAGCCCCGGCGCTCTGAGGAGCGTCCGATCCACAGAGTCAAGGCAGAGAGTTGCACAACCACCCTTTGCCGCACGCCCGCGCAATGCTATACTCAACTTCGGATTGCAAGTCACCCACCCGGTTCGCCGAGTGCTCCAAAATGCGGAGGTGGCGAAATTGGCAGACGCACTAGCTTGAGGTGCTAGCGCCGCAAGGCATAGGGGTTCAAGTCCCCTCCTCCGCACCAATCCAACACCTCATTCTCACAGAAGGCAGCGTCCATCTCATGAACATCCTGATGTACATTCTCACTCCGCTGTTCGTGGTCGTCTGCCTCTTCCTTATCGGCGTCGTGCTGCTGCAGACGGGCAAGTCTGCCGATCTCGCCGGTGCGTTCGGTGGCCAGGGCTCGCAGACTGCATTCGGCCCTCGCGGTGCCGCCAACCTGCTCACCAAGCTGACCAGCTACGCCGCCGCGATCTTCATGATCCTCGCTATCACCC
>CAXUDC010000173.1:0-6439 GCA_964249685.1 uncultured Acidobacteriaceae bacterium
GCCCCCACCACCCTGATCGACGAGCCCGCCCAGGCCTTCCTCAACCTCAGCCAGCTCGCTCCCTTCTTCAAGTCCCTCTCCGAGCTCCCCCCACCCACCCAGCAGGACTCCCTCAACACCTACCCAGGCGAACCCGCCACCGTCCGCATCCTCCAGTTCGGCGACTCCCACACCGCCGCCGACCTCTTCACCGGCGCCGTCCGCGCCCAGCTCCAGGCCCGCTTCGGCAACGGCGGCCTCGGTTTCCAGTTCCCCGGCCACCCGTTCGCCGGCTACCATCTCGCCGGCTCCACGCGCTCGCAGTCCGCGGGCTGGTTGACCGAAGGCAACAAGTTCACCCAACTCGGCTCCGGCGACCTCGGCCTCGGCGGCGTCTCCCTCACCACCCACCGCGCCGGCGAGTACGTTCTCCTCTCCACCACCTGCACCAGCCTCCAGGTCGAGTACCTCCGCCAGCCCGCCGGCGGCCGCCTCCGCTTCGTCGACAACGGTACCACCGTCGCCGACATCGACACCACGCTCAGCACCGGGGACGAAACCGCCGGCACCTATACCTATCCCTGTACGCCGGGGGAGCACCATCTCCAGCTCTCCACGCTCGACCCTGCTCCCGTCACCCTCCTCGGACTTGTTACCGAGCAGCCCGGCGTCACCTACGAGGAGCTCGGCCTCAACGGCGCCGTCGCCACGCTCATGCTGCGCTGGAACCAGGCCCTCTTCGCTAGCTACCTCCGCCAGCGCGACCCTAGCCTGATCGTCCTCGCCTACGGGACCAACGAGGCCGTCTACATCGCAACGCACTCCGAGGAGTATTTAGACCAGTTCGAGCGCCTCATCGCCAACCTCCACCGCTATGCCCCGCAGGCCGCCATCCTCGTCCTCGGCCCCTACGACCGCGCCACCCGCATCGGCCGCGGCCGCCGCACCTCCTGGGCCACGTTCTACGGCACGGAGCGCGTCATCGCCGACCAGAAACTCGCCTGCCGCCAGCTCGGCTGCGCCTACTACGACCAGCAGCAGCGCATGGGCGGCCCCGGCAGCATGATCCGCTGGGCGTCCGAGGGGCTCGCCCAGCCCGACCACACCCACCTCACCGGCGCCGGCTACCGCACCATGGCCGACGCCTTCTACCGCGACCTAGTGCAGGCCTACAAAACCTACCAGCAACAACCCGCCGCCCTGAACTCAAAACTGAAAAACTAACCACTCAAAACTCATGAACCCGGTTTTTACTAGCAACTAATAACTAGAAACTCTTGAACCAAGCTGTTGCCTGTTTTTCCAATCCACACCACAAGCGAGCCCAGAATGAACCCCACCGACCTCCACCTCCGCGTCCTGAAATCCCTCCACTCCGTAGCCGATTTCACTACTGACCCCACCCCCACCGAGAGCCTCTTCGACTCCGGCCTCCTCGACTCCTTCACCCTCAACGACCTCGTCCTCGCCCTGGAGAAGGAATTCTCCATCACCATCCCCGACGGCGACATCTCCGCCCGCCGCTTCGACACCCTCGACAAGACCGCCCAGTACATCGCCACCAAGTCCACCTAAAACCTCGGGGTGCCCATGATCACCGCAGTATCATCGCGGTTATCGTGGGGTGAGTCTCTTCCTCCCCGCCCAGCAAAGGAGCTTCGACATGCCCTATCTCCGCGGCTTCGGCTCCTGCCTCCCCACCCGCGTTGTCCCCAACGCCGAGCTGGCCCCCCAGCTAGGCGTCGACCCCGACTGGATCCTCACCCGCACCGGCATCGCCGAGCGCCGCTATGCAGCCGAAGCCGACACCGTCGTCACCCTCGGCGTCACCGCCGCCCTCTCCTGCCTCGAACCCCTCGCGCTCGGCCCCGACGAGCTCGCCATGATCCTCGTCGCCTCCGGCAGCCCCGACCGCTACTGCCCCGGCCCCGCCGCGTCTATCGCCGCCGCGCTCGGCCTTACCGACGTCCCCGCGCTCGACCTCCCCATCGCCAGCGCCGGCTCGCTCACCGGCCTCGCCCTGGCCGCGCGCTTGGCCGATCAGCTCGGCAACATCCTCGTCATCGGCACCGAGATCATGAGCCGCCGCATTGACCTCTCCCCCGAAGGCAAGGAGACCGCCATTCTCTTCGGGGACGGCGCGGGCGCGGCCCTGATCTCCTCGACAGAAGGCTTCGCCCGCCTCGCCGACTCCTGCCTCCACACCGACGGCAACTCCACCGAAGCCCTGCAGATCGCCGCCCATCGCATCCACATGGAAGGCTCCGTGGTCATCCGCCACGCTATCCGCCGCATGCCCGCCGCCATCGAGGAGCTGCTCGACCGCAACGCCCTCACCCCCCAGGCGGTCGAGCACTACGTCCTCCACCAGGCCAACTTTGTCCTGCTCCAGCGGGTAGCCAAAGAGCTCGGCGTCCCCGTCGAGCGTTTCTTCACCAATATCGCCCGCTACGGCAACACCAGCTCCGCCTCGCTGCTCATCGCCGCCCACGAGTGGCACCAGCAGAACCCGGGCCCCCTCACCGCCCCGCTCATCTTCTCCGCCTTCGGAGCCGGCTTCAACTGGGGCGCCGTTCTAGCCCTACCTGAGTAACGAGGGGTGTCCCATGTGATCAACGCAGCGCTTTCGCGGTTATCGTGGGCATATGTCTTATGGCTGTTCGCGGATGGCGTAGTGCCGCTGTCATGGAAAGCAGATCCCTACGGGATGAAAACAAATGCAGGACCACGGTGCCAACAAGGGTATTTTGTTGTCATTCCGTAGCGAAGCGGAGGAATCTGCGGTTCGAACCAGCACTACACCTTTGGGCAACAGTCAACACACCAAAGTGAAACCAGTCCGCAAGTTTGGTCGGGGCGGAGAGATTCGAACTCCCGACCCTCTGCTCCCAAAGCAGATGCGCTACCAGGCTGCGCTACGCCCCGACTGTCCTTATCCTACCGCAACAAGGCTTTGGCGTGCACCAGCATCCAGCTGAAAAGCAGCACAGGCGCAAGCATCAGCGCCGCCAGCACCAGGCAGACGCCAGCAATGAACAACCAGCTCCTGCTCGCCGAGTGCGCGGGAGCCGCAATCGCACCCGTCAACAGCGCATAGTTCCGCCGGTTCGCCTTCCAGCCGATGTCGAACAGGTTCCCCACCACGGGCAGCGAACCCACCACCGTTTCGATCGCCACGTTCGCCACCATGCGTGCCAGCGTGACCTTCGGGATCCCGCGCGACCATGCGGCCACGATGATGATCGTCGAAGCCAGCCCACCCAGCAGATCGCCGATGCCAGGAATAAAGCCTACAATCCCGTCCAGCCCGAACCGGATCGGCGTGCCCGGGATGCGGATGAAGTCGTCCAGCAGGTGCGACAGCAGGTCCAGGTGCTGGTCGTCGAACGCGGTCGAGCGCCCGCCCTTGCGCGGGGTCAGGATCTCCGGTTTGGCGGTAATCGGCATCGCTATCTTTAGGATGCAGTTCTGCGCTATACTGATCTCAATACGGCGGCTATAGTTCAGTGGCAGAACGCCGCTCTGTGGCAGCGGATGTCGTGGGTTCGAAACCCACTAGCCGCCCCAATTTTCTCCCAACCTAACCTGTTAGGGAAGCTCTCCTCGGCTAAAAACAACACATGCCAGCGAGCGCAAAGCGAGTCACCCAACCCAAACCTTTGGTCGAGCTGGTTCTAGCCAAGGCTCCCGCGCGCCTCTACGCCGGGACTTCAGGTTGGGCGTACCCCACGTGGAAGCCCGGGTTTTACCCCGCGATGGTCGCGTCGAAGAAGTTTCTCGGCTTTTACGCCTCGCAACTGAACTCCTGCGAGGTCAACTACACCTTCCGCAAGCTGCCCGAACTGGCCAAAATCCACGAGTGGCTCGCGCAGGTCCCAGCCGGCTTCCGCTTCTCCTTCAAAGCTCCACAGCGCATCACGCACTTCAGCCGGCTGCGCGACTGCCACGATCATGTCGCGGCCTTCCTCAACTTCGTCGCGCCCGCAGCCGAGGCCGGCAAGCTCGGCCTGCTGCTCTTCCAGCTCCCGCCCAACTTCAAGGCCAACCTGCCGCTGCTGCGCGACTTTCTCGCCGCGCCCGCCCTCCGTGGACCCGGCGCGCCGCCGATCGCCTTCGAGTTTCGCCACGAAAGCTGGTTTACCGACGAAACCGAAAACGTCCTGCGTGAGCACGACGCCGCGCTTTGTATAGCCGAAACCGAAGACTTCCGCTCGCCCGAGCTCCACACCGCCGTCGGCCACACCTCCTTCCGCCTGCGCCAGTCTGGAGGCTACGAACCGAAGCAGATCGCCGCCTTTGCCGAACGCCTGGTCGAGCTAGCCCGCGACCGCGAGGTCTACGTCTACTTCAAGCATGAGGATGAGCCGACCGGCGCGCTCAATGCCGCCGAGTTCCTGCGCCAGGCGCTGAAAAAGGCCGCGAGATGACCTTCGCTCCAACGCCTTTCGCCCCGCGCTGGTGGCTCCCCAACGGCCACCAGCAGACGATCGTCGGCAACTTTCTGCCGCGTCCGAACCACCTTCCCGCCGCAACCGCGGAGCTGATCGAGGTCTCGCCCGCGACGCTGAACCAGATCTCGAGCCAGGTGCTCTGCCAATGCCACTGGCAGCCGAAATCCGTGCGCGCGGAGCGCCTGACGGTGATCCTGCTGCATGGTTTGGAAGGCTCGGCACAGTCGCAATACGTGGTCGGGAACGCAAACAAGATGTGGCGCGCCGGGCTGAACGTGGTGCGGATGAACATGCGCAACTGCGGCGGCACGGAGTCGCTCTCGCCCACACTCTACCACTCCGGCCTGTCCGGCGATGTGGCCGCGGTCATGCAGTCCGTGATCCGGCGGTTTGGCCTGCAGCGGGTGGCGCTGGTAGGTTACAGCATGGGCGGCAA
The DNA here is from genome assembly GCA_964249685.1 of uncultured Acidobacteriaceae bacterium. GTDB lineage: Bacteria > Acidobacteriota > Terriglobia > Terriglobales > Acidobacteriaceae > Edaphobacter. Next base: position 4,867 of record CAXUDC010000173.1, read on the forward strand.
CCTCGTGCTGAAGCTCGCGGGCGAGCTTGGCGCCGAGGCCCCGAAGCAGCTCCGCGCGGTCGTCGGCGTCTCGCCCGCGGTCGACCTCGGCGAGTCCGCCGACGCGCTGCATCTGTCCGGCAACCGCATCTACGAGCGCAAGTTCCTGCGCGCGCTCGTCAAGCGATTCCGCCGCAAGGCCGCCTTGTTTCCCCGCGTCTACGACCCCGCGCGGGCCGACGGCCTCGCCTCGCTGCGCGCCTTCGACGAGCGCATCACCGCGCTCTACAGTGGCTTTGCCGGTGCCGGGGACTACTACTTTCGCGCAGCCGCGGCGCGGGTCCTGGACCGCATCGCAATCCCCACGCTCATCCTGCACGCGCTCGACGACCCCTTCATCCGCCTGCGCCCGGAGACCCGCGCAGCCATCGCGGCGAACCCGCACCTGACCCTGCTCGAGACCGCGCACGGCGGTCATTGCGCCTTCCTCGCCCAGCCGAGCGGAGAGGACGATGGCTATTGGGCAGAGACTACCTTGCTGCAGTACCTGCTCGCGCAAATCTGATGAACCGCTTACTAATGTAGAAACTTGTTTGTCATTCCCGCAGGGAATCTACGTTTGTAGCGCCTGGACATGAAGAAGAAATCCACTCCCGATGTTCCTTTCAGGGCTGAAGGCCCGACTTATACCAGCCTGGGGCGCAAGCCCCAGGAAAGACGCAGAATATACCCCGAGCCCTGAAGGGGCCGACTCATACGCAAAGCTACTTCTCAAGGTAAACCGGTCGAGGCCCCTCGCAGCCCCCATCGCTCTGCGATAATGGAACCATGCGTGCAGAGTGGGCTGCGGAGTGTGGCGCTGAGGACCCCGTGCTGGTAGTGCCCTGGTCCAGGCCAGACGGCAACCCAGGGTTTGTAGACCTTCGCGAGAACCCCTACGACCTCGACCAGATCCCCGAAGCCGAGCAGCATCCTGCCCTGCTGCAGGCGCTCAGGGCGCTGAACGCGGCGCGCTCGCCCGTCTTCACGGCCAAGTGCGATGCCTGGACCATGGATGCGGAGGAGCTCGAATCGGTGCAGATCGAGCTCGACCTGACGGATGCGGAAGCGCCCGCGGGCTTTGCCAGCTACCTGGACCTGCTGTGGCGCGACCGCGCGCTGTTCGTCTCGTTTGCCCAGCAGGAGCAGCGAGTGCAGCGCCTGGCGCGGCTGATCGACCCACTGGAGCACCCCTACGCGGTCATCGAGTGCGTGCTGCGGCCGGCCATGGTGGATGCGAATGGACGCTTTCAGGAGGGCTTCGCGGTCAGCCTGTACGTCAAGGCCTGCGGGACCGATGCGCCGCACGCCTATCACATCTGGGGCGATGCCCTGGCAGCGGTGGTCACAGTGCTGCGCGGCCGCGAGTTTGCCTCCGGGTAGCCGCGCGCGGGACGCCGGCCACAACAAGCGTGCCGTGATGCGCGGGCCGCGGGTACAATGGAATCCGGTGCCCCTCGCGGGCGAGTAGCTCAATCGGATAGAGCACGAGCCTTCTAAGCTCGGGGTTGTGGGTTCGATCCCCGCCTCGCCCACCACCCTGGTCTGCACCCCC
>CAXUDC010000174.1:0-712 GCA_964249685.1 uncultured Acidobacteriaceae bacterium
TTACTGCTGCTGGGCCATCTGCATTTGCTGCAGGCGGGTCAGGGGTGGGGGGCCTTCGGGGAGGGCTTGTGCCTTTTCTACCAGGATCGACCAGTCTTCGGGGACGGGCATCTCCTGGTCGAGCGAGGGGGTGCCCTCGCTGGGGGTGACGCGGACCGCTACCGTGAGCTCGCTCTTGGCGCGGCCGCGGAACATGCCGTGGGTGGGGGGGACGTCGGCGTAGTCGCGGCCGATGGCGGTGCGAATGTGGCGCTCGCCGGCGACGAGGAGGTTGGTGGGGTCGAAGCCGACCCAGCCGAAGTGCGGCATCAGGACCTCGATCCAGGCGTGGGTGGCGGACGGGGCAGAACGGTCGTGATCCTGCCCGCGCTGGGCCAGGTAGCCGGACACGTAGCGGCAGGGGAGCTTCAACTTCGTGCGTACCAGCGTGATGAAGATGTGGGCGAAGTCCTGGCAGACGCCCTGCCGGCTCTCGAGCGCGACGTCGATGGGGGAGTCGACCTTGGTTGAGCGGGGGACGTAGTCGAAGTAGCTGTAGAGGCGGTCGTTGAGCTCGTGCATGAGCTGCAGGGGGTCGTCGCGGCGGGTGACGTTCAGGTCCCGGGCGAGCTGCTCGAGCAGCGGCGTGGAGGTGGCGAATTCGGAAGGGAAGAGGAACTCCCAATAGTCGCCCTGGTGGATGAGGTGGTCGAGATCGGCCCAGGCGTCCGGC
>CAXUDC010000174.1:722-2577 GCA_964249685.1 uncultured Acidobacteriaceae bacterium
GATCTCGACGGGCGGCTCTACCTCGACGAGCGACTCGGCGACAATGACGAGCTGGCGATGGGGGCCGGGGATGTCGAAGTGGTGCACGTTGTTGGCGAGATGGTCGCGGTAGGAGAAAGCCCGGCAGCGCGGCGAGACGGAGAGATGGAAGGTGAGGCAGCGCTGCTGCGCGTCCGAGCGCGGGTGCATGCGCGTCTCCATCATGGACTCCGAGACGGGCTTGTCGTAGAGGAACTTGGTGAGGTGGCGGATCGAGTAGAACATCGGTGGGCTCCGGTGTGAGCAGTATGGAACAGTGAGAGGCAGGGGGGCTATCCGGCCAGTGCGGCCTGGATGCTGTAGTCGATGTAGAGCTCGTAGATAGTGGTGTGGATCTCCTGGCATTGCGCCTGGATGCTGCGCAGGTAGGCGATGATGTCGCCTTCGAGGATCTCTTCGACGCCCGAGTAGCTGAGGCTGCCCTGCAGGCGGCCGGCGAGCCGGCGAACGGGTTCGGCGCGGCTCTTGCCGCCTTCGTGCTGGATGGCGCGTAGTGCGTTCTGCAGGCTGTCGATCGAGAAGCGCAGCGAGTGTGGGAACTCCTCGTCGAGCAGGAGAAACTCGAGGATGCGGTCCGGCGTCAGGTCGGCGGTGTAGACCTTGCAGTAGGCCTCAAAGGCGGTGGCGGAGCGGAGCAGACCCATCCAGTCCAGGTATTCGTTGCCTTCGGGCTTGTCGCCGTGTGCGTCGTCCGGGTGCGTGCCCCACAGCTCGTGGTGGTAGGCCTCGAGCAGGGCGGCGGTGGCGCTGGCGCGCTCGATGTAGCGGCCGACCTGGATGAACTGCCAACCCTCGCCGTGGCTCATGGTCGAGTCGGAGACGCCCTGAAACTGGTGCACGGCCTCCATGACCTGGGTGAGGAACTCGGTGGGCTGCTCGGGCTCTACGGCCATGGTGCCAGCCTCGTGGCGCGGACGCTGCAGCTCGGGCCGGGTGACGGCGAGGTAAAGCGAGTTGAGCCGGTGCCACTGCTCGGTGGAGATCTGCTCGCGGACGTGGCGCGAATTTTCGCGCGCGGCGATGAGCAGCGAGAGGATGGAGGAGTGCGCGTCGGTGTCGAAGGTGAGCGCGCGTACGAGCTCGTACGGGTCGCCCTTCCACTCGATGTCCTTGGGGTTGCCGAGCGCGTGCAGGACGCGTTTCCAGCGGTGTTCGGCGGCCGACGGGCTCTCGTCGAGCATCAGGTTCAGGTTTACGTCGAGCAGACGCGTCGTATGCTCAGCGCGCTCGAGGTATCGGGACATCCAGTAGAGGGAATCGGCTACGCGTGAAAGCAATCAGACCTCCCGAGCTTGCGTCATCTATGCGGCAACCAGCGGCAGGTGTTCTGCCGATACTTCAGACAAATCCAGCCGCTCGGAGGCGTGTTGAATATTGATGCCTACGATCTGCCCTCGCTCGTCGAAATCCAGCACTAATCCATCCGCGATCTCCCTGGAATCGGAACTTGGAGCGGGTGCAAGATCGATGTAGAGCGAATCAGTATCCTCATAGTAGTGGAGCTTCATGGATTCCTCCGTGTGAAAGCGCTATCCGCAAAAGCGTTGTACCGTCAGCCAGGGTCACGGTCCTGATGGCTTTGCCGGGGTACTCAGGAATGTATCCCCAGGAGCGAATCCGGCCGTCTGGCTGAACCTCCCGAGTGACCGGCGAGGAGATGATCGCAAGACACCATTCAATTCTAAGATACGGACGCTTGCGGAGTACCTGTTCGCGAAAGTAGAGCGTCGTTGGGGGCAAGTCGCTGATCCTTTCATCGAGCCAGAGCCGCATCTGCGTCGGAACCAAATGGAATCAGCACACGCCGCTTGAGATC
>CAXUDC010000174.1:2677-6382 GCA_964249685.1 uncultured Acidobacteriaceae bacterium
CCCCGCATTCGCCGCTACTCGCTCAACACCCAGGTATCCTTGCTGCCGCCGCCCTGGCTGGAGTTCACCACCAGCGACCCGCGCTTCAACGCCACGCGCGTCAGGCCGCCGGGCACGATGCTCACCTTGTCCCCGTACAGCACGTAGGGCCGCAGGTCGACGTGGCGCGGCTCAAGCGCGTCGCCGATCAGGCAGGGCGCGCGGCTGAACGAGATCGTGGGCTGTGCGATGTAGTTGCGTGGGTCGGCCTTGATCTTGTCCGCAAACTCCGCCTGCTCCTTCTTGGAGCTCTGCGGCCCGATCAGCATGCCGTACCCGCCGCTCTCGCCGACCGCCTTCACGACCATCTTGTCGAGGTTCGCAAGCACATGGTCGCGCGACTTCTTCTCCGTCATCAGGAAGGTCTTCACGTTCGGCAGGATTTCGTCCTCGCCGAGATAGTACTTGATGATGCTCGGCACGTAGGCGTACACGGCCTTGTCGTCGGCGACGCCGGTGCCGAACGCGTTGGCCAGCGTGACGTTGCCCGCGCGGTAGGCGTTGAACAGCCCGGCCACGCCCAGAATCGAGTCTGGGCGAAACGCCATCGGGTCGATGAAGTCATCGTCCACGCGCCGGTAGATTACGTCCACGCGCCTGAGTCCGGAGGTCGTCCGCATGTAGATGACGTTGTCATGCGTGACCAAATCGCGGCCCTCGACGAGCTCGATGCCCATCTGCCGCGCCAGGTACGCATGCTCGTAGTAAGCCGAGTTGAACACCCCCGGCGAGAGCAGCACGATGTTCGGCTCGGGCCTGCCTTCCGGCGCGAGCGAGCGTAGCGTGCCCAGCAGCAGCTGCGTGTACTGCTCGATCGGCTTGACGTTGTAGCGGCGAAAGAGCTGCGGAAAGATGCGCTTCATCACCCGCCGGTTGGTCAGCATATAGCTCACGCCGCTGGGCACGCGCAGGTTGTCTTCGAGCACCACAAACTCGCCGTTTTCAAGCCGGATCAGGTCGGTGCCGCACACCGCCACATACACGTTGCGCGGCACCTGCAGGCCGATCATCTGGCGGCGAAAATGCTTGCAGCTATACACGACCTCGCGCGGCACGATGCCATCGGCAAGGATGCGCCCTTCGTTATAGATGTCGCGCAGAAACATGTTTAACGCGGTGATCCGCTGGGTCAGCCCGCGCTCGACCTTCTCCCACTCGGCGGAGGTGATGATGCGCGGCAGCAGGTCGTAGGGGAAGATCTGCTCGGTGCCTTCCTCGCGCCCGTAGACGGTGAAGGTGATGCCCTGGTTCAGAAAGCTCAGGTCGGCGGCCTGTTTGCGCCGCTGCAGCTCGCCTTCGGGCAGCGCGGCAAAGTGCTCCAGCAGCGGCTCGTAGTGCTCGTGCAGGCCGTGCTGGCCGGTAAACATCTCGTCGTAGGCGTGGTCCAGCAAATAGTCTCTGGTCGCGGACCGCGCGAAGGCCTGCGCCTGCGACTGGCCCTGAGTCTGGCTCTGGGATTGGGCCTGACTCTGCGATTGACTTTGCGATCCCTGCGACTGACGTTGGCTCTGGCTTTGGCTCATCGGTCAGTCGAGTATAAGCCGAACCCGCCACAATTCAGCCACTCATCTACAACTTGCGCGCCATAACCGTGTTCTAACCGGTGCAGGCGAGTCGATTTGCATCGCTTCGCCGATGTATCCTCCGATGAGCCTGATGAAACTGCCCTCGCCTTTTTGCCGAATCTGTCTCACCGCCGTTACTGTTCTCGCGGTCGCCTCCAAAGCCTACGCCTACTCCGTCCTCTCGCACGAGGAGGTGGTCGACATGGCCTGGAAGACGAACATCGTGCCCATGCTGCAGGCGCGCTTTCCCGGCATCTCCGCCGACGACCTGCGCCAGGCCCACGCCTACGCCTACGGGGGCTCCGTCATTCAGGATATCGGCTACTATCCCTTTGGCTCGCACTACTTCTCGGACCTGCTGCACTACGTCCGCCCCAACGACTTCGTCACCGCGCTCATCCGCGACTCGCAGACTCCGAACGAGTACGCCTTCGCCCTGGGCGCGCTGGCCCATTACTGCGGCGACACTATCGGCCACCCGTTTATCAACACCATTACTGCGACCGAGAACCCACCGCTCCGCCGCCGCTTCGGCAGCAAAGTCACCTACGCCGAAGACCCCACCGCGCATGTCCGCACCGAGTTCGGCTTCGACGTCGTCATGGTCGCGCACGGCGTCTACTCGCAGACCGACTACCGCGACTTCATCGGCTTCCAGGTCTCGAAAGACCTGCTCAACCGGGCCTTTCAGGAGACCTACGGGATCCCTGTCGACTCTGTTATCAAGCACGAAGATCTCGCCATTTCCACGTATCGCAAGGCCGTTTCGTCGCTCATTCCCAGCATGACCCGGATCGCGTTCGTCAACTACAAGGACCAGATCGAGGCCGCCGCGCCCGGTACGGCGAAGAGCAAGTTCATCTACCGGCTGAACGAAACCGAGTACCGCAACGACTTCGGCAAGGAGTACACCCACGTCGGCTTCTTCGGCCGCGTGTTCGCCGACGTGCTCAAGGTGCTGCCCAAGGTGGGCCCGCTCAAGGCGCTCAAGGTGACGATCCCGGACGCGCAGGATCAAGATGTCTACCTCAAATCCGTCAACTCTACCGTCGACCAGTTCAAGCTCTACCTGGCGCGGATCCAGGCCGCGCCCGCCCCGCTGCCGCCGCCCGACCCGCAGGCCGCGGCCGACGCCCGTAAAGCCGCGGACAAGCTCGACAAGGATGCGAAGAACGCCGGCAAGCGTGCCGAACATGCCAAAGACCCGGACGATAAGGCAGTCAAGGAAGCCGCTGCCGTCGATGTCCAGAAGACCGCCGCCACTGCCGGGCAGATCGCCGAGCGCGAACAGGCCAGGGTCGCCGCGTCAACTCCGCCTCCGCTGCCTCCTGGTGCCGTGGCACCCGGCACGCCCACTCTGCCGCCGACCACGCCGACCCTGCCGGAGCTGGATATGGATACGGGTAAGCCATCCGCAGCCGGGGAGTACGAGCTGGCCGACGAGTCCTACGCGCACCTGCTCGACGACCTCGTCAAGGCCTCGCCTTCTTCCGCAGGCGGTCCGGCGAACTCCGACCGCGCCAGGATCGACCCTGCCCTCGCGACGAACATCGAGGCCTTCTTCGCCCACCGGGTCCCGCCCACCGGCGTGCTCCCCACCGGCAAAGCCGCGGCCAGGCTAGCCGCGCAGACCAGGCAGGTAAGCGAAAACCTCGCCACCCTCAAGGCTCAACCCACCACCACCACCCAGTCCACCCACTAACCCCAACCCCGTGCCGGGTGCCCCATTCATCGCGATGATTGGGTTTATCCCTGGGGAGTCTAGACCGTTACCTAAGGCGTAGTTTCCGTTTTAACCGCAGATTCCTTCGCTTCGCTACGGAATGACAACAAAAGGCGGCCGTGTATTTCTGGTTGTCATCCCGTAGGGATCTGCGTTTCGCCTGGGCTGGAATAACTTCAAGGGAATCCCTGAAGCGCCGGGGCTAAAGCCCCTTCATTGCCTCTGGCCTCGTTCGTGGGACTGAAGTCCCACGCTTCCACCCAACTACTCAGGCCAGCCACTCCGCAATCTCCCCAACCTCCGCATCCGACAACCGGAACATCGCCGCCGGCAGCACGCCATCTACCTGTTGCGCGCTCCGCCCGCCCACGATCGCCG
>CAXUDC010000175.1:0-6211 GCA_964249685.1 uncultured Acidobacteriaceae bacterium
TTCAAATGCGCATCCCGCCCCGCCTCATCGTCAAACGTGTCGAAGATGCTGTAGGCCCCGTCGTCTTCCTTGATCGCGAACCAGCGAATCGTCTGCGGCTCCGCCTTGGCCATCTCGCCGCCTTGCTTCAAAAACGCTTCCAGTTCCGCTTCCTTGCCCGGCTTCACCTTCAAACGTCCATACAGCGCATACTTTTGCATCGTGCCTCCGTCTTTCTTACGATACTGGGTTCGATGCAAGTCTCCGCTTTGCGGTCGTACCTGCCTTTGGAGTAGCCTTGAAATCGATGAGCGTATCTAGCTTCCCGACCCGCACCACTCTCGCCGCGGCCATGCTTTGCGCTACCGCGTCTGCGCAAACCACGTCCACGCTCCCCGATGCCCCCGGCGCAGTCGCCACGCCGCAGCCCACCGTAAGCCTGGTCCCCACCGGGCCCAGCGTCGTCTTCGATACCACCATGGGCCGGCTCACCTGCAAGCTCTTCGACAAGCAATCCCCGCTCGCCGCCGCCAACTTCATCGGCCTGGCCGAAGGCACCAAGGACTGGACCGACCCCGTCACCGGAGCCAAGCGGCACGGCGTCCGCTACTACGACGGCACTACCTTCCACCGCGTCATCCCGACGTTCATGATTCAGGGCGGCGATCGCAAGGGTGACGGCTCCGGCGACGCCGGCTACTACTTCGACAACGAATCCACCCCCGGCCTGCTCTTCGACGTCCCCGGCCGCCTCGCCATGGCTAACGCCGGCCCCAACACCAACGGCACCCAGTTCTTCATCACCGAGCTCCCGCAGCCCGACCTGGACGGCAAATACACCATCTTCGGCCAGTGCGACACCCACACCACCCTTATGGTCGCCACCATCGCGCGCGTCGAGCGCGACTCCCGCGACAAGCCCCGCACCCCCGTCACCGTGGACAAGATCACCATCGTCCGCGAAGGCCAGCCTATCCCCCCCGAGCCCACGTCGCCGGCCCCAGCAGTTGCGCCGCCCACCCCAAACCGATAGCCTAAGGTGTCGCATCAAGCGAACCTCCGGGTGCCCCATTCATCGCGGCCTTATCGCGATGAGTGGGGTTAGTCTCTCCCTAACTCCACGCTCACTATCCCAGAGCCCAACCGCAAGGAGCAACAATGCCCACCAAGCCCGGCACCTACGCCACCTTCAAGACCACCGAAGGCACCATCGTCTGCGAGCTCTTCGAACAGGAAGCGCCCGCCACGGTCAAGAACTTCATTGAGCTCGCGGAAGGCACCCGCGAGTGGAACAGCCGCTCCAAGAAAGGCGCCAAGCTGTATGACGGCACCGTCTTCCACCGCGTCATCCCCAGCTTCATGATCCAGGGCGGCGACCCCGAGGGCACCGGTATGGGTGGCCCCGGCTACAAGTTCGCCGACGAGACCAAGGGCTCGCCGCACCACTTCAAGGAAGTCGGCATGCTCGCCATGGCCAACTCCGGCCCCAACACCAACGGCAGCCAGTTCTTCATCACCACCGCCGACACCAGCTGGCTCACCGGCAAGCACACCATCTTTGGCAAGGTCGTCGAAGGCTACGATATTGCCGAGAAGATCTCCAAGGTCTCCCGCGACGGCAGCGACCGACCCAAGACCCCGGTCGTCCTCGAGTCCGTAACCATCGACAAAGTAGCCTAAACCAGACCCCACTCACAACACTGAGTGGGGTCCCCCTAGCTCCAATTCAAAGTCGTTACTCATGACTGACAAAACAGCTAGTGCCTTTGCTTCTAACTAGCGACTAGAAACTATCAGACTAAAAACTACTCGAACAATCACTTCCTCCACGCCCCCGCAAAACATCCCCCAAGACCTTTATGCCTCCTCAGGAATCTCAGCCCCAACCCGGACTCCTGACCTGGCACCCCGTCGTCCTCGCCCTGGCCGGAGCCGTAGCCCTCTACGCCCGTTTCTTCCGAGCCAACCCGTTTGCCTTCTTCGAAGACGACTTTTTCTACTACGTCCAGGTAGCGCGCAATCTAGTCGAGCATGGCATCTCCAGCTTCGACGGCGTCCACCTCACCAACGGCTATCACCCCCTCTGGCTCCTGACCCTCACCGCCCTCTACGGCGTCTTCAAGGGCACCGCCTTCCTGGTCGCCGTCCAGACCATCTCCCTGGCCCTCCTACTCCTCTTCTACATAGCAGCCTTTCGCCTCTTCGAGCGCCTAAACCCCGGGGGCCCCATGATTACCGCGGCCCCATCGCGGTTATCGTGGGGTAAGTCTCTCAACCTCCCCCGCCTCGCCGCCCTTCTCCTCTCCCTCCATGCCCTGCTCCTCTTCCGCTACGGCATGGAAGTCACCGCCGCCCTCCCCCTCGGCCTCGCCACCCTCGCCTACGTCCTCAGCCCCACCTTCCACTGGACCAACATCCAGACCCTCGGCTACGGCTTACTCGCCTGCCTCACCGTCCTCGCCCGGCTGGACGCCGCCCTACTCATCGCCGGCCTCTTCGCCGGCCAGATCCTCACCGCCCAGGCCCCCTGGTCCGAGCGCGGCAGACGGACCGCCCTCTTCACCGCAGGCTTCCTTCCGCTCTTCGCTTACCTCGTGGTCAACCTGCGCGTCTTCCACTCGCTGCTCCCCGTCTCTGGCCACGCCAAGCAACTCAAGCCACTCTGGCCCCCGTCGCTGGTCCCGATCGCCAGCCTGGTCCTGCCGCTCGACCGCATGAAAGCCGTCTTCGTCCTACCGGCGCTCCTGCTCCTGGCCCTTGGGATCGTCCGCCTCGCGCAGCTTTGGAGCACGCTTCCCAGCCGCACCCGCCCGGTCTACACTGCACTGCTCGCCTTCCCTTTCCTGCACCTCACCACCCTGTGCCTGCTCAGCGACTGGCCTGTCTGGCCCTGGTACTTCTACTCACTCAGCTTCTCCTCCGTAGCCGCCCTCGCTCTGCTCCTGCAACCAGTCGCCTATAAGCAATGGACTCCAATCCTTGCCTCAGCCAGCGCTTTCTATCTCGCCTACCTCGCTGCGTACAGCGTCCACAAGCAGCCTTCCACCATGGCGCTTTTGGCCGAGGACGTCGCCACCTACGCCCGCCTGCATCCTGGCAACTACGGCATGGGCGACGAGGCCGGCACCACCGCCTGGCTCTCCCAGCAGCCTATCGTCCAGCTCGAGGGCCTCATGATGGACGCCGACTACGTCAAGGTGATCGCCGCCCGCACGCCGCTCCAGCAGGTCTTCAGCCGATACCACACCCGGTACTACGTCCTGCTCGGCATCACCCCCGGCCCGGACGGCTGCACCCATAGCGCCGAACCCACCCAGGCCGGCCCGCACTCACCCCATATGCTGGGCGTAACCTGCGCGGCACCGCTTGCCCACTTCGAGCGCGACGGCATCTCCATGAACATCCTGGACGCCACCACCGTTCGCTGACGCAAAAGTGCGAGACAAAGAGCCGTTGCTCCTTTGTTCGTCATTCCCGTAGGGGAATCTGCGTTTCGAGAGCCACTACATCTATAAGCAACCGGCTACAGCAAAATTGACTATTTACCCGGAAGAGAGTGCCAGTCCGAACCGCAGATTCCTCCGCTTCGCTACGAAATGACAACAAAAGGCGCACTGATATGACAAAAGCAGCACTAGTCAATAGTGCTGCTTTTGTATTTTGTTGTCATCCCGTAGGGATCTGCGGTTCGACTGCCACTATCCCTCAAGCGAAAGGAACCGGCTAAGCGACCCCAATCACCGTGCACAGCTCCTTCACCGCATCCGCGCTCTTGTTCAGCGCGGCCTGCTCCTCAGCCGTCAGCTTGATCTCGATGATCTGCTCCAGCCCCTTTGCGCCCAGCTTGCACGGCACGCCGACGTAGAGCCCGTTGATCCCGTACTCGCCCGTCAGGTACGCCGCGCACGGCAGGATCTTCTTCTTGTCCTTCAGGATCGCCTCGACCATCTCGACCGCCGCGGACGAAGGCGCATAGTAAGCCGAGCCCGTCTTCAGGTGCTTCACGATCTCCGCACCGCCATTGGCCGTGCGCGTCTCCAGCTCCTTCAGCCGATCCGGCGCAATCAGCTCCGTAATCGGGATGCCGGCCATCGTCGAGTAGCGCGACAGCGGCACCATCGTATCGCCGTGACCACCCAGCACAAACGCCGTCACGTTCTCCACCGAGACCTTCAACTCCTCGGCGATAAACGTCCGAAAGCGCGCCGAATCCAGCACGCCCGCCATGCCGATCACGCGCTCGCGCGGGAAGCCGCTTTTTTTGAACGCCGCCTGCGCCATCGCATCGAGCGGGTTCGAGACGATGATCAGAATCGCATCCGGCGAGCCGCCCACGATCTTCGAAACTACGTCGCTCATGATCTTCGAGTTCGTGTTCAGCAAGTCGTCGCGGCTCATGCCAGGCTTGCGCGGGATCCCGGCCGTAATCACCACAATGTCCGAGTTCGCCGTGTCCGCATAGTCGTTCGTGCCGATGATTGACACATCGCGCTTCTCGATCGGCATCGCCTGCAGCAGGTCCAGCGCCTTGCCCTGCGGAATGCCTTCCGCTACGTCCAGCAGCACCACATCTGCAAGTTCCTTGGCTGCAATCCAGTGTGCCGCCGTTGCCCCAACATTGCCCGCGCCAACAATCGTTACCTTCTTCCGCATTCCATCTCCTGTGACCTTCTGGGTTTTCCGCACCACCATCATACGTCCAACCCCGCACGGATGGAGCACCGCGGGCGAATAACGGCCTAGCCGAAGAGCCTTTGCCTCCCTGTTTGTCCTTCCCGCAGGGAATCTGCTTTTCGAGCGCCACTACACAGTGAGCCAATCGGCGAGAGAGCACTCTCCTCGGGAAGTAATACTGCATAGCGAACCGCAGATCCCTACGGGATAACAACCAAAAGACAGATGCCTTTTGGTTGTCGTTCCGTAGCAAAGCGAAGGAATCTGCGGTTCAGCCGTAACCAATCCAAATCGAAGAAGCGCCCTAAAACTGACCCCAAAGCAGCTGGTTATAAATATCGTGGTGAAACTGTACCTCGCTCGCCTTCACGATCGTCCCCAGCAGCCGCGGGCAGCGGTCCGCCGACGCCTGCTTCAGGTCCGCGTAGCGGCCCTTTACGTCCCCGCCCAGCATCTCGGTCGACCACTCGCCGGCGCGGAAGTTCTCGAGCGCCGTGTAGATGTTGTCCGGCAGATACCGCTCGGCCTGGCGCAGGTTGTCGATCTTGGCAATCTCGCCATCGATGCCCGTCTTGAACAGCGAGTAGAGCACCATGTAAGGGTTCGCGTCCGGCCCCACCGAGCGCACCTCGATGCGCGCCGACTTCTCATTGCCGATCGGGATCCGCACCATGGAGCCGCGATCGGTGGCCGAAGCCTTGATCTGATTCGGCGCCTCAAAGTGCGGGTCGAGCCGGCGGTACGCGTTCACGCTCGCGTTCAGCAGCACGCACAGGTCATCCCCGACGGACAGGATGCGGTCGACAAAATCCCAGCCCAGCTTGGACGTCTTCTCTTCGCCCGCCGGGTCCCACATCAGGTTCTTGCCGTCCTTGGTGATCGACATGTTGGTGTGCATGCCGCTGCCGTTCACACCCGTCACGGGCTTCGGCAGGAAGGTCGCGGTCATGCCCATCTGCGTCGCAACCTGCCGGCAGATCAGCTTGTAGAGCTGGATCTGGTCCGCGGCCGTGACCACGTCGCCGTAGGTGTAGTTGATCTCGAACTGGCTGGGCGCGACCTCCGGGTGATCCTTCTCGTTCTCAAAGCCCATCGCGCGCTGCACCTCCGCGGTCGTGTCGATGAACTCCCGCAGCGGGTCGCCAGGCAGCGAGTGGTAGTAGCCGCCGGTGTTGGTGTACTCGAACACCCCCGTTTCGAGAAACGTCTTCTCCGCGTCGACGCCCTCGAACAGAAAGCCCTCGATCTCATTCGCGGCGTTCAAGGTATAGCCATTCTTTTCGAACTGCTCGTTCGCAAACGCCTTCAACACGCCGCGCAGATCGCCCGCATAGTGCGAGCCATTCTTGTCGATTACCTCGCCGAAGATCAGCACCTTGCCCGACCCGAACACGTCGGCCGGAACCCAGTAGAACGCGCTCCAGTCCAGCGCCAGCCGCAGATCGCTCTCACGCTGCGCCGTAAACCCGCGGATGGACGAGCCGTCGAACGTCAGGTTGTCGTAGCTCTTGACCAGGAACTTCTTGTCGTAATCCAGCATGTGCAGACGGCCTTCGAG
>CAXUDC010000176.1:0-6032 GCA_964249685.1 uncultured Acidobacteriaceae bacterium
GAGCTGACGGGCGCGGTGTTCCAGTCGATCAACCCGGCGATCGCGAACCAGAGCCTCAGCTACGTCTACGACGCCGCGGGCAACCGGGTGAGCCAGACGGTCAACGGTGTGACGACGGCCTACGCGACGAATGCGCTGAACCAGTACACGGCGGTGGGCGGCACGACCTACACCTACGACGCCGACGGGAACACGACCAGCGAGACGGACAGCAGCGGGACGACCACGTTCACCTACAACCAGGCGGGGCAGCTGACGTCCGAGAGCGGCCCGGGCGGGACATATCAGTATGCCTACGACGCGCTCGGCAACCTCGTGTCCGAGACGCAGAACGGGGTCGTGTCGGACTACGTCAACGACCCGCTTTCCTTGTCCATCTCAGGACAGACGCTCACGTCACCTGCAGAGCTAAATGGTCCGAACGGGACGGAGCAGGAGACCTACAACTACGGCCTTGGTCTCACGGCCATGACCGATGCGGCCGGCAACACGTCGTATATCGATGCCGATCTGACCGGCAACATAGTCGGCCTGACAGGCCCAGGTGGTCAGCAGTCAGCCTCTTACTTCTATCTTCCATTTGGCCAAGTGACCCAGACGAGTGGAATAGTCGGTCAGCCCTTCCAGTTTTCTGGAGGCCTTGGCGCTGCAGTCGGTAGTACAGAATTGGTAAGACTGCGCGCCCGCTTCTATGATTCTGTAACCGGAAGGTTCATATCCCAGGATCAAACTGGACTTGTAGGTGGACTTAATCTGTATGAGTACGGGCGGAATGATCCCATTTCGGTTGTAGATCCAACGGGGTTCCAGGTCGTTTCGATCGGCGGTGGCTATGACAATTACGTGCCGGCCTCGGTCGCTGGTGTTGGAGGGTTCTTCGGGAACTTTCTTACGACTATCGGAGGATTTGGAGGTGTGTACTTTGCCTTAGATCCCCAGAACGGAAACCTAAATATTGGTAAGTTCATCGGAGGAGAACTAGCCGCAGGCGTTGGAAGCGGACCGTACGCATCACTAACATATTCAAGTAGCTACGATGCTTTTAATGGCAAAACAGAATATGTTTCCGGAATGGTTGAAGGGTTTGGCTCGACAGTTGGCCGGAACTCTTCCGGTAAAAGCGTGTCAGTGGTAATTGGTAAAGGATTAGCTCTTACGAAAGGGACAAGCTACACAGCTCCTTTTCCACCAGAACTTACTATTCATGATGACATAGGCCTTGGAGCGGCTGTAACAAAAGTAGTCTCAGCCGTGAAGCGTGCTCTAGGGATACCTGATCCCCATCTTACTACCTTTGATGGGCTTCGCTACGATTTCCAGACTGTCGGCGAATTCGTACTAACTGAACAGACGTCCGGGGGAAGTTTCGATGTTCAAGCTAGAATTTCCGCACCAATTGGGACGACATCGTACAGTACAATAACCGAAGTCGGCATCCAGGTCGGAAATAATCGCGTCACCATCGACTCAACTCGTGCGGTGGCCGTATGGGTTGATGGCGTCCCAGTAACCTTCACCGCCGGCGCAGTCAGCCTTCCTGCTGGGCAGATCACCCAAACCGCGACCGGTTACCTCATCAACCTCAACACCGGCGAGTCTGTCAATGCGCAAATCCTCAGCAATGGCATCCAATACGGTCCCGGCACTACCTCGTATGGTATTGCCACGACTATTGCCCTCAATCCCTTCGTTGAAACCCCCGGCACCGTCCAAGGCCTGCTCGGCAACGCCAACGGCGACCCCACCAAGGACCTCACCCTTGCCGACGGCACCGTCCTGCCCACCAACATGCCCACCTCCGAACTGTACGGCGCCTACGCCGACTCCTGGCGCGTGACCCAGGCCACCTCGCTGCTCGACTACGGACCCGGCCAGACCACCGCCACCTTCACCGACACCAACTATCCCGGCACGCCCATCAGCATCTCGTCCTTCCCGCAATCTGCCGTCCAGGCCGCCACCGCCGTCGTGCGACAGATGGGCATCACCGACCCCGGCCTGCAGCAGGACGCCATCTACGACTATCTCGTCACCGGCGACACCGCCCTCCTCACCACGGAGGAAAACCTGCAGCAGGAGGGCGTCACCACGGCCGCCCAGGCCAGCCCCACCCTGCCCACGCCACCGCCCGAAGCCGGCATCATCGCGGCGCAGACCAGCGAGACGGAGGCCGCGTCCGGCCCCACCACCGTCCAGTTCCAAGTTTATCGCAGCGGCGACACCAGCGCCGCCGCCACGATCTCCTACGCCGTCACCGCACCCGACAACACCTACGTCGGCGCGGCGAGCTTCGGCGGCACCCTGCCCTCGGGCACGGTGAGCTTCGCCGCCGGGCAGACGTCGGCGGACCTCCCCATCACGCTGACAGGGGGCATCGGCGCCGTGCCGAGCGCCACCCTCCAGGTGCAGCTCTCCGCCCCCTTGCCCAACGTCGTAATTGGTCGGGCGGCGCAGGTCCAGGTCGTCAACCCGGCCCCGGTCGCCGGCCCGCCGCCCGCCTTTGCCGCCGAGCTCGTGAACGCCCCCGGCCTCACGCCGACCGTCTCCGGCGCCACCTCCACCTTCGACCTCGGCCCGGTCGGCACCACCCCCGTCACCCTCGCGGTCATGAACACCGCCGCCACCGGGTCGGACACGCTCAGCGGCACGGTGACGGCCAGCGGCACCGGCGCCTTCACACCCACCGTTACCGCGCACTTCTCCGGCCTGCTGCCCGGCGCGATGCTCGACGTGGCCAGCCTCCTCCCCGGCCTCTCCGCCGGCTCCGAGACCCTGACCTTCACGCTGGAGGACACCAACGCCAGCGGCTACAGCGCCCTCATGCTGACCGACACGGTGGTGGTGGAGGACGAGTCGCCTGCCTGCTACTGCCCCGGCACCCTGATCATCACCGACCGCGGCGAGGTTCCCGTCGAGGCGCTCGCGGAGGGGGACCGGGTCGTCACGGCGGACGGCACGGCGAAGCCGATCACCTGGATCGGGCGCCGTTTCTACGGCGGACGCTTCCTCGCCCGCAGCCGGCAGCTCTGGCCGGTCCGCTTCCGCGCCGGATCGCTGAGCGATGGCCTGCCGCGGCGGGACCTGCTCGTCTCGCCCGAGCACGCGATGTTCCTCGACGGCGTGCTGATCCCGGCGCGGGAGCTGGTGAACGGCACGACGATCGTGCGCGAGCCACCCGGCGACCGCGTCGATTACCTCCACATCGAACTGGCCGAACACGACCTGCTCTGGGCGGAGGGCGCGCTCAGCGAGACATACCTGGACACAGGCAACCGGGGCATCTTCCACAACGCGGCGAGTTGGCCCGGCACGCCCTCCCGCGCCCCGGGCGGTGTGAATTGCGCACCCCGCCTGATGTCGGGCTACCAGGTGCAAGCAGTCCGGGACCGGCTGTCGGAGATAGCCGAGCAGGACGGGCGCTTCGATCATACCTCGACCGGCAGTGCAGCAGCATGACCCGGCGGTCGGCAACACGGAGCGCATGGCTCGGCGCCGTATTCCCGGCCATGCTTATGCTCGGGCTGGGGAGCGTCCACGGGCAAGAGCTGGTGGCGACCAAACCGGGCGTGATGTGCCGCTCCGCCGACGCGCTCGGGAAGTTGACCCTGCCCGGCGGCGACAGCCGCACCCACGCCGCCGCCCCGCGGCCGGAAGACCTGGCGGTCGCCGCCTCCGGAGGGTGCATCGACATCCCCCGGGGCGTGCACGTGACGGTGCAGCAAGCCTTCCACAACACGTCGATCGTCAGCTACGGCCCGGCAGGGGCATCCCCCTTCGTGATCCCGAATGCCGACTTCCAGCCGCTCAGCTCGATCGGCGCCGCAGCACCGTCAGCCGCCGCCCCTACCGGCTACGCCGTAGTACAGCGTTTGGCGCTCACCGGGTCCGACGGTGGCACTTTGGTCCTGCTGGAGGACAGGCGGCTGACGAGCAAGCTCCGGGATCAATTGTGGGGCCAGGGTGACGCCGAGTTCGCCCTCGACCCGCACGACCCGCTCGTCGCCGACCTGCATCGCCGCCCGCTGCTCAACGCCAAGCTGCAACTGCTTTCGGTCGACGGGGCGGTTCTGGCGGAAACAGTGGCTGACCGTCCGCTCGCCAAACTGGACGGTACATCGATCCGCGGCGTGCCGACACCAACGGTCCTGTTCACTGTCGACGAGAGCGCCGGCATGGGCGGTTTCAGCGGGCCCGCGACCACGTTGTTGACTCCCGCCACGACGCGCCTCACCCCGGTGCCGTTCGTCACCGACGGACACGGACCCGGTGGTGAGCTGGACCTCGGGTCAACATTGCATACGGGCTGGCGCATCGTTCCCGCCCGTCACGGTGGCCCGGACGAGATCGAGAGCGCGTCCTGCCCCGCCAGTGAACATGGGTCGGTCTTGACGCTCCAGACGTATCGCTTCCGTGACGGGCAGTGGCACATGACGCAACGCCGCGGCGGAGAGTGTGCCGACATCGAGGGCTTGCCACCCCGCGGTGCTTTTCCTTGATGCGTCCAAACCGG
Organism: uncultured Acidobacteriaceae bacterium; assembly: GCA_964249685.1. Lineage (GTDB taxonomy): Bacteria > Acidobacteriota > Terriglobia > Terriglobales > Acidobacteriaceae > Edaphobacter. The sequence continues at coordinate 4,511 of CAXUDC010000176.1, forward strand.
CCGATATGCTGAGCCGGTCGTGATTGCCTAGACCCGACGGAGTCGATCCACTCTATCGGCGTTTCCCGAGCGTCACAAAGGGGCTGCGGAGCGTAGATACGTCGCGCCGCTGTCTCTGCCGCGCTCGGCCGACGGCGCCTTGACCCAATCGAGCATTCCGCTTGACGGTCTCGTTGGTTCATTGCCGCTCGGCGAGGCGCGTACGGGAGTCGGCCGACCAGACGAAGACAGTGCACTCGTAGCTGCGCACATGGGCTCAACGGACCGCCTGAGATAATAGACGCCGTTAGAACGGCCATAGTGCCGAGGCGCCATCCGTTCGCTACCCTTCCGTCGTGGACGAAGCCGCCTTCCCTCACGTGACGCCCTCCACTTGCAATTGGAGGGCTTTGAGGGCCCGCTCGACCTGTTGCTGGACCTCGCGCGGCGGCAGCAGGTCGATCTCGCCCGCATTTCCGTCCTGGACTTGGTCGATCAGTTCCTCGCGGTTGTGGCGGAGGGGCAGCGAACTAATCTGTCACATGCCGCCGGATGGTTGGTGATGGCGGCTTGGCTCATCTGGCTGAAATCCCGGCTGCTGCTGCCCAAAAGCATGGAGGAAGCTCAGCAAGGCGAGCAGGCCGGTCGTGTGCTTGCGGACCGATTGGCAGAGCTCGACCATGTCCGCTCCGTGGCTGTCTGGCTGGAGGCGCGGCCGCAGCTTGGCCGCGACATGTTCGAGCGAGGCCATGGCCAAGCCGGGGCTGGGCTGGTCGCCGCAGCCGACCTCGTGAGCCTGTTTCAGGCTTGCGTCGACGTGCTCGAGCGTCCGGATCAACGCACGCCTGACGCTTATCAACCTCCTCGCTCTCCACTCTGGACGCCCAATCAGGCCCTCGCCCGCATGCGGGCGATGCTGATCGGGCGAGCGGAGGATGGCGACTTGCTCAGCTTCCTACCCCCGGTCGCAGCCGATTTGAACGACCGGCTTCTACGGGTTCGAGGTGCCGTGGCCAGCACCCTGGTCGCAGCTCTCGAACTTGCCCGGAGTGGCGAGGCTTCCCTGTGCCAGGACGATCCGTTCGGTGAGGTCCGCGTCCATCCTGTTGACGCCCTCAGTCCCAAACCGGATCCCGCGACATAACGGTCATCCGAGGTCAGACCCAGTCGATGCTCCTCCCGAGCAATCTTCCTTCATCTTGAATCCGGAATGTCCTAGGCTTTTGTCGCAGATGGACGGGCAGCACGATGGAGCAGCGCCTGGTGCCGGGAGTGGAGGTGGCGCATGCCGGCCAACGCTGGCGGGTGCACCGCCCGCTCGGCCCGGATGCTGTGCTGCTTCGCAACAACGCCGGTGAGATAACCTCGGTCGATCCCGTCCGTGTCAGCTTTCCGACGGCTATTGCCCTCGGTCCATCTCCGGCCATCCAACCGGAACGACGCTACACCGATGCACAATGGACAGAGGCAGGTCGCCGGCGCGATCGGCTGGCGTTGCCTGCTGGCGTAGGCCGGCGAACCGGAGCCGGGTAGCCAGCCGCTT
>CAXUDC010000177.1:0-6001 GCA_964249685.1 uncultured Acidobacteriaceae bacterium
CTCCACACCACGCTCGGCCTCGTCGCAAGCGCTAACCCTGCGCTGCTCGGCGACCCCGTCACCCTGACCCTGGCCGCCGCGAACGGCACCGGGGCGCCGCCCACGGGCCTCGTCACGATCACCGACAACGGCACGCCGCTACCCCCGATCGCGCTCGTAAACGGCAGCGCGAGCGTCACCCTGACGAGCCCCGCGCTCGGCGGCCACACCCTGCTCGCGAGCTACGCGGGCGACCACAACAACGGCCCCACCACCGCGCAGCCCCTTGTCCTCACCGTCACCCTGCGGCCTTCGACCACCAGCCTTACCGCCTCCTCGAGCGCGCTCGCCGCCGGCCAGCAGCTCATCCTGGTCTCCGTCGTGCAGGCCAGCGGCCCGCATGCGGCTGGCGGCACCGTTACCTTCGTCTCGGGTTCCACCAGCCTGGGTACCGTCACGATCAGCAGCGCCGGCGTCGCCACCTTGACCCTGGTACCTCCGGCAGGCACGCTCAATATCACCGCGCACTACTCCGGCGATAGTCTCTACGCGGCTTCAACCTCGGCCGGCGTAGCGGTCTCGGTCGGCCCGCCCGATGCTTTCACCGTCACCGCCACGCCGTCCAACCTGACGCTGCAGTCCGGCCAGCGCGCCGACCTGAAGCTCGCCATCGCCTCGAACCCGAACTTCCAGGACACCCTGGCGCTCGGCTGCGCGGGCCTGCCCGCCTACGCGACCTGTACCTTCTCAAGCGATCGCATGGCGCTTACGCCGGGCCTGCCGCAGTCGCTCACGGTCACGGTCGATACCGGCAATCCGCTGGGTGCTGGAGCCGCCGCCGCGTTGCCCTTGGGCGCGCTGCTGGCGCTCGCCTTCGCCCGCAGGCGACGCCGGTTGCAAGGCCTGATCCTCGCCTCCCTGCTGGCCGTTGCCGGGCTCAGCACCACCGGCTGCGCTACGCAGTTTGCGCAATCGACCACGCCGGCCGGAGCCTACAGCTTCCAGATCGTCGCCACCGGCTCCACGACGGGCGCTACCCAGAACGCAACGGTTCAACTGACGGTGACCAAATGAGCGGGATTATTACAATGTCGGGCAGGCTTGAAAAGGGTGTGGCGGCCTGGAAACCCAGGTCTCAGAAGCGAGACCTGGGTCACCCGGGCTTCGGCAGCGACGACGGCGGCGGCGGCTGGGGACCACTGCTGCTGATGGGCCTGCTACTGGCCGCGGCGGTGCTGCTGGCCCCGGCGAGGGTCCACGCGCAGGCTGAGCCAGCCGGCATCGGGCCCGGCAGCTACGTTGCCGTCGGGGTAGGCGCCGCCGGATTCAACTCCGGCTATGGTCAACAGCGAATCGTCGGCCCCACCGTCTACCTCGACGCCAACCTCTACCGGCGCGTGGGCTTTGAGGCCGAGGCCCGCACCCTGCGCTTCCACACCAGCGAGGACCTGCGGCAGACGACCTACCTGGCCGGCATCCGGCTGACGACACACCGCTACAACGTGCGGCCGTACACCAAGCTGCTGGCCGGGGTCGGCGTCATGACGTTTCCATTCCACGATGCGCACGGGCGCTACCTGGTCGTGGCGCCCGGGGCGGGGCTGGACTGGCGCACGCGTCGCAACGGCCTGCAGGTGCGGCTGCTGGAGGTGGAATACCAGTACTGGCCGGGGTTTACCTTCGGTCCATTGCGCAGCTGGGGCGTATCCAGCGGCGTAAGCCTGCGCGTCTGGTAGCGGGTGGTAGCGGGTGGTTCTTGGATTTTGCCGCGGGTTCCAGGCGGTAAAGCAAGTCACTATAAGGGGTACCCCATGATCACCGGAGGACGAAGTCCGGAGGTTATCGTGGGGTTAGGCTTTCGGGAATGGAATCGGCAGAGCCTAACCCCACGATGACCGCGATAAAGCTGCGGTGATCATGGGGCACCCATCATCTTGCCAGAAGTACAATGCTGCCCAAACCGCAGATTCCTCCGTTTCGCTACGGAATGACAACAAAAAGTGGCACTTGTATTTTGTTGTCATCCCGTAGGGATTTGCGGTCGATCGTGGCTGTACTACACCGGAAGGGGAATGCCGTGAAGGTGGTATTACTGGACCTTGCCACGCGGTCTCAGTTTACGCAGTTCGTTCGCACACGCGATCCCGTTCAGCGCCGCAAGCTTCAGGTTATCTGCCGCCGCCCAGATCCAGTAGCGCTTATCGTCCCCGGTTGCGCGGACCCGTAGCATTAAATCCTGCTGGCCGGCGGCGCTCAGGTTGGACGGCGGCTCGGAGTCGCCGGCGACCAGGTCAACCTGATCGCCGCTCAGCGCCTGCTCCAGCTGGTGCGTGGTCGCGGGCGCGTCAAGCTCGACCAGCGCCGACGCAACGTAGCCGTGAAACACCGGCGCCTGCACGAGCTCGAGATCCAGGCGCGGCAGCGCACCCGCGCCCACCAGCCCATAGTGCCGCACGATCTGCTCTTCCACCTTCAGCAGGTTCACCTTCGCGCCTTCGCCGAGTGTGGGCAGAACGTTGAACGCGACCTGCGCGTCGTACTGCTCGCGCGGCAGCGTCTGGAAGGAGAGCAGGTTGACGGTCTGCTGGTGGAGCTCGTCCATGGCGTCGCGCCCGTGCTGCGAGGCCGGCTCGACGACGGTAGCGGCGAGCGAGCGCACCGGCAGCACACGCTGAACACGCGCCGCGACCAGTCCGAGCATCACCGCGGCGGGATGCGCGGCAACCACGGCGGGAGTGCCCAGGTCGGGTACTCCAACGCCGCCCGTTAAAACCCAGGGCGCGCGCACCGGCACGCCGGCCTCGCCTTCAAGCGCGCCCGAAAGGTCGATCACGCTGGCCCCGGACTTGCGCACCGCAGGCCAATGCTTGCGCGTCGAGGCCCGGTCGCCGGCAAAGAAGATGAAGTCCATGCGGGCGAACGAGCCGGGCTCGACGCGCTGCAGGAACGCGGCCTCGTCGCCAGCCGCGGCGAGCTGCCCGGTCGCCTCGTCGTCGTCGAAGAGCACGAAGTCGGACGCCGCCAGCAGCGAGTCCTGCAGCTCATCCGCAAGCTCCTTGCCCACCAGCGAGCCCGCGCCTACGATTCCGATGCGGTACATTCCGTCAGCCATCTATACCCCTTGCCTTGTGCGCCGTTTACGGCTTCCCATGGAGTACGCCAGGCGCGCGACGACCCCCGAGACCAGGTGGCCGAGCGCGATCAGGATCAGCGCCCAGCGGGAAAAAAGAACGATCAGCACGATGCACAGGCCCAGGAAGGCGACCATCTGGAACGGCACACGGCCGCCGGAGGTGATCTCCTTGCCGGACCAGAAACGCCAGCTGCTGACCATCAGGAAGCCGGTGGCCAGGATGAGCGCGAGCCACACGATGGCAAGGCGCGGGTCGTGGATGGGGCTGCCGCGCTCGAAGTGGACCACCGACGCGATGACGCCCGCGCCCGCCGGGATCGGCATGCCGACAAAGAACTTCTTGCCCGGCCGGCCCGGGTTGCGCGGCTGCGGATTCACGCTGATGTTGAAGCGCGCCAGCCGGCAGGCACCGCAGATGAGGAAGACGAAGCAGACCACGACGCCAAGCTCGCGGGCCGAGTCAATCATCTCCGGATGGATCGCGGGCCAGAGCAGGCGGAAGCCCCAGATGTAGGCCAACAGCGCCGGTGCCATGCCGAACGTGATCACGTCGGCGAGCGAGTCGAGCTCCTTGCCGAAGTCCGACGTGGTGTTGGTCATGCGCGCGACCATGCCATCCAGGCCGTCGGCCGCGACCGCGAAGCCGATGGCCAGTGCGGCGCGGTCGAAGTGAAAATCCTGCCCGAGCATGCCCTGGATGGCCTGCGTAATCGAGTAAAAGCCGAGCGCGATATTGCCCGCTGTAAACAGCGACGGCAGCACGTACATGCCGCGGCTGGGCCGGCGCCGGGCAATGCCGGTCTCGGGCGGTACGAGCTTCAGCTCAGCCTGCGGGGAAGCCATACCGGCATCCATCAAATAGCCCCGTCAACCGGCAGCCGGGCCAGCACGGTCGCGCCGCCGATCACGCGAGCCCCCACCTTGACGTGCAGGTTGGCCTCGGCCGGCATCAGCACGTCGCAGCGCGAACCGAACTTGATCAGGCCCATGCGGTCGCCGCGCGTTACCTTGTCGCCCGCCTTCAGGTTACAGACGATCCGGCGCGCGAGCAGCCCGGCGATCTGCTTGAACGCGACCGTGTAGCCGCCGCCGTCGATCTGGATCAACGTCTGCTCGTTGTTGACGGCGGAATCCGGGCTCATGGCGTTCTGGAACACGCCCTCGCGATGCTCGACCAGCGTGACGGTGCCGGTGATGGGTGAGCGGTTGACGTGCACGTCGAAGACGTTGAGGAAGATGCTGACACGCAGGCGCGAGCCTCCGGTGGTCTCAAACCACTCGGCCTCGGTGACAACGCCGTCGGCGGGCGAGACGATCAGCCCGGGCTCGCCTGGGATGCGGCGGTTGGGATCGCGGAAGAACCAGAGGAAGAACAGCGCCAGCAACACCGCCGGCAGGACCAGGAACCAGGTGTGCGTGACAAACCAGAGCGCGACCGCGACTGCAAAGAGCCCGAAACCGTAGAGGAAGCCGTCCTTGACCATAAGCCGCTATTATACGTTGGGCCCGTGGCCGGTTGGCGCGGGGGTATTCGTTTTTTGTTCGAGCGGGCAGCGCATCAAAATGCCGTCTTCGACCGGATTGCTGTAGTAGCGCGGACGGCGGCCGACGACCGCGAAGCCCAGGCTCGCGTACAGGCGCTGAACGCCCAGGCTGGCGGCGCGGACTTCAAGCTCGACGTGGCTCGCGTCGTTGGCGGCGGCCCAGGCCAGAAACGCCAGGCAGAGCTCGCGGCCGAGGCCCTGGCCGCGCAAGGATTCCTGCACGGCGATGCTCTCGAGCTGCGCCTCGCCGACGACCAGGCTGCCGCCCGCAAAGCCGCGCACCTGCTCGCCCGCGACCTCGACGAAGAGCGCCTGGCGGACGTGCTCGCCGTCAGTGAGCATCTGCTCGTAGGCCTCCCACGGCCAGTGCGGCGAGGTGAAGGCGGCGCGCTCGATGCGCAGGACCTGGTCGAGATCGGCAGGCACGGCGCGGCGGATCATTGCACCTCCCGGCTGCGTTCCTGCAGGAGCTCGGCGTCGGTGCGGCGCAGGTAGTTGGCGTCGAGGGTGGCAACGTCGCTCCACTCGCCGCGCGCGATGCGGCGCGCGGCGATGGCGGCCATGGCGTGAGCGCCCGGTTCAGGGACGAGCGTGCAGTCGTGCGAGAGCGTGTCGTAGACGCGCGGCTCGCACGTGATGGCGAGGCGTCCGTGCGGCAGCTGATCGCGCTTCAGGATCTCTTCCCGCTCAAGAACGCTGCCCTGGTAGAGGCCCGCGTAGAACTCCCCGCGGCCGGCGTCGAGCAGGGCGAGCGTGCTCTCTGACTGCGCTTCGATGGCGACCAGCGCGAGCCGCGACATCGCCACCATGCCGATTGCGCGCGCCTCGCAAAGGCCCTTCGCGGCGCTTAGCCCGACGCGTACGCCGGTGAACGACCCGGGCCCGTGGACCACGCCCACCGCCGTCAGCGGCTCCGTCCCGGCAAGCAGGCGGTGCAGCGTGGGGATGAGCTTTTCGCTCGCTTCCCTGCCCGGCAAGGACTCCTGCGCGATGATCTCAAGGCCCTCCGCGAGCGCGACGATTGCGTCCGCGCCGCAGGTGTTGATGAGCAGGATCATTGCGAGGCCTCCACCAGCTCCACCAATATGCCGCCGGTCGCCGATGGGTGGACGAAGAAGTAGCGGTGCCCGCCGGCACCGATGCGGATCTGGTCGCTGGCGAGCTTGATGCCGGCTGCCTGGAGCTCGTCGAAGCGTTCGTCGAGGCCGGCGACGCGCAGTGCGACGTGGTGCAGACCTTCGCCGCGGCGGGCGAGGAAGCGGCCGATTGTGGAGTCTTGGGCGGTGGGCTCCAGCAGCTCCAGGCGGCTTTCGCCTGCCGGTAGCATGGCGGTGCGGACCTGCTC
>CAXUDC010000178.1:0-5885 GCA_964249685.1 uncultured Acidobacteriaceae bacterium
CTCGCCCGCATGGCCGCCGAGGCCAGCCACGTCGCCGACGGCCACAACGTAGAGTTTCGCGCGCTCGAAGTTCGCAGCATCCTCAACAAGTCCATCTCCCGCCGCCAGCTCTCGCTTGCCTACTCCATCAACCCCTACCGAGGCTGCGAGTTCGCCTGCCGCTACTGCTACGCGCGCTACACGCACGAGTTCCTCGCCAGCGCGCACCCCGAACCCGGACAGCCCGACTACCGCGATCCCAACCTCTTCGAGCGCCTCATTTTCCTCAAGGAAAACGCCGCCTGGCTGCTCGAGCAGGAGCTCAAGAAGATCGATCCCGCAGACGAGATCGCGCTCGGCACCGCCACCGACCCGTACCAGCCCATCGAGCGCACCGCCGGCATCACCCGCTCGCTGCTGGAAGTCTTCGCCCGCAAGTCCGGCTATCGCCTCGGCATCATCACCAAGTCCAAGCTCATCGAGCGCGACATCGACCTGCTCCAGCAGATCGCCGCGCGCAACACGCTCGTCCTGCACGTCACCATCACCACGCCCGACGCCGCGCTCGCCCGTCTGCTGGAGCCGCGCGCGCCACGCCCCGACCTCCGCTTCCAGGCTGTCCGCCACCTGCGCGAGGCCGGCCTCACCGCCGGCATTCTCTGCTCGCCGCTGTTGCCCGGTATCACCGATACCGCCGAGGCGCTCGACCGCATGGCCGCCCGAGCCGCCGAGGCTCGCGCCAGCTTCTTTGCCGCCGAGCCTCTCTTCCTCAAGTCGTGCTCCCGTCCCACCTTCCTGAGCTTCGTTCAGGAGCACTTTCCCAAGCTGGCGAACGAGTACGCCACTCGCTTCGCCAGCCAGGACTTCGCCGCCCAGCCCTACCGCGACCACCTCAAGGCGCTCGTCCAGCAAGCCTGCCGCCGCCACGGCCTCAGCCCCCGCTCCACCGACGCACTGCTCACCCGCGACGTCGGACCGGCAAAACGCCAGCCCACCAGCGCAGCCCGGCACGAAAATCTGCGCCTGTTCGCCTAGACCATGCCTCACCAGCGTTAGACCATCGTAGTTCTCGGCGTAGCACTATGTTTTTAGGGCTGAAGGCCCGACTTATACCAGCCTGGGGCGCAAGCTCCAGGTAAGGTCTAAAAGAGGGACCCAGGCCCTGAAGGGGCTACTCATCGGTCTGACTACAGCACCAGGTAAAACGGTCAAGTCATGCCCAGCCAGCGGTAGTACAGCATTAGTCGACCCGCAGATCCCTACGGGATGACAACAAAATACAACCGCGCCTTTTGCCGTCATTCCGTAGTGAAGCGGAGGAATCTGCGGTTCGGACCAGCACTACACCTGTACTAAAACCGCCAGGCTTCCCCACTCAACGCGGAACCAGGTAAATTCGGTCCGGCCACGTAGACCGTCCCGTCCGCAGCGTATAGCTCGGGTCTCTGCGCCACGCCCGCACCTCCCCGCGCCACTCCGGCTCGCGGTACTGCAGCTTGTTCCAGTAGCCTACCGCATCAAGCACGCCCGAGAACAGCACTAGACTTAGTAATATCGTAGTCCAACGCCGCTCGCCGGCCGCTTCAGGCAGCAATCGAGTGCGCTCAAACGCAAGCACAAACACCAGCCCGAACAGCACCGAGCCACTATAGAAGTACCGAAACGCCCCCGCAAACAACGCCGGCAGATCCTCTCCGATACCGGCATAGTTGAATCCGAGACTCACCAGCGCCATCCAGAACAGCCACCTGGCACTGCCTCCACCCAGCCCGGCAAGCCACCAGAGCAGTCCCATACCGGCCACGGCAAGGATCCAGAACAGCGTGCAGACAGCCGCGCTACGATGGTGATCCAGCAACCAGCGCGAGGCCAGCGCGCCCGCCCGCGTCGCAAACTCGACCGAGAAGATCTTCTCCACCACCGTGGCACCAAACCAGCAAGCTTTTCCCGGCGCGCCCGCATGCCGCGCGCCACTGCGCAACGACACCAGCAGCAGAGAGCCCTGGAGCAGACTCGCAAGCATCATCACCGCTGCCTGAATCGTTGCCCACAAACTCCGCCCCTTCCAGGCTCGATAGACAAAGAACGGCGTAAGCACGCACGACGCCGGCCCCGAAAACCCCGCAAGCACCAGCGTCCCGATCCGCAGCAGGCGATACCGGTCCGCCGACGAGATCGCAACCAGCGCGGCCGCCACCACCAGTACAAACTGGGCGCACTCCGCCGTCATCCAGATCTCGATCGCGGGGGTAAAAATACAGATCGACGCAGCCAGCGCCCGGCCGCGCCGCGTGACAAACGCCTCACACGTAATCGCCAGAAAGACAGTCAGCAGCAGCACCGCAAGCGCCGCGGTCGTCATCACGCGCGCGGCCCACTCGAGCGGCATCGCATCCGCCGCCCACAGCGAAACCGCATTCATCAACAACGAGTAATAGCCCTGGTGAACCGCGGTCAAGGCCCTCAGCCAGGGCGAGTTCCAGGCCTGCTGAAAGTAGACGGTTCCCTCCTCGCACACGATCCTGCCATGCAGCAGCAGCATTGGCGTCCGGAGAAAGATCAGGACCAACGACCCCAGCAGCAGCCACAGCACCTCGCGACGCGTGGCCAAGGTACCGATCTGGCGAGTAGGGTCCGCTGCCGACAAACTCATACTCTTACTCCATACAAGCAAAATGGGAAGAGCGTTAAGCTCTTCCCACCCCGAGTGCCCCTATTGCGGTTATGCAGTGATCTCGATACCCATCGAGCGTGCGGTCCCACGGATGCTCCGCGCGGCCGCTTCGACCGTCGTGGAGTTCAGATCGGGCATCTTCTGGGTCGCGATCTCGATGATCTGCTTCTCCGTTACCTTGCCCTTCTTCTCTTTGTTCGGCGTGCCCGAACCCTTCTCGATTCCCGCAGCCTTCTTCAGCAGGACAGCCGCCGGCGGCGTCTTGGTGATGAAGCTGAACGTACGATCGCCATAAACCGTGATCACCACCGGGATGGTGAGCCCGGCCATCGACGGCTCCTTGGTGCGGTCGTTGAACTGCTTGCAGAACTCCATGATGTTGACCTGCGCCTGACCAAGCGCGGGGCCGATCGGCGGTGCGGGCGTGGCCTTGCCGGCCATCACCTGCAGCTTGACGTATCCAGTGATCTTCTTCGGTGCCATGTCTTGATTCCTCTACGCTTCTCGCGATGTATTGTTCGTCCGTATGCGACGTTCGCTCCGAGAAGCCCCTGCACGGGCGGTGCGCGCGTCCTTCATCCTGCTCAATCCGAAGTCTACAGCTCCATCTTGTCGACCTTCGAAAACTCGATCTCCACCGGCGTCGAACGACCGAAGATGCTGACCATTACCTTCAGGGTCTGCTTGTCCTCGTTCACATCGTCGACCGTGCCGCTGAAGTTGGCGAACGGACCTTCGTTGATCCGGACCTGCTCGCCCTTGTCGAACTTGACCTTCATCGTCGGCTTATCCTTGCTGACGTCGGCGCGGTTCAACATGCCCGCAACCTCCTGGTCGCTCAGCGCAACAGGAGAGTCCCCCGTACCCAGAAAACCCGTAACCCGCGGCGTATTCTTGATCACATGCCAAAGGTCGTTATCGAGATCCATCTCGACGAAGACATACCCAGGCAGGAACACGCGGTCAATCGTCACCTTTTTGCCATTACGCAGTTCGGTCGTCGGCTCCAGCGGGATCTCGATGCGGCCAATGCGGTTTTCAAGATTGTAGGCACGGATACGGCTCTCGAGCGACTCCTTCACCTTGCGCTCGAAACCCGAGTACGCATGAATGATGTACCACTTAAAATTCTCGTTCGCGGCCGGCTCAAGCGAAACGCTGTCTTCCCCCGAGCCAGCCTGCTGCTCGGCAATCACAGCCAGGCTATTGTCCTGCTCCGGGAGGTCCATCGGATTCATCTGCTCTACGGCCATCGTCGAAACCTTTTCTCGTTCTATGCTGTGCTACTGCTTGGCGAGCTTCTTGAAGACAAAGTCCATCAGATGACCCACGCCGTAGTCCACCAGCGCAAAGTAAGCCGCAAAGATAAATACCGTGATGATCACGATCGTGGTCGTGTTCTGCACCTCGAGACGCGAGGGCGTGATCACCTTCTTCATCTCGGACCGGACATCCTTCAGGAAGTCTCCCAGCCGTTGCGGACCGGACTTCAACTGCTGCATCCCGGTACTCGGCTGGTCTGCTACTGCTAACGCTTTGGCCATCACACTGCCTCTGGAGTTGAATCTGATCATGCAGAACTGGCGGGGGAGCTCGGATTCGAACCGAGAAGTTCGGTTTTGGAGACCGACAGTTTAACCGTTGAGCTTACTCCCCCTTGGGAGCGCGCCCAGGGCGACTACGCCGTGGGCGCCGCTGTTTTACTTCGTTTCCTTGTGGTCCGTGTGCTTGCGGCACGTGTTGCAGAACTTCGAGAACTCGAGACGGCCCGTCGTCGTCTTCTTGTTCTTGGTCGTCGAGTAGTTCCGATTCTTGCAGTCGGGGCACTGGAGAGTAATAATTTCGCGCATCTATGTATCCTAACCTTTTTGCTCAGTTTATGCTAACCGGCACGCCTAAAGCTCGTGCTTTGGAACCTGGCTTTCGCCGCCCTGCTCGCCCAGGTAGAAGTTCGTCTCAAGCTGGGCGCGCACCGGATGCTCCAGAAACTCCGCCTGGTACGCCTTCTGCTTGCGCAGCATCAGGAAGATCGCCGCTGCACTGTTCGGCAACAACTTCGCTGCCGGCCGGGCAAGCACCGGAGGGAGCGGGTAGAAATTCGCTCCGCGAAACGATTCTAACGCGTATCCACCCGGAAAGACCATACGAAACAGCCGCAGCAGATCGTGTTTCGTATACCCACGCACGTGCGCCGAGTGGTTCTGGATCGACGTTGGCTGCATCCCGGCCAGCAACATCAGCCGGCTGTGCAGCGACGCCAGGTTGGGAACGCCGATTATCAGATGCCCGCCAATCTTCAACGTTCGGCTGACCTCATGCAGCACCCAGAAGATCTCCTTCAGATGCTCCAGCGTCTGGTTCGCCATGACGATGTCGAAGAACTCATCGCCGAACGGGAAGACCGCCCGCTCGAGATTGATGCCCGTCACCTGAACGCCATCCTGCTTCAACTTCGCCACGTTCGGAGGCCAGGACTCGATCGCGTAAAGCGTCGCCTCCGGGCAGACCGACCGGGCCGAGGCAAGATCGTAACCACCGCCCGCGCCGATATCCAGTACAGCCTGGAACGGTGCGACCGAAGCGGCGAAGTCGCGGATAATCTCGCGCCCGTAGTTCAGTTTTCGGTCAAGTCCAAGCATCGTTCCCTGCTTCAAAGATACGGCCAGAGGCTTAACCCCCTGGCCGCTCTAGAACTGCAACAAACCGCTATCTACTGCAGTTCCTGTCTGTTACAGTTACTTCAAAATCTCCGAGATCGTGCCGGCACCGACCGTGCGGCCGCCCTCACGAATCGCGAAGCGCAGACCCTTCTCCATCGCGACCGGCGTATGCAGCGTGATCTCGAGCTGGATGTTGTCGCCAGGCATGCACATCTCGGTGCCCGCCGGGAGCTTCGCCGAGCCCGTCACGTCCGTGGTCCGGAAGTAGAACTGCGGACGGTAGCCGTTGAAGAACGGCGTGTGGCGACCGCCCTCTTCCTTGCTCAGCACGTAGACCTCGCCCTTGAACTCGGTGTGCGGCTTGATCGAACCCGGCTTGGCCAGAACCATGCCGCGCTGTACCGCTTCCTTCGCGATACCGCGGAGCAGAAGCCCGGCATTGTCGCCCGCCAGACCCTCGTCCAGCTGCTTCTTGAACATCTCGACTCCGGTGCACACCGTCGGCTGCGTGTCGCCAAAGCCGACGATCTCGCAGGCCTCGCCCACCTTCACCTTGCCGCGCTCGATACGGC
>CAXUDC010000179.1:0-5876 GCA_964249685.1 uncultured Acidobacteriaceae bacterium
GCCCCGAACCCGTAGCCGATTGGCGCCTCCGCCCCGCCGTCCATCTCAATCGCCGCCACGTGGTTGGCTAGTTCCGCCGGCGACAGCGCCGCCCGATAAGCCTCGCCCCCCTTGCCGCCATTCTCCTCATTCACCCAGAACACGACACGGATCGTCCGCTTCGGCTTCAAGCCCAACCTCTGGATCTCCCTCACCGCGGCCAGCGTCCCCATGATGCCGGAGCCGTCATCCTGCGCGCCCTGGCCCACGTCCCAGCTATCGATATGCCCGCCCAGCACCACGACCTGCTCCGGGTGCTCCGAGCCCACGATCTCGCCCATTACGTTGGCCGAAACCACCGGCGCCTCCATGTGGGCCTCCATCGCTAGATGCACCTTGACCGGCACGCCTTCGGCCGTCAGCCGGTCCAGCATCAGCGCGTCCTCGATCGAGATCGCCGCGGCCGGAATCTTCGCCGGCTCGCCCGAAAACGCGCTCGTCCCGGTATGCGGAAGCTGCGCCGCCAGCGGCGTGATGGAGCGCACCAGCGCCGCCACCGCCCCCAGCTTCTCCGCCCGCTCTGCCCCCGCCACGCGGTACATCACCGTCTGTCCGTAGCCTTGATACGGCGCGTCGAAGACCACGATCTTTCCCCGCACGCCCGCCTCCCCCAGCTTGTCGAGCGCCGCAAAGTTCGGCACCACCACCACCTCCGCCGTAATCCCGCCGGGCGGCGTCCCCACGCTCATCCCCAGCCCCAGCATGTGCAGCGGCTTGGCTACCGGCGCCACAATCTCTCCGGATTCCTTCCCGCGCACCCAGTGCGGCACCGTCGCCGCCTGCGTATGCACGTTGGCGAGCCCATCCTTCTTCATCAGCTCCGTCGCCCACACGATCGCGCGCGCCAGCGGCTCCGACCCCGAGATCCGCTTGCCGATGTGATCGCAAAGATAAGCCAGGTTCGCATACCCCTCCCCATCCGCCAGCGAGGCCGAAATAAGCCGATCAGCCATCGGCTTGTACGTCACCGTGAGCGAAGGCCCCTGCGCCATCGCGCCCACACCAAACGCCAGAACACCCAACGCCAGCAGCGACGACTTCATAAGGACAAACTCCTGAAAGATTTCCTCCAGACTACATTAGTTCTGGGTCCACTCTCCTAATCTTTGCCCGTCCTGAAGCGAAACCGCTTCTCGCCCTATCCCGCTATGCCTCCCGTCTTTATCCCGCCTCCCTCCTGCCCGCTCTCGTCTCGTCCGCCAGATACACTACCCTCATGCTCCCGCCCCGCATCATGGCTCTCGACGTAGGCACCGTCCGCATCGGCGTCGCCGTTACCGACCCCCTAGGCTACACCGCCCAGCCGCTGCTCACCATTCACCGCAAGCACCGCAACGAGGACCTCCGCACCCTGCTTCGCCTCATCCGCAAGCACGAGATCGCCGAGGTCCTCGTCGGCAACCCGCTGCACCTGTCCGGCGACCTGAGCCCCTGGACCGTCAAGGTCCAGCAGTTCGCCGCCGAGCTCAAATCCCGCACCGCCGTCCCCGTCACTCTGGTCGACGAGCGCCTCACCTCCCGCGCCGCCCACGAGATCCTCAACGAAGCCGGCCACGACCCACGCAACCGCAAGCACCTCATCGACCAGGTCGCCGCCACCGTCATCCTCGACTCCTGGCTGCAAACCCGGAAATAACTTCTTCGGGGTGCCCCATGATCACCGCGGCATCATCGCGGGGTGTGTCTCTTCCTTGCTCCATAGCCCGTCCGTCCTGAGGTGCAGTCCCGATCCAAACCGCAGATTCCTCCGCTACGCTACGGAATGACAACAAAAAGCCGGCAGCATTCCCCCACCTTACGTCCCACAAAATGTAGCCACAACCTCCTCATGCGCCGCCGCCGGCAAAGCAAACCGCTCCAGCCCATCACGCTCTACAAACGGCTCTGAAGTCACCGCCACCAGCTCCGCAAACACCCCAAAATCCTCCCGCTCCACCGCCGCCTCAATCGCCGCCGCCACCAGATGGTTGCGCGGAATATAAACCGGGTTCACCGCACGCATCGCCGCCGCCCGCACGTCAACCGAGACCTCCTCCGCAGCCAGCCGCACCCGCCACCGCGTTCCCCAGTCGCCCAGCGCAAACAGCGGCCGCGGATCACCTTCCACCGCCAGACATAAGCCTCGGAAGGTCCCGGTAAAGTCCAGTCGCTGCGCCGCCATCCGTGCCAGCAGGTCCTCGCCGAGCGCCTCGTCCCCGGCCTGCGCGGTCTGCAATCCCAGCTTGCGCCGCATCCCGCTGAGCCGGGCCGACTCATACTCCGCCGCAAACGCCCCCAGCGCCGCCTGCGCCGACGCCACCCCGGCCTCCTCGCCGCCTTCTTCCTCCGCCAGCAAAGGCAGCAGAGCCTCAGCCAGGCGCGTCAGGTTCCAATGCGCCGCATGGGGCTGATTCCCATAGGCATAGCGCCCGCGCTGGTCGATCGAGCTGAACACCTTCATCGGCTCATAGCCCTCCAAAAACGCGCACGGCCCATAATCCAGCGTCTCGCCCGAGATCGACGTATTGTCCGTATTCATCACGCCATGGATGAACCCGAGCAGCATCCACTGCGCCACCAGCCGCGCATGCCGCCCGATCACCCCGTCGAGCAACGCCCGCACCGGTTTCGCCGCCGTCGCCGCCTCAGGGTAGTGCCGGGCGATAGCGTAATCCGCCAGTATCCGCAGCCCGTCCATGTCCCCCCGGGCCGCAAAGTACTGAAACGTCCCCACCCGCAGATGGCTCGCCGCGACCCGCGTCAGCACCGCCCCGGGCTGCGGCGTCTCGCGCATGACCGTCTCCCCGGTTGTGACCGCCGCCAGCGCCCGCGTCGTCGGCACGCCCAGCGCGTGCATGGCCTCGCTGAGCACGTACTCGCGCAGCACCGGCCCCAGCGCGGCGCGGCCATCGCCCCGGCGCGAGAACGGCGTCGGCCCGGAGCCCTTCAACTGCACGTCGTAGCGCACGCCATCCCGCCCCACGATCTCGCCCAGCAGGTTCGCGCGCCCATCGCCCAGCTGCGGCACAAAGTGTCCAAACTGGTGCCCCGCGTACGCAATCGCAAGCGGCTCCGAGCCCTGCGCCACCCGGCTTCCTGCCAGCACCTCTACGCCCGCCGCGCTCACCAGGACCTTCGGCTCCAGGCGCAGCTCGCGCGCCAGCGCCTCATTCAGCCTTACTAGGTGCGGCGCCCGCACGGCCACCGGAGCCACCCGGCCAAAGAATCGCTCCGGCAGCCGCGCATACGTGTTCTCAAACGGCAACGCCAGCTCGTCATTCCCAGGTGCGTCCACCCGCGCCGAGCTCCCGGCAGAAAATGCATTCATGCCTCATTCTACGTCCGTCCTCACGTACGCCCACCGACTGTTTGTTAGGATACAGGGAACACCTCCCCCTCCTCAGGCTCCCCGGTCCCAGCCTGCCCAATCGTGGAGAGGTGGCGCGCACCAAGATACTTTTCCGCTCGAGGCTGTCCGGTTCGGTCCTGATGATTTCCGCTACGCACGATGAGGCAGGCAGTCCGGACGAGCCCGCGCGAGAGAGCGCTTTCGACTTCCTCGAGCGCGACCACAACCGGCGCATGCGGCGCAACTGGATCATCCTCTTCATCCTGCCGCCCCTGCTCGCCATCATTTTTAGCGTCATCTGGCTGTCTCTGCCGCGGCTCTACCAGGCGCGCGGCGAGATCAGAATCACGCACGGCGTCGGCTCCCTCCACGGCGGCGGCACCTCCTTCCTCATCACGGAGTTCGGCGACGAGATCGCCCTGCTCTTCACCAGCGGCTTCAAGCGCCGTGTCGCCATGGAGCTTCCGCTCGAGCAGCGGCAGCTGCTCGCCGACCAGCTCGACGTGCCACGAACCGGCAGCAACAACGGCCCCGACCCCGACGCGCTACTCGACAACGGCGTGCGCATCCTCGGCGACCTCGACCCGGCCCTGCTGCTGATCACCGCCGACAACCACGACCCCAGGCTAGCCGCCGCGATCGTCAACGCAACCATCCACACCGCGATCAGCGAGCAATACCTGGCAGCCATCGCCCGCAGCCAGATCCTGCATGGCTTCTTCGTTCCCAAGCTCAACGCCCTCGAGGACCTGATCCACGAAGAAGAAAAGCAGGAAGATGCGCTCGGCATGAGCCCCGGGCTTACGGACTTCACCGACCGCCGCGGCGCATTCACCTTCCAGAACGCTCCCGCCGAAACCGCGTTTACGGCGCTCAACGGGGTCGCCGCCCAGGCCGCGCTCGACGCCCGCCTGCGGACCGCGGAGGTCGACCTGGTACAAAGCCTGCAGCAACATAACCCTGGTGCGGTCGATCAGCTCGCCGATGACGCCGTCCTCGCAACCCTGCAGCAATCGCTGGTAGAAGCACGCACCTCCTACCAGGTCATGGCCGATACGCTGGGCAGCAACAACCCGCAGATGCAGGCCTCGGTGGCGGAGATTACGGGTCTGAAAACGCAGATCGCCGCACTGCGCCAACTGCACGGCTCCGGCCTGCGCAACAGGGCCGAACTCGCGAAGAAAACGGCGGACGCCGTCCACGCGCAGGTCGCCGCCGACCGCAAGGGCGTTTCTGCGATGCGCGACCTGAGAAAGTCCTCGGCCGTCCTCGAGATCGAGCTCGCCATCAACCTGCGGCTGCTCGCGGACATGCAAAAGAAGGTTTCGGAATACTCCATCAATGCCGCCCTCACTTCGCTGCAGGTGGAGGTCGTCCACTACGCCGATGTTCCCACCGCCTCGCCTGGCGTCGCCCTGCTGCAGAGCTCCGGGGTCGGCTTTCTCTCGGGCGTCGTGCTCGCTCTCTGCATCAACGCCACTCTGCAACTGCTCAACCGGAAGCGCTGGAACATCTTCGGCATGGAGGACGCCGCCGGCCAGCCAGTATTCGCACTCTTCCAACAGGCACCCGCCGCAGGGCCGGAAGTGCACGTCCCCCAGGGCTTCGGCGATCCGCTCCGGGAGCTCCGTTCCAGCCTCGGCCTGCTGCGCGGCGGGCACTCGGGCATGACTGCCGTCCTTACCTCCTCCCGCGGCGCGGAGGGCACCAGCACCGTGGCCGCGGCGCTCGCCCGCCTGCTCGGCCAATCGGGTGAGCGCGTCCTTCTCCTCGACGCCAACCTCTACCGTCCGGCCCTGCACCGGCTCTTCTCCCTGCCCGGCAGCGTGGGTCTTTCGCAGCTCCTCACCGGCGGCGCCACCCTCGGCCAGGCCATCCAGAGCGTTGCCCTCGACGGCCCCGGCAGGCTCGACGTCGTCACCGCCGGACCACCGCCGCCGAGCCCGTCGGAGCTCCTGCAGTCTTTCGCCTTCGACGCGCTGCTCCGCCAGGCCCGGCAGGACTACACCCACGTGCTCCTCGACAGCGCACCCGCGGGCGCTCCGGTCGGCATTCTCAGCATGGCGCAGGTCGACACGGTTCTACTCATCGCGCGCTTCGAAACCGTCGACCTCCGCCAGGTCCGCTACACCGAGCAACTGCTGTTCAACGTGCAGGCCCCACTGAAGGGAGTCCTGATCAACGGAGTCCCCCAAGGCGCTAGGGGTGCCCCATGATCACCGCAGCTTCACCCCGGTTATCGTGGAAGTAGGCTCTACCTAGCCACCAAAGCCCAGAGCTGAGAATTCATAGCTGTGAGCTGATGGCTAACAGCTCAGAAAAGACCCGCAACCCAAAAACCCAGTTGACAACCGCCACGCCAACCTGCATCCTTACTTAAGAGGCGAAGATATGGCGAACAACCAACCCCAACCAGCAACCCTCTTCCCCATCCTCCAGCCACCACCCACCGGCCTCGCCCGCATGGCCGCCGAGGCCAGCCACGTCGCCGACGGCCACAACGTAGAGT